>JBEPYG010000137.1:0-10658 GCA_041641515.1 Roseiflexus sp.
GCTGCTGGGTGATCGTCGAGCCGCCGCTGACAACTTCGCCTGCCTGATAGTTGAGGAACAACGCGCGCAGAATGCCCCGCAGATCGACGCCGGGGTTCTCCCAAAAACCGGCATCTTCAACAGCAACCGTCGCATCGATCAGGATGCGGGGAATGCGCTCGAAAGGAACAACCGTTCGCCTGCCACTCAGCGGATCGACCAGTTCGTAGAGCACAGTTCCGTCGCGCGCATAAATGTAACCGGTCTCTGCCGGACGATGCCGTCCGATCTGCGCCGGATCGGGAAGGTCGCGACTGTAGTGGCGATACACGAGTATGATCGCGATCGCTGCTAGAATGACGCCCACAATGGTCAGTTTGACGAACGCCAGAAACAGGCGCCAGAGGAAGCGTACCGGCGCTGTGAGGCCTCGTCGCACGGTTGAACTGCGTGTTTTTTCTGGCGTCATAGAATTGTGGGATTACGAGATCGTGTGACTATATCGTTTTTTGAGCATATTCGCATTCTTATTCCCATTCCACCTTCCTATTCCCGTTCAACGTTCCACGTTCACACCTTCGCACGTTTGCACGTTCACACCTTCGCTCGTTTACCCGTTCAACGTTCAACGTCCCAGCCACTCCACCCACTCCTGTTCCAGCGCGGCGAGGTCCTTCCCATAGATCGACCGGTAGTCCGCCGAACCTGGCGCACCGTTGCCGGTGACGTACAGCGCATCGAGTCGTTCGCGTCCGTACTGATCGATGAGGAATTCGACAAAACTGGCCCACTGGTAGTAGAGTGCGTTCATCACTGCTGTACCGCGTCCGGCGTAATGGGTCGCGAGCGGGTAGAACACACCTTTCGCCTGTTGTACCCGGACGTAGCTGCGAAAATCGGAGTGACCGCCGAGCCAGTATTGCCCTGCACCCCATGTCGCCAAGCCTTCAGACAGGATCAGATCAGCACTGAGATGCCGCGGTCCGTAGCGGTCGTGTTGCAATTGATGCACATACTCGTGCGCCAGAATTGCCACTGCTCGCTCACGAGCAATACCGTTACACGTAAAGACCTGGACACTGCGGATATCGGTGTAGGCAACGCCGCTCAACGCACATCCAGGTTCTAGAACAAATGCAACGCTCAGTGGCGTCGCGAGCGAGCTGCCGAAACGCGCGGCGACATACTCGTAGGCACGGCGCGATTCTTCATCGAGCTGGGCGCGTTCTGTTGCATAGAGCCCATCGCTCGCCGTAATGGTCACCAGCGACAGATCGGCGACAGGCACAGCAACCGCACCGATCGTCGGACCCGTCTGATTGCCCTGCGACCAACGCGACAGCACCGGCGGCTGTGGCTGGCTGAACAGGATCAGGACGACGCAGCAGACGATTGCAAGCAGAGCGATCTGCCTGACTGAGAGCGAATACGGATGCATAGCACGGGGTATTGTAGCATGCCGCCTCTCCCGAATTCAACGAGGTATGCTGAGGTGCGTGTTCAGACATGTAACATGGCATAACATGGCACCCGTGCAGCGCATCATTCTCATATCATTTTGATAATGAACAATGCCAGATAACGAACGACTGCTGCCGCTCTGAGCGCAGACGACGCCTTTCGACCGCATCGACGGATGAAAGGCGTCGTCCCTGTGAGCAAGCTCGACAATCGTTGTCTCAGCGAAATATTGGCGCGAGAAGCACAGAGAACAGGACCTGACTATCCGTGAAATTGCCATTTCCAGCGCCAGTCCCGCCTAGTGAATTGCCAGCGATGTCTTTGATGCTATCGTCGTCGATAAGATCAAGACGGAGAGTGCCGCCAGCAGGAACGACGCTGACTGTTACGGTGTAGACCGACCCGCTCCCAGAGACGCCTGCCACGCTTGCCCCGCTCATGCCGCCGGTGGCAGTCAGGCTGAAGTCGGTCACGTCTACACCGGTTACGTTCTTCGAGAAGGTAACGATGAATGTCACACTGTAGGCGCTGGTAAGGTTCGTGATAGGGAAGGTGATAGAGAGAACGACAGGGGCAACGCTATCATAGGTGGTTGTAAACGTGGCAGCTGTATTGCCGTTCCCAGCTGCGTCCTGCGCAGCGCCTGCCGTCACTGTGACCGTCACAGGTCCGTCGCTGGACGGGATGACATTGGCAGTGTACACCGCGCCTCCGCCGCTGAAGCCAGACAGCGAACCGTTGCTCACCGTTACATCTCCGGCAGTGAATCCGGTCACCATTTCGTCGAAGGTGAACGTAAGCGGAATGGGGGTCACACCGGTCGGATTGCCAGATGTGCTGGTGATAGTCAGTGTCGGAGCAGTCTTGTCAATCGTGTATGCCTCGCCAGCATCATAGCCGCAGAAAATGGGATATTTCGTCGACAAGTTTTCAATGCTGGCAGACTCCTTCAGATCGAGGCGGATTGTCCCATCACCGCTCCCGGTGTTGACAGTGACAGTATAGGTCGTGCCGCTGCCGGAGACGCCTGTCACGCCTGCTCCGCTTATGCCGCCGGTGGTGGTCAGACTAAAGTCAAGTGCGTCTACGCCGGTCACCGGGTCCGAAAACGTCACGATGAAGGACACGCTGGCAGCATTGACAGGATTGGAACCGGCGCGGACGATAGAGGTCACAGAAGGCAGTGCTGACGTGCCGATCCGAATCTTGTCAGGGTTTGAGCTGGCAACCGTACCACCTGCGAGTCGGAAATCCGCCTCGGTACTGCCTGTGTAACTATTGCCGCTGACTCGCGCACAGGCTACCGGCGAATTCCCACGCCCAAAAAAATTGTCAGACAGGTTCGCCTGATTGCCATCTGTGTTCGTATAGGGCGTATAGGGCGTATGCCCGGCCTGAACCTGGACGCCGACGTCATTGTTCGTCAGGGTGTTGTTCAAAACCTGCACGTCCCGACCTTCGACCACGATGCCAAAGCCAGTGCTGGCACTCGGTTGCTGGTAGCCGGTGACAGTGTTGTTGCGCACGATGACGCCAGCAGGTATGTCTGCGTTGTTATAGCTAGCCACCCAGCTGCGCCGAAAGACGGCGATGCCGGCGTGGTCACGCAGATCGGTGGGTATTCCACTGCGAGCCACAGTGTTATTCTCGACCACAATGCTGCCGTCGCCGCTGTCTGCGCCCGTGCCGTTGGGCAGTTTGATTTCGATACCAAAGCGCCCGTTGTTGGTGACCGTGTTATTGGCAATCAGATTCGGACCTGCGCCAGAGGTCAACCCAACAGCCGACATGCCGCTATCGGCGTTGTTCACAACGGTGTTGCCGGTCATAGTGACACCGGAGGCCGTACCGTCCTGCAGCTCAATACCGCAGCAGTTGTTGTTTTGCACATTGTTGTTGGTGATGGTAATGTTGGTCTTAAAACCATTCCAGATGACAATGCCGCGGCCCGTGTTATTGTGAGCGGTGACATTGGTAATCAAGACATTGTTGATCGGACCGTTCAGGTAGATGCCACCTGATGCGCTTACATAGCCCGGACCGTTGTTGTTGACAGTCACATCCCGGATGATCAGGTCGTTGTTGCCTCCGCCTCCGTAGATACCGGATGCATTGGGATTTGAGGTGTTGTTGATAATTCGTATCTTCTCGATGGTAATGCCGGTTACGTTATTGCTTAGCCGAATACCGAAACCTGTTGAGCCGCTGAAGGCGCCGTTGAGGATGGTGCCTGAGAGACCATCACCCTCGCCACGCAAGGTGATATTGGACGTGTTCACAACCACATTTTCGTTGTACGTGCCGGCAGCAACGATAACGGTATCGCCAGCGACAGCTGCGTTGACTGCCGCCTGAATAGTCGAGTGGGTAGTGCTGCATGTAACGCTAGTGGGACTTCCAACGCACCGATTGTTGGGAGTGGCGCGAACCGGGGCAGCAGTTCCAAACATGCCACACAGGATCAGGAACACTATCGGAATAATCCACGGACGAGTTTTGCCTGCGACGGTGGTCATAAGATGCTCCCCCATGAACTGGATGCACGAACACAATCGACAACCCTACCCCGATGCTTAATCCTGTTACCTATATCAGCGACATCGATGAGTCTGAATAGAGCGTCAATATGTAGACAGTCTCCTTTCATGATTGTGACATCACAATGCCGAAGCAGCAGACTCATCTACTGCAGACAGCGACGTGCCACATGCACGACATTTTGCGTGATCATCCTATGTGATTATAGAGGGCGCGATGATACTGGACAATCCCAATCTTTGTATATTCAGCCGACTGAAAAACATCACACCTCGTTACGATACACGCTAACACGTGCGAAGCAGGATGCATGTGGGGATATAATGAGGTGTAGAGCACATTTTCTTCGTACTGCACTATGCCAGAATTACCCGAAGTTCAACACGCCGCCGACAGTCTGGGGATGCAAATTGTCGGCACGCACATTGCCCGGGTCGAGCGTCTCGACTGGCCTCGCCTGGTCGAGACCCCAACCCCTGATGAGTTTATTTCGCTACTTGCCGGACGCCAGGTGCGTGGATGGGGACGGCGCGCCAAGTGGATCCTGCTCAACCTCGACGAAGGATGGACGCTGGCACTTCACCTGCGTATGTCTGGTCGTCTGACCGTTCACCCCCCAGATGCCGAACCGGATAAACACACCCATCTGGTGATACGCCTTGCCGATGGACGCCAGATTTTCTTTCACGACACCCGCAAGTTTGGCCGTGCCCGATTGCTGGATGCCGCCGGTCTCGCGGCGCTCGATGCAGCGCACGGCGATGAGCCGCTCGCCGACACCTTTACAGTGGAACGGCTGGCGGACCTGCTGCGCAACCGCAAACGAGCAATCAAGCCACTACTGCTCGACCAGTCAGTGATTGCAGGAATTGGGAACATTTATGCAGATGAAGCGCTGTGGCGCGCCGGCATTCATCCGCTGCGTCCGGCTGCCGACCTGAATACTGAGGAAATCGCTGCACTCCACCACGGCATTCGCGCGGCATTGCGGCAGGCGCTCGCCAACGGCGGCAGCACATTGCGCGATTATCGCAACTCCTACGGCGCACGCGGCACGAACCAGGATCACTTCAACGCCTATGATCGGGAAGGTCAACCGTGCCCGCGCTGCAGCGCTACGATTGTCAAGACCGTGGTCGCACAGCGGGGAACGCACTACTGCCCGGCGTGCCAGCCTATTCCATGAGCAGTGACCAGCCGCCGCGAATAAGCACTTCCGGCAGATAGGTTAACACAATCGCTGCTACATAGGGACTCCACCAGAAAAGGTTAAGGAATTGCCCAATACCGGAAGCTTGCGCGGCCAGGGATGAAATACCCAGGTAGGTGGTGTAGATATCGATGCCGTGGGTGAGAACGAGCAGAACGAGCAGTGCGAAGAGTTGCACCGGTCCGCCCAAAAGGTTCAGTCGCACGCTCGACTCGACATATGAGAAGAGCAACCCGATTGGAATGAGCAACAGGTTCCACCAGCCGGTCGGCGCAGGCACACGGGCAGGGAGTTCGAGAAATGCCGCCAGCATATTGATGCCGATCACCGCCCCATCGAGAGTGTACTTTGCGCCAAGCGCCCACAGCGGCAGCCCGAAGAGCAACATCAAAATCCCGGCCGGTGCGCCAATGCCTGCACGCGCCGGCGGCTCGACAATCGGGTACGGCGCAAAAGGTTTGCGTGGCGCAACGTCGGGCGGTCGCTGCTGTCGCACCGAACGCCGCGGCGAGGGACCGAGCGGTTTGCTGCGCACTGCCACAGCGTCCTCCTACCGTTGCACACGCTCGCGCATCCTGCGCGATGACACTTCCTTACGGTCGTACACGCGGCTGCGTTGCGGCGCTTCCTCGGGTTCCTGCGCCGTCTCTGCAAGCACACCGGTTTGCAACGTGTCGCCGATGTACTCGAGAATGTCCCGAATATCCTCGTTGTCATCGAGCATACTGTCGAACGGCAGCGCCACCCCGGAGACCGTCTTCACCGTCTGCCCGATCTCCTTCAGCGTGCGATCAATCCCGCTCACCAGCGACTGCATCACCGCCGCCAGTTCCTCCCGCTCCTGCACCGTCAGATTGGCGAACCCGATCAACGCCTTCTCCTGCGCCCGCAGCAGCGTCGCCCGCAGAATCGCAATGTCCGCCTGCGTTTGCAACTCATAGCGCTTCACCAGATGCGCCTGCCGCACCTGCTCCACCAGTTCGTCCGAACTGACCGGCGTCCACAACAGCGCCGGAATGATAATGAAGCCGATCATCCCGATCAGCACCTGCTGATAGACCAGATTGGTCTCGGCGACGACCGGTTGGGCGGCCCACCAGGCCCACTGCAGTTGAAAGGCGTAGTAGAGGAGGTAGAGCGCGCAGCCGATGATGACGGGAAACGCCCACGTGCGCGCATTGACCTTCTGGAGCAGCATCCCGGCGGGAGACCAGGGAATGAGGAACGAGACGAGGCTGGGCGGCGCAAGGACCAGGATGGCGGTGAAGGCGATGGCGACGATGCGGTTGTCGGTCAGTTGCGACTGCACCCCCCACCAGTAGGCGGCGGATCCCGCCATCGCGACGAACGCCAGGATTGCCAGCAGCGTGCGGGCAGTGATCTGAAAGCCGCTCGAACGACGGCGTTGCCCGCGGATCATGTTCAAATAGTTGCTACTCACAGACTGTCTCCGACGACAACGTTACGGCGCCTGAACGGCGTCGGACTCCAATAAAAAAGCTTCGACGCTGACCGTATAACCGGCGGCTTCCATGCGCGAACGCACGGCTTCGGATATTGCCGTCAGCCCGAAGTCGTTATTGATACGATATTGCACTTCCAGCGCATACTCTCCGGTGGAGCGCAGGCGAAAGCGGGCATGAACCGGAACGTCGCCGAGCAGTGTGCCAATTTCGAGCGTTTGACTGGTCATTGGATCGAACCAGAACAATGCTGTGCGGCGGACAACCCGATAGACTCTTGGTGGATCGAGCACCTCTCGATCGATCTGTTGCGCGCGCCACCGCGCTTCATTCGTTTGCGGCGGCGGCGCGGCCGGAATGATCTGAACTATCGGCGTCCGCGTGACAGGCGCTACCGTCGGTGAGCGTTCCTGAACCAGCGTCTGAGTCACACGGGTCGGAACTGGCGCCAGCGCCGTTCGCTCAGGCGTTCCTGCTGGCGCAACAAATTGTGTAACGAGAGGAGTCCGTGTTCGCTGTGCAGCATCGAGTTGCAATGGCTGTCCACATCCAGCAAGTGCCACGAGCATACACGCAAACCATACAATACGTTGTATCACTCTCTTGAAATACGAACTTTTGTTCGTATTATTGTAACCGAGATAATGAAGGTAGTCAAGTCCGCACTTTGTCAAGTACGGACTTTACGTATTGTAAACCTCTGTCGAGTAACTGTCAAGTATTTTTTGCAGGTCACTGCTCACGCTTTCGGTGACCGTATTTTTGGCATCGGCGGGGCAACGCTCCATGGCGCTTACGAAAGCCATACCGCTGCCGATTTCTGTGCTCGGGGGCATCCCCCGAACCGTCAATCGTGAACAGTTGCTTTTACATCTGCAGCTTTACGACACCAGATAGCACTGGCGGGCTATTGACGCTGTGAACCGCATCCCTCATCATCGCATCTGCTGGGACGGCTGACTGTTCCCGGCAGGCGTTGCCGCCATCATCTGCTGAAGCAGCGGTCGTGCGGGCGGGATGAGCGTGATAGCAGCGCGCCCCTCCATAATATTCTGCAATTCAAGTATCTCGAACAGTGCAGACGCAACATCCGGGTCGGCTGCGATCTGGTTAAGCGCCGCACCGACAATCTGTGGACGGATCGCCTGTGCCTTGGCGAACTCAATCGCCGCCTGGCGCTCGGCAGTGCTGGTAATGATGCTGACCTGGTTGGCGCCATCCTGCCTGATCGCAGCGGTGACCTGGCGCAGGCGGTTGACGACTTTTTCCTCGATTTGCCGGATCATGCCGATGTCGCGGAAATGCACTTTGCGAATGTAGACCGACCCCAGCTGGTACCCCCATTCTGCAGACTTCGGCGATACCTCGTCGCGCACGGTCCGGCTCATCGCGTGGCGGTTCTCCAGCATATCGGCAAGCGGCAGGTTGCTCAATGTGCGTACTACAGCATTGCTGACGTTTGCTGCCAGTGAGCCATCCGGATCGGCGTTCTTGAACAGATAGGCGATCGGGTCACTGACTTTATATTCGTACCAGATACCTACACCCATCGGCGCGCCTTCCTCGGAATTGACCGGCTGACTGCGCAAATATTTCTGGTCGAGCCGCATATCAATAACATGCCGCCGTCCGAGCCAGTTGACGAGAAACGCGGCAAGCCCGAGTTGCAGCGGCAGAAAGTACAACCCCGGTTCGCGCAGGATGCCGACGACGTTGCCGAAGAGCACATAGACATGGCAGGTGCCTTCTTCCACGATTGCGTACAGACCAAAGGCGCGTAGAAGTCCAAGAAAGGTCGGTACGGCAATCAGGCAGACGATGAAGGTCACGATAGCAGCAGTAGCAAACTCGATCATACCTGTTCCTCCAGAATGACGCGATCAGCCCGGTTGTACAGTTTCAAACGGACGTTCCGTACATACGCCTGCAATGCTTCGGGTCCGCCAATTCGCTTGAGGTCGCTCAGCTGCTTCGCGAGCGCCACCAGCGGTTCGACTTCCGCCTGCGCCTTCAATGTTTCGATCTCAACGGCACGTTTCGACTCCACGATTTTCTGATCGGCCGTCGCCTGTGCCAGACTGATGTCGGACGAGACCTGGTTGTGGGCGGTGTTGATAGCTGCCAGCGCCGACTCGACTTCCGCCGGCGCGTCGATGCTGGTGATCAGCGAGGCATCGAACTGAATGCCGTAGCGCGCCGCCGCCGAAAGGCACTCGCGGTCCATTAACTCATTCAGGTCACGCAGGTTTTTGCGCAGGTCGTTGATCGACACGCTTGTTGCGACATTGCCGTCCATCGGCGCCGTGTCCATCGTCATCACCCGCTGTGGCGCCTCAAAATTGGCAATCCGTTCGCGCAGAATGGAAATGAAGTAGCCCATCACATGGACGATTGGGTTCTTGACGCCCCACAGGTAGGCATACAGGTTGCGTTCGTAAACCCGGTAGCGGATTTGCCCCTCCAAGCCGATATTGAGCTGGTCCTTGGTAACCGCTTCGAGTTTGGTGCCGCCCTGATTAGCCATCGGATTTTCCAGATCGAGCGCCATATTCATCGTTTGGGTGGCAACCGAGACTTTGTAGATGCGCTCCCAGGGCCACTTGAAGTACGGTCCGCCTGGAGGGATGACGACGACCTGAGGGTAGCGGTACCGTTCACGCTCCTCCGGTCGCAGATACTCGGCGTAGGGGTCATCGATCGCGGCGTCGGTCAGACGTTCGGCGCGCCCGAATATCGTCTTCACTGCGCGTTCGTTCTGGTTTACGGTGTAGATTCCGGCAACCAGGTAGCGCATCAGGAACCACACAATGAAACCGAAGACGATTCCTGCTAGAACTGACATATCTCCTCCTTTTGTGAGCGCGATGGCGTGCGTCCGTCATCTACATCTACGCACCGCACCGGTGTTGCGTTGCTTCGGATATGGTACATCAAAATCGTAATGAGTGTGGTAGCATGAGCATGAATGATGTGTGCAGTTTAGAATAGCGGAGGCGTCGATGAGCATCGCAGTGACCGAACCGACGCGCGCCATCGTCTATCCCGAAAGTGATGGTCTGCCGATGGCCGACAATACGCTGCAGTTCCGCTGGATCGTCATGCTGCAGGGCAACCTTGCCGCGCTGTTCGCCGACCGTCCCGACGTGTTCGTCGCCGGCGACTTGCTCTGGTACCCGGTCGAGGGGCGTCCCGACATCCGACGCGCCCCCGACGTGCTGGTCGCGTTCGGGCGTCCCAAAGGCGACCGCGGCGCCTATCTCCAGTGGGAAGAAGGCGACCAGCCGCCGCAGGTGGTGTTCGAGGTGCTCTCGCCCGGCAACACCCTGGTCGAAATGGCGCGCAAGTTCGCCTTCTACGACCGCTACGGCGTCGATGAGTACTACCTGATCGACCCCGCCCACGGGGAAGCGGTCGGCTGGGTGCGTCAGGACGGCAAGTTGACCGTGGTGGACGAGATGGACGGGTGGGTCAGCCCGCGGCTGGGAGTGCGCTTTGCGACCGGCGCGGGCGAGGTGCGCCTATGGTATCCTGACGGACGCCCGTTCCTGACGTTCGAGGAACTGGCGCAGGCGCGCGCACAGGCCGAAGCGCGCGCACAGCAGGAAGCCGAGGCGCGGGCCGCCGAAGCGCGCGCGCGACAGGAAGCCGAGACGCGCGCACAGGAAGCCGAGGAACGGGCGCAGGCCGAAGCCGAGGCGCGGGCCGCCGAAGCGCGCGCGCGGCAGGAAGCCGAGGAACGCGCAGCACGCTTAGCCGCGCGATTGCGCGCGCTGGGAGTCGACCCGGATGATGCCGCGTAGCAGGTCGCGCCTGACCCTGCCGAACGCCCAGCAACCGGCGACCGCGTCCGCCCATGCACGAATGGAGACATCGCAGAAGTGGAGGCGTCGATGAGCATCGCAGTGACCGAACCGACGCGCGCCATCGTCTATCCCGAAAGTGATGGTCTGCCGATGGCCGACAATACGCTGCAGTTCCGCTGGATCGTCATGCTGCAGGGCAACCTT
>JBEPYG010000138.1:0-10632 GCA_041641515.1 Roseiflexus sp.
AAAACATATTCATCGAACGCATAGGTTGGGAAGTACGCATGGGTCCATCCCATCCAGGTTGGATCGACATACGCCTGCGGATGGTCGGGATCGATATATCCATCAGGACGAGCATGATCAAACCAGTCGCGGCGTGGTGGAATGTGGTGGACTGCGATCAGCGTCTCATGCCACTGAGCCACACGAGGTAGAACCACATGACCATGCCAAGCGTTTGGACGGTGGGAGTTGTCTTCGGCAAGACACGGGGGATGCGTGACAAACACAACGGCATCATGCGACAGAGTCGCCTGCCAAATATGCTGCTGGACACCGCGTTCACCTGGATGGAAATCCTGTGCCGAGCAAAGCATGTAGTCAGGTGTTTTGAATGTGACCTTATTGACATCCCACGGTCCTTCCGCCATATCGAGATCCCAGACATTGACGCCGGTATGACGCTCACGATGCCATAATTCCTCTACGGTGGCAGTTGCAATCTCGGCAATGACCGACGGCAGCGTATAGGTACGCGCGCACGCAAGCGCAACCGTTCCAAGCGTCGCTTCGTTGAATACCCCGACGCCCCACAGCAACCGCGCCATGCCGCTAGTCAACTCCTGACGCGCCCCCTTAATGCCGGTTACGTACGCACGACCGTGGGTGGAACCGAACACGCCGCGGAACGAGTTGACCGCCATGGTAAACAACAACTTATCGAGAATAACTGCGGACAACTCGCGTACCTGATCATCCGCCGCCAGATCCGCCAGATGACTCAAAGCCAGCGCATCATGCTCGAAATAGGTGTTCGAGTCCCACTCGCGGAACCCGCCTGCTGCGCGTTGCTGCAGCCAGTTCAGGGCAAGACGTTCACCCTTGGTACGATGCTCTTTGCCGGACAGCCCACTATTGGTAAAGATGCGATCTGGGTAGATCTGTCCGGCAAGAATTTCACAGGCATGGAATAGGATGCGATGATTTTCCGACCAGAACCACATCGCATCCACCCCTGGTTCATCAGACCAGTAACGAAATCCAAGGATGCACGCCTCAAGCGGCTGACGCAACGCTGGAGGAAATAGTTCGTTGTCGCCGTAGCGGAGCAAAGCGCCGAGTAACCCGATCAAGAAAAAATCGCTACAATCACGGCGGCGGTTGATACCCTCGATCTCCTGCAGAATAATGTCGAGATTCAGATTATCCCACGCGCCCAATTCCATTTTTGCAATTTCACCGTACAATCCACCCCGCTGGATTGCGTCACGCAGCGCTTCGATCCGCCGTTCCTCATAAGAACCGTAAGGAGTTGTTGCGTATCGGTTTTTCAGTATAGTGAACGGGAGTGTACGAGTCACACGGACATTGTGGAGGTAATATGTTTCGGGGTGCGGCATCAGGAGAATCTGGTACGCCCCATCGCGGAGTTGTGCAGCGCAACCAAACGATTGTGTTGCGCCAGGATGCACAGTCGGCAACGCCTCTGCAAAAATCTGTCCGCGCATGTTCTGCAATCGCACGCACACGGTTCGTTTGGCGAACGTCGCATCCGGCGACCAGCGCACAACGATCTCTTCGCCGGCATCGAAGACATCACGTTCCAAAAACGCCGCCGCGATGACCTGCTCGATCTCCGATCGCAACTCGACGTGGCGCTGGTATGTCGGCAACTGGACGGGCAGAGAGTCGGCACCGTCGATCCGCAGCGCCATCACCATCGGACACTCACGCACCGCAACAGCGTCGAATTGCACCAGGATCGCATTTGATCCCCGATGGAACTCGGCGGTCAGTGGAATACTCGCCGGTATCTGCGGATGCGCGTGGTCATGGCGATGAACACAACAACCGTTGATCCACACCTCTGCAGGACCGTTGGTTGTGATGGTCAGAACGGCCTGACAGTCTTCAGGCATGACGACTTCGGCATACGCCCATGCGCGCAGATGGCAGACAAGGTGATAGAAATTGCTCAGATCGACGAAGTGATCATCACGACAGGCATAGTATTGCCAGGTTAATCGCTGACCATCCACCTCGAAGGTCGCATCCTCCAGCGGCGTTTGCGTGATCGGAAGCGTAGATGACGCATAATGACGAGCAATACGCTTCCGAAAATCATAGCCGTAGAAGCGTTCGAGTTCAGGAACCTCCACTACCCGCGGACCGGCGACGAGCCAGTGGTGAATATACTCGTTGACCGTGTGATATGTGAGCATGTTCATCGTTCAACCTTCTGAGCGCCTTCCGGAAGATAGACGCCAAGTGTGCCGCACATACCCAGACGCCGCGGCGATGCCGGCGCCGGCAGGGTATAGACGCTCCCCTGGCGGAGGAATGAGCTATCACCCTTGGCAAGATCGGACAGATGCTGTCCTGTCTGCTGTGTCACCGCCAGCGGTCCGCGCTCCCACACGGCGTGCCAGGCATCGAGTTTCGGCTGAATGATCTGGAGCGCCTGCCTGTAAAAGCGATCAAGCGCAGATGATCCCTCGTCCTGGAAACGCTGCTGCAATTCGACAAATCCCTGCACTGCAAGATCACGTCGCCGGTAGGCAGCGCGTTCGCCACTCGCGTACACATGACCGCGCGGCGATAGCGATGCAGCATCAGCATACGCCTGCTCATCGGACAGGATCGACTCGGGGAAGGTCAGCACAAAATCGCCAGCCTCCGGTAAGCCGGCATTCTGCATAACGACCAGGATTTCGAGTTTTCCGTGATTGATAAGACGGTGAATGACACCCGGCGTAAACCAGACAATCTGCCCCGGTTCCAGCGGCGTTTCACAAAACCCTGCTGAACTCAACGTCTGCACTGCGCCATGTCCGCCGATCACGACGTACATTTCGGAGCAAAGGAAGTGCACGTGCGGACTGCCGCCGACCAACCCATCCGGCGCGAGCGTGTCGTAGACCAGCAGATGGGTTACACCGATCGCTGCAGGAAACGGGGGAATTGCGCTACTCTCTGTCATGCCTATGCCCTCATGATTCATCAGTACAGGTCTCAGACCGAGAGCACATCTTAGAGATCAACCAGATACAGGTTGACTCTGCCACCTCGATCCGATGCGTAGAGAATACGGGTTCCGTCCCAACTCCAAGTTGGGTGACAGTGACTGCTCTGGGTATGCCATGAAGTGCCGTGATTGTGCACCAGCACCTCTAGGCGTGCGTGCTCGCCGGAAATGTCGATCAAGACAAGATCATCGACATCATCGCCGACCAGTAGAGTCGCATCCGGATTGGCGTGGTAGTGGTTCGTGTAGTACGGCATATCAATCCGTCTGATGACCTCTCCCTTCCGGTTCGCAAGTCCAACATACGGACGAAAGGATCCAGTGGTCGATTTGACAGCGACATCGACCGCCACTGCCTGAGTGCGATAGCTGGTGATCGTGCCATCGTGCCCGGGTCCCCGATTATCGAAGAAGATCAATCCGTCCTGCGTCCAGAACTCATGGCCGACCGCATCTTCTTCCGTTTGACGAAAGCAGGGAAACGCCGTGCGCGCGACGAAGTCGAGCAACCAGATTCGCTGCGTGACCAGGTGCCACGGACCTTCATGGCAAAAACTGCCAAGCGTCGAGTCTACAGGACAAAACTGAAAGTGTCCCAACCAGTGCGTATCGCGCCAAGCGTCGAACGACTGAGAACCATCAAGATATGCAACCGTCACGCGACCATCCTTGATTCGATAGAAGCTTTCTCTGAACCCGCTATAATTCGGTCCGCGCGGCGCATCAACCTGCTCATTGCGGCAGAACGCGACATAGCGACGATTCGGCGCGATGGAAGGGGCGCCAAGCGTAAAGTTGCCGCGTTCCTCATAAATAGTTGTGATTGTGCCGGTGGTCGTATCGCAGGCGCGAACACAACGACCGGTGATGTATACGATGATCTGACTATCCGGCGTTTTGGTGACGCTGCTCACCCCTTCCGGCTCATCGGTCAATTGCACGATCTCGCCGGAGACAAGGTCCATACGAAATATGTTGTAACGTGGGTCCTCGTGAGGCGCGCGGTTCTCGCCGCTCGCGCGATCCGACAGGAATATGATCGCCGACTCAACGGCATCGAACGAGTTTTCGGTAAAGTAGAGATGCACATTGTTGCCAGTTGCAGTCAGGCGCCGGATGGTGCGACCGGTAGCCTGATCGGTGAATGACGACATCTCTGATGACCACGTGCGTCCCATGGTTCTTTCTTTCTACCAGTGTTCGGGCCATTGAAAGCGCGCTGCCAGTTCCTCGTGCCCAGGCATCGATAGAAGATCATCGAGCACTGCAACCGCCTGTTCATACGATCGCGTTTGCGGACTATTGAGAACATTCCATAACAACATTGACCGATCACCAGTCCTGAACGCCAGCAATTCACGTTCCATATCGAGCACTTCGGGAAGAATCATCTCCAGCATGATTTTCGGTGGTAATGGTGGTACACGCAGTGGTTGAATACCTTTCGCATTAACAATTGCCGGAACCTCGACGACAACATCATCGGCGACGCCGGGCAATGCACCGTGGTTTGGAATATTCACTTGAGCAGCGTACTCATTGTTGTTGACCAGAGCATCAATAATCGGCACCTGCTGTTCGCGCGTCTTCTCACGACCGAATGCATCAATGAGGCTGGCCTTCGGATCATTGGCCAGATGCGTCATATATGCGATGCGTTTTTCCAGGTTTTCAACGAAGAATGGACGCGCAATTTCCGTGTCGGGTCCGCCCCATGGCTCGCCGAACCAGTATTTTTTGACATCAAGACTCGTGTGGTACCACCAGTTGCGCCACTGACGCGGTGTGTCACCGATCGGCATCAACCCATACATACGATACATATGAAGAGTGCCGCGTGACATCTGAATATCGTGGGTACTCTGAGCAACGTGGGTGCGCCAGTATGTCTCGCCATGCTCTGCGATCCACCGATCGAGCAGCGGATAGGCATCCTTCCCGTCATAGAGGAAATGGGTCAACCAGATATTGTGGTTCAACCCCGGAGCCTGCCAGGTTACCCTGGTCGGGTCGAGACCGAGAGTTGTTGCAATCTGATACACGCCATAATGACCGTGACATAGACCACATACTTTGATGCCGGTCTCACGAGTCATCAGCGTGCATCCCTCGAATACCGGATTCCCGGATTGGATCAGCCAGGCGTCCGGGCAGATACGTTCCATATCACGTGCCACGCTGAGCATAAACGCCAGTTGTGCGTGATTACCAAGGTTAACGCCGCCGTAGTAATACCCGTGCCTCGCAGTCACCTCGCGGACGGCGCGCTGATGGTGATGACTGACAACCGAAGCGGTGTTAATGACAAAACTAGCTTCAGCCATCGATAGAGCACGTTCTGCGGTTTGCTCAAAGCGCAGGTCAGCACCAAGCTCGGCAGCATAGCGACGAGCCAATCTCTCGATCATCGTGAGACGCTCGAGGTCTACATCCATAAAACTGACCAAGCTACCGGCGAGACCAGGGGTCAGACAGAGATCTTTGACCAACCCCAACGAGAACTGAGCACTTCCGGCGCCAATGACGCTGATCTTGATGGCAGTAGGCATAATCGTTCTTCTTTCAGGAAGATATGGCAATGAATTGTACCGTTGAGAGAACCCAATCTCATGCAGTGACTGTCGCTTCATAACGAGCAAGAAGCGGTGGTGGAGGCAATCCCTGGCGACTCAGATAGCAAGCGTATAAAAAGCGGTAGACATCATTGACATAGAACTGTGGAAATGGCTTGACCGGCGTGGTTTCTATAAAGCGTGTTTCAACCAGTTCTGCCATAGCCGCATCCATTCCGTCAGAAACCTCATAGTCAAAGTAGATGGCCAAATCTTTCTCAGGCGGATCGATGATCTTCGTAATACCAAAGCTTTCCGGAAAGCGATATGCAGGAGCATCGATCTCCAATAAAAACGTTCCAAGAGCAGCCGAATGAATGTGTTCTTTGTGATCATAGAGGAAGTTGACCGTTTGCTGGGCATCATCGATCGTCTCACCTGGAAAACCGAAGAAAAAGAATGTATGGTTCCAGATGCCGGCAGCGGTGCTTTCACGCAGAATACGATGCATATGCTCAAGTTTCGTTCCCTTGACCATACGATTCATAATTGCTTCGGAAGCGCTTTCCAAACCAAACAGGATCATGCGGCAACCGCCACGATACATCTGCTGAAGCACATCAGAGGTCAGGGTCTTCTCAAAACGCGCACATCCCCCCCACAGGATTGGCGCCTGATCACGGTGTAAAATCATCGCTAACTCACGCAATGTGCGCGGCGTTAGCGCCTCGTCAGAAAAGAAGATGTGCTGTGTCCCATATCGCCGGTTCAGCACTCTCATCTGCTCTGCCAACATTTCGCTGCGCATCAGGCTGAAATGCTCGGCTTCGCCATATCCAACATTACAAAACGCGCATTTGCCAAAGTAACATCCGCGTGCTGACATCAGCGGCAACGTCAGATGCGGCGCCAGATAGCGATCAAGCGGGAGTCCGTCGAAATCCGGCGTCGGTAACACGCCGATCTTCTCCGGCTCCTTGCGCGCGGTCACACGGATCGCATCACCATCGCGGTAAATAAGGTTTGGCACACGCGACAAGTCACCATCGCCGGCAAGCGCCTCGCATAACTGCAAAAGCGGAACTTCGCCATCAAATATCACAACGCTATCGATCAGAGAGAACACACCAGGAGAACGTATCAACCGCTCACGCAACATCGTCATATGGGGACCGCCAACAGTCACATGACAGGGCAACCCACGGTCCTTGATCAGTGCCGCAATGGTTAATCCCGGGACCATTTGCGCCATCGATGGAATAGAAATGCCAACCACATCCGGTTGTTCACGCTCAATGTCTGCTAGAATGCCGCGCGTAAAGAGGTCGATCAGCATATTGACCTGCGGATCGCGCACCTCACTCACGATATGATGTGTGCTATCGGCCGTTCGTGCCGGTCGGTATGTGCCCAGTTCAAGCGCCGCCGGAAAGAAAGGAAGTGACGCAATCTGAAGCGCCTCGATCACTGTGGTCAATGCTTCCCGACCAACCGGTCCATCGAAGAAAGCCGAACTGCGGAGTACTTTTTTTGCACGTTCTACCCGCGCTGCTATCGCCGGACCAGAACGCAGCGCCTGAATGATCAGATCGCGTGGTGGAGCAACCCGACGCGTAGAACGCCGCTCAGCGTGGGGGCCATACTCACGACGCAAGCGCTCCAGCATGCGCTCGATGTAGCGACGAGTCAGTATTGTCTCGAAGACCTCTATATTCAAGTCGCGCTGGGTAACCCGAATCCCATGCCCGCGCAGAAAGGCAGTAAGCGTCGGCAATGCCAAGTGCGGCATCGCGGGTGTCCAGTTTGGAGGGAACAAGAGCATGACATGCATAGACAGACCCCTCGAAATGATCGATGTATTCAGCGCTCGACCCCTGTCGCCTGATCGGTGATGAGCGGAATAATCTCGTGTGAGCGCGCAGATGAATAAAGATGGCAACGCACTGTCTGCGTATCACTGAGTGACACAACCGGTGGTTCGATAGCATCACAGACACCGGGAATCATGTCGCTACAGCGTGGATGGAACGGACAGCCTTTGGGTATTGCATACGGGTGTGGCACCGTTCCTTTGATTGACTCGAGGCGCGTCGCTGTGCCCATCGCTTTCGAACCCAGTTTTGGAATCGATTTGAGCAACAGACGTGTATATGGATGTTTTGGAGTATGGAACAGATCGTCCACATTGGCTATCTCGACAACACGCCCCATATACATGACCATGACGTTTTCGGTCATCTGTGCAACGACGCCGAGATTATGGGTGATGAACATAATGGCCATGCCTAACTCGCGTTGCAGATCACGCATCAGTTGCAAAATCTGCGCCTCGGTCGTTACATCGAGAGCTGTTGTCGGCTCGTCTGCAATCAGCAGGCTCGGGTTACAACTCAGCGCCATCGCAATCATGGCGCGCTGTCGCATACCGCCCGACAGCTGGTGTGGATACCGATCCACCGTGCGTGATGGTTGCTGCATACCGACTTTGGCAAACATATGGATCGCGAGACGACGCGCCTCTTCCTTGCTCACCGCCTGATGGAGCAAAATTGCCTCCATCACTTGATCACCAACGGTATGCACAGGGCTCAACGATGTCATCGGCTCTTGAAAAACCATTGAGATTTCACCGCCTCGGATCATGCGCATGAGTTTCCCCATTGGATCGAGTTTGGTGATCTCGACCACTTCACCGGGATGACTATCGGACGGCGGAACGCGATGAAAACGTATCGATCCGGAGATGATCCTTCCCGGTGGCCGAACAATCTGCATAATCGAGCGCGCGGTAATCGACTTGCCACAGCCACTTTCACCAACCACGCCGACCGTCTGCCCGCGTCGGATGGTGAAACTGACACCATCCACAGCGCGCACAACACCCTCTTCTAGGTAGAAATAGGTCTTCAAATCGTCAACTTCTAGCAACAGCGGACGCGAGTCGCTCATAGCATTCCTCACAAGCTCAGCGCGCATACGGATCGGCGGCATCCCGCAGACCATCACCCAAGAAATTGAAACTCAATATCGAAATAACGACAGCCGCGCCGGGAAGCAACACCCAAGGCGCCAGTGCGACCGAGCGCAAGTTCTGCGCCTCCTGAAGCAACACACCCCAACTGATCGCCGGGGCGCGCAGTCCCAGACCGATAAAGCTCAATCCCGTTTCTGCCAGGATCATGCCCGGTACAGCGAGCGTGAGCGTTGCGATGATATAACTGAGGAATGATGGCACCATGTGGCGTAGAATGATGCGCATTTCACTTGACCCAACCAGACGCGCTGCGAGGACAAAATCCTCCTCGCGTAATGCCAAAAAGCGACCCCGCACCACACGTGCCAGTCCTGTCCATCCGATCAGTGACAGAATGACCGTAATGCCAAAATACACCCAGACGACGGGCCAGTCTGCCGGAAGTGCAGCACTCAGCCCCATCCAGAGCGGGATGGCAGGAATCGAACGAATAAACTCGATGACTCGCTGGATGATATTGTCGATAATGCCACCGTAGTATCCGGAGATTCCACCCAGCACGACACCGAAGATCAGGCTCAAAAAAACGCCGACGAGTCCGATTGAAAGTGAAATACGCGCCCCGTAGACAATACGCGAGAAGAGATCACGACCTAACCGATCCGCTCCTAACAAGAACAGACCATGTTCTTCGATAGGTGCATCGATACCAAACAAACGGATATCAGACTCAAAGATCCCCCACAACTTGTACGGCTGACCGGGTGAGAAAAAGCGAATCGGATGAATGGCGCTCGTATCTTCAACAAATATCGGACGGAGCGTTACCGGATCACGCTCACGTTTCAAGCCATAGATGAACGGACCACGAAAATTCCCCTCGGTATCGAAGAAATGAATGCGTGACGGGGGCGCAAGCGTATAGCGCGTCGAAAAACTCTCCGGATTGTACGGCGCCACGAACTCACAAAAAATCGCCGCCAGATAGAGTACGATTAGCACCCCACCACTTAACACCGCCAAGCGATGCTTGCGAAACTTCCACCACATCAGTTTCCATTGTGGGGCAACATAGATCTGCTCTGCTCGTGAACTACCGGCAGCAAGTGCAGAGTCATCAGTGCGAACTCGTTCAACACTCCCTTCAGTCGCCATCGCTTACTCCTCCAAACGGATGCGCGGATCAACCCATGCCAGCAGGATGTCTGAAATGAGCGTACCGATCACCGTGAGCGTGCTGAGTAACAGAATGAAACTTCCGGCGAGGTACATATCCTGCGAGGTGAGCGCGCGCAACAGAAGCGGGCCACTCGTCTGATAACTCAACACGACCGATACCAGCGTCTCACCCGATACTAGTGCTGCCAGCGTCCAACCAACGGTGCTGAAGAATGGATTGAGCGCCACACGTACCGGATACTTCCAGATCAAGACAGTCTCACGCACACCCTTTGCACGTGCGGTTTCGACATAGGGTTTGCTAAGTTCATCCAGTAAATTGGCGCGCAGCGTCCGAATAATGCTGGCAGTATTATCGATGGCAAGGACGATGACCGGCAGCCAGATTCGTGAAAGCATGTCCAGCACCTTTTCGACGCTCCAGGGTGCATCAATATATCGTTCAGAGAAGAGACCGCTAATATTGACCCCAAACGCTGCTAACCCGACCCATAATGCAATCAATGCTACCAGGAAGCTGGGTGTCCCCAGACCTAGAAAACTGATGAAGCTCATAAGGTAGTCGGGAAGGGAATATTGATGGGTCGCAGCATAGACCCCTGCCGGAATAGCGATTGCCCAACTCAAAAGAATGGTGAGCAGCGAGATGAGCAATGTTATTCCAATGCGATCCCAGATCAACTCACTGACCGGCTTACCCCACTCGAATGAACGTCCGAGATCGCCTCGCAAGATAATACCGCTGATCCACTTCCAGTACTGGACATAGATCGGCTGGTTCAGACCGTACTGTTCCTGCAGAGCAGACAGCTGCGCCGCATCGATTGCATCGCCTTCGGCGCGAAGTTGCGCTACGTATGAACTAAGAAAGTCTCCGGGTGGCAGTTGAATGATGGCGAATGAAATCAGTGAAATGACAAACAGGG
>JBEPYG010000139.1:0-1671 GCA_041641515.1 Roseiflexus sp.
GAGAACTATGTGCGCGTCTTCCGCCTTCATTGGTTCGTGGCTAGTAACCGAATATGTTTACACGCCAGCCGGTGAGTATGTCGGCTGTATCCATCAGCGCCGCATTCTCCAGCCGCATGGCGATATTATTCGTGTCACGCAGATTTGTGAGCCGGTTCAGGCCGTCGCACATATCTCAGATCAGGCCAGAGCAGCAGTTGAAGTGATGAATCAGCGCGTGGGCGAATTTGTCTTCGATATCAGACTCGTTGGTCAAGCGCGCCATTATGTAGGCGAAGATGTCATCGGCGGCGGCTTCTCCTGGAAAGACGGCGTACTGACGGCGCGTGGCGTGTGGCCTCGTTTCGGGTATAACTTTACGTCCTTCTCGTTCCACATTCACGCACGACGCCAGGTGACAGGCGGAACGTTTTCGATCGCGAATCAGGATATTGTCATTATTGTTGGTGTGGCGACCGCCGAAGGGGATGATTTTCCATGCCTGCCACAAGAGTTTTGTGTTTCAAATGACGCCTCTGGTGTCCGCCATCTGATCTCACCTGATGGCACGTTGCTCGCAACCGATTCGATCACGGCAAGCGACGTGGCATTCGCCGAAACCGGTCTGATACACGGACGGGCGAAACAGTATGGCGCGTTGCGCGAAATACACATGGTGAGCGCCCCCGGCGAGATTGTGACCGCAATCGAAGTACACGATAGTGTGAGCGGATGCCTGACCGGCGTCCGCAAGATTGTTCGTGACGAGGTGTTGCACCAGGTGCAGGTGTACGTCCTGACAAACGCCGGAAGAACGCCAGATAGTGTGGATGGGCGGTCATCATCTGTTTGCAATTGAAGGTATGGTTATGATTCGCGCTCTCTTCCGCGCTGTCACTTTACCCGGCGCAATTGCTCCATATAACGTGTTGCATCTGAAAATCTACTATCCTGCGGCGCCGCTCAACAGCGACGTGGAGCGCATGAACGGACTCGTCCCGGCTGATCGAGCGCTGGCGCCAATGCCGGTCGTGATCTTCTTCAACGGAATCAATATTGGCATTGAGAGCTATCACTGGCTGGCGCTGAAACTGGCCCGTGCCGGTTTTGTTACTGTGCTGTACATGCACATCGCCGAAACATTGCCCGGCGTGATTGGTCTGACACCAGGTATTGATCTGTCGAAGGTGCGGCCAGACACCTACGGCAGTGGACCAACCTGCCCTGCTATTCAGCCCATTCTCGATGAACTGGCAACATTGAACGCAGACCAGAATAGTCCCCTGTTCAGCGCTTTAGATTTGAATGATGTGATACTGGGCGGGCACTCTGGGGGCGGAACAGTCGCGCTGCAAAATGGACAGTTCTTCGATCAGGTCAGGGCGGTGTTTGCATATGCCGGTCACACTATGGCTTCGACAATGCTCGGATTTGCACCGGGAACAGTGTTGAACATTGCTGACAAACCCACCCTGTTGATGCACGGCGATAGAGATGGCGTCATACTGGCAAGCGTGAGCCGTTATGGACTGGAATGCCATCAGCATGATCCGGTGCGGCGAACATTCGCGGAAGCGTTGCCCTGCCCAAATCACTATCCAGTTTACGACGCGCTGATCTGCGGCGCAAATCACTTTGCGATTGCGTATCCGCACGATGCTACAGTAGGACGTTCTTTTCTAGACATGGAAA
>JBEPYG010000139.1:1681-10568 GCA_041641515.1 Roseiflexus sp.
AAAACGATTCGCTCGGGTCGGTATCTGGAAGTTCGTGCAAGATAACCGGTGCGGATGGTTATCCATACCAAATATATACCACGATGGAGGGACGCATGTTCAAAAACTTCTGGTGGCCGCTTGAATTTTCGCATGTTGTCAAAAATAAGCCAGTGCGCGTGACAGCGTTGGAGCAGGAGTTTGTCATCTACCGCACCCCTGATGGTCAGGCGCATGTCTTGAGCGACCTGTGTGTCCATCGCGGCGGCGCGCTTTCAGATGGTTGGCTCAAGGGGGATTGTATTGTTTGTCCGTACCATGGTTGGGAATACAAACCAGATGGCGCGTGCGTTAAGATCCCGGCGCATCCCGACCTGGTTCCCCCAAAAAAGGCGCGCGTTGACTCATATCCCACCGTGGAAAAGTATGGATACATTTGGGCTTTTCTCGGCGACCTGTCTGAAGCGGAACGGCCACCGTTGCCCGACCTGCCGCACTTCGATAATCCCGATTTCAAAATCATTCGTGGCAATTTTGAGTGGCCGGTCTACTACGAGCGCGCGCTGGAAAATTCGCTCGATGCCGCTCATGCGCCTTTTGTGCATGGCGGCGCTTTTGGCAACCGTGAAGAACCGGAAATTCCCGACTATGAGACGACCACCCACCCGTATGGCGCTGAAATGATTGTTACGCTCAAGCCGCCAAAGCGGAATATGAAAGGTCTGTGGAACCGTTTGTATCGAGAAGACCAGCCTGGCGTGCGCACACGAACCGCGTTCTGGATGCCATGCGTCACGTTGCTGGAAGTCAATCTCCCTATGGGACTGATGGTGTTGTTCAATTGCCATCTTCCTGTGGATGAGTACAAGACCATCACAAAGTGGACCCAAATGCGAACCTTTTTCAAAGGCAACTGGGCAGATGGTGATGCGCTCAAGCGGGTGTTGAAAATTTTCAACCAGGACTACCCGGTTGTTCTTGCCCAGCGTCCAGAATTGCTGCCTTACGACATTGGCGCGGAGCTCTCGGTTCGATCCGACGGCATTCAGATCGCATATCGCCGGATGCGGCAAAAGTATATCGATATGGGCTGGCAAATTGACGTTCACCGTATCAAAACTGAGTATGGACGACAGCGAGCAGTCGTCATCCCTTCGCCGGCTCGGCGCGAGGTGCCCGAACTCGCGAAGGCGTGGGTGCTCAAGGAAGTTCCGACTGTCAAGGTGAACCAAACTGAGAACTGATCGCTGTTGATGTTAGGCAAAGCGCAAAGTTGTGAGCTTCTGACGTGACAACGATCTGCCTGCTTTTCAATGGATCCGGAGGATGATCGATGTCTCTCCCTCAACAACTTTCCCATCAAACGCTGGGAACAATTATCAATCGTTTCCAGATGCGCGAAATCGGCGCACCGTATATGAATCTCACCTCACCGATGAGTCCAGCGCCGATCGGCGCACTTCGCCTGTTTGCCGGCGAAAAGGTGCGTAAGATGGTGTATATCGGGCTGGTCGTCCCACCGATAGGACTGGACTCGCATATGCTTTTTGCCTTCACCCCGCCGGAAAGCTCGATCCCGCACTTCACCCTCGATTCGGTCATGGCTGGACCTTACTTTGCTTTTCACCTGGACTTAATCCCGCGCGCCGATCTGGGCGCCAACCTCGCGTATATGAATGCGGTTTTCGATGATCTGACACCCATCTTCGAGGAAGCTAAAAAGATCGAGGGCCTGACGCCAGCACAACTGGGACCGAAACAATATGCCTTGATGTCGCCATGGATGCTGGCATACCGCGCCAACCAGTCGGCTTTTGAACAGATTCAGGCGCCGGTCAATGCTTATCTGGAGCACTGGTTCAAACTGGTAGAACACGGTCTTCCTGCTGAAGCTATGCCTTCGGGAGATCTCGTCGCGCGTGACCGGATCAATCGAGCAGCTATCTTCAACCCCGACGTAGATAAGGTCTGGGGACAGGTGGAGCAACTGGTAGGGGCGGAAACTGGTGCAAGGATGCGTGCAATTTTGCAAAATCAGCATATAGAGGCCTGACAGAGAGAAAGGCAGGAAGGCGCATATGACCAGACAACCATCCAGCTGGCAGCAGACGATCGAAGGGGAGTGGCATGGATTGCCGTCTATTTTCGATGCTGATGGCAATCATGTTGGTTACAACAAGGTTTTTCGTTCTTCAGTGTTTGACAGGGAGAGCGGTAAGACAACGTATTACATGAACACACACCTGCAAGATACAACCGGACCGCTAGCAGCGCGCTTCGAAGTATCAGACATCTTTGCTTTCGGTGTCATTGATTCTGACCGTGATCGCATCTATCTCGGCCCGGATTTCATCGGTGCAGGTCATCCTTATGGCATGCTTGTCGATGCGCACTACTACTCGCCTGGTTGGACGGCTGACCTGCGCACCATGGTGCATATTCTGCCAGATATGCACACGCAGGTCTATTCTTCACTTCTCTACGACGGTCCCAAAATCTGCGCCGTATTCAATGGCATCTATAAAGTGGCTTACGACTATCATGACAACCCGGAGACCAGAGCCCGAATCGATGCGTTTTGTGAATCTGAGCGTGTAAACGGTCCTAAACCGCATATTTTACCGTCCAAAAAAAGTGGCGCTTGGGATGGTGAAGTAATTGTCTATGGGGCAGATCAACAACAATTGGGCGTCAATCATGTGCATATCGATTACCATCCTATCGATTTATTGCGCGCTGAGGTGGTTGTTTCTCTTCGCGGCGTATTCGAGAAAATCTATCGCTTCAACCGCTATCGAAATGGTAACCGCCACTTTTTTGAAGGTCCCGATGTGTTCGGGAATAGTTTCGGCTATGGACGAGCGCTCTACACGTCACAGCATTTCTACGGCGAGGCGCTCAAAATCAGAGGCCGTGAGTTTCTAATTGACGATCGGTTTACGCTGAGTGTAGTATGGCAGTTTTACCGTTCAGACCGAATGCAATATACCATCTTCGGCGTTCTTCACTGGCACGAACAATGAACTCACGCCGTCAGTGCTGGTGAATAAACCAGGCGTACAGGCATCACATTGACAGGAATAGACCATGGCATTCAATGCTGCCGATTTTAAGCGTGCAATGTCACAGTTTGCGTCGGGTGTAACGGTTGTTACCACTCAATATGGCGAAACGCCGATTGGTGTTACGGCAAGTTCGTTCACCAGTCTGAGCCTGGAACCGCCACTGGTGCTGGTCTCGCTGAACAAACAGTTGTTTACTCACAAGGTGATTGCTGAAACCGGCGTCTTCGCGGTCAATGTTCTCTCAGCACAGCAACTTGAGATTGGCATGCGCTTTGCCGGTTTGCGGCCAGAAATCACCGACCGCTTTGCCGGTCTGAAGACCCTGACCGCAGTTACCGGATGCCCATTGCTGCCCGAATCGCTGGCATGGGTGGACTGCACGCTCTGGGCAATGTACGACGGTGGCGACCACACCATTTTCGTTGGGGAAGTCAAAGACCTGTATGTGTCCGACCTGGATATGCCGCTCTTGTATCACAACAGGCTTTGGCGACGGAGCGAGTCGCTGCATGTCCCCACTGTACCGCTTGAGGTCACGCTGGTAGAAGTCGGCTTGAGAGATGGCATTCAGCGTGAGGAGACGTTCATCCCTACCGAGATGAAAGTCGAATTCGCCTGCCGGTTGGCGGATGCCGGGTTACGGCAGATTCAGGTTTCTTCATTCGTCAACCCCAGAATTGTGCCACAAATGGCAGACGCCGAAGAGGTGTTCGCTCGTCTGCCAAAACGGGATGATGTCATATTTAGCGCACTGGTTCTCAATCTGAAGGGCGTGGAACGAGCGATTTCGGCAGGCGTCAGGCAATTGGAGATGGGGGTGCCCGCCAGTGAAGCGCTGGCCAGAAAGAATGCGAACACCACCATCGCTGAAGGTATGAACGAAATCGAAGCAATGATCGAGAAGGCGCGTGCGCACGGAATCAAAGTCCGTGCTGGCGTGCAGGCGGCGTTTGGCTGTGTCTACGAGGGAAAAATCGACCAGTCTAGGGTCGTGGCGATGGCGCGTCGTCTCCTGGCGATGGGTATTGACGAACTCTCACTCTCGGATTCAGCCGGGCTGGCTAACCCGCAATCAGTTCGGCGCATGGTGCAGGAAGTTTTGCCGCTCGCAGGACATGTTCCGGTCGTGATTCATCTGCACGACACTCGTGGACAGGGTCTTGCGAATCTTCTCTCGGCGCTGAAATCGGGCGTCACCACGTTCGACGTCTCATTCGGCGGGTTGGGCGGCTGCCCATTCATACCATCTGCCAGAGGCAACATTCCCACTGAAGACACGGCCTATATGCTGCACGAGATGGGCATTGACACGGGTGTGAACATTGAGAAGGTTGCAGCAGTGACGCGTCAGATGGAAGCATTCTTAGGCAAAGAACTGCCCGCCAAAATGGCGCATTTGCTTTGATGGCGGGCCAATGCGTGCGCTTTAGTCCGGCGCACGGATTGGAAGTGATGATGAGCGTGCATACCCTCACCGGCATTCGAGTTCTTGAGTTTACCCATGCCGTTCTTGGACCGGCATGCGGTTTGATCCTGGCTGACATGGGCGCCGAAGTAATTCGGGTTGAACCTGTGGATGGCGATCCGACACGCACTCTGAAGGGCTTTGGCGCCGGCTACTATCCATTTTTCAATCGCAACAAGAAGAGTCTGGCAATTGATATCAAGTCTGACTGGGGGCGCGAAATCGTCTTCGCTCTGCTGGAAACGACTGACGTCCTTATCGAGAACTTTGCACCGGGGACAATGGCGCGCCTCGGTTTTGGCTATCATGCCCTTGCCCCTCGCTTTCCCAGATTGATCTATTGCTCCCTCAAAGGCTTTTTGTCCGGACCGTATGCATCTCGCCTGGCTCTGGACGAAGTGGTGCAAATGATGAGCGGACTGGCTTATATGACCGGACCGCCTGGTCAGCCGCTGCGAGCTGGCGCTTCAGTAGTGGACGTAATGACCGGCATGATGGGCGCTATTGGCATCTTGTCAGCCTTGCGAGAGCGTGACCGAACCGGCAAAGGGCAACTGATCGAAAGCGCTCTCTTCGAGACGGCTGTCTTTCTGATGGGGCACCACATGGCCTATGCCGCCATTGCGAAAGAGCCTATTCCTCCCATGCCCGCCCGGGTAAGCGCCTGGGCTATTTATCAAATCTTTACCACTGCGGATAACGAACTGGTCTTCATTGGCGTGACCAGTGACAAGCAGTGGGTGCGATTCTGCGACATCTTTGCACGGCATGACTGGATTGCAGACGAGCGCCTCGCCACCAACAATAGCCGTATTCAGCAGCGCGCATGGCTGTTACCCGAAATAGAGGCGATGATTGCCAGATACACCAAAGCGGAGATCATACGCCGATGTGAACAGGCCGGATTACCGTTCGCACCAGTGGCTCGTCCGGAAGATCTGTTCCACGATGATCACCTGCTGCACAGTGGTAGTTTGCTCGAAACAAGGCTGCCCGATGGAGCGATTGCTCGATTGCCGCGGTTGCCATTGGTGCTGGGCGACGCAAGTGCCGAGCTTGAGCGCCATCCACCGCGACCTGGTGAGCATTCGCGCGAGGTGCTCAAGAGCGCCGGCTTGAGTGAGCACACTATTCAGGAATTGATTGAGCATGGCATTGTAGCAGGATAGAACCTCTCAATCTGGTAGTGCTCTCAGCGCTTAACTTTCGGAGATTGCACGTATGTATGACCTGCTGATCAAAAATGCCATACTGGTGCGTCCGCACCGGCTTTCGCCGGAGGCTGCCGATATTGCAGTTCATGCCGGCGCGATTGCAAAGGTTGCGCCATCTATTCCAGCAGCAGCGGCGCGAGAGGTGTATGACGCCCGGGGTTTACTGGCGTTCCCCGGACTGGTCGACGCACACATGCATGTTGGCATTTATTCGCCGCTGGAAATGGACGCCATGACCGAATCAAAAGCAGCGGCAATGGGTGGCGTAACCACAACCATCACGTACTTTCGCTCGGGCGAGTATTATTTGAACAAAGGCGGACCATATGCCGATCTCTTTCCCGAGGCGCTCAACCTTTCGCAGGGTCGATATTGGGTGGATTACGCATACCATCTGGCCCCTATCAACCGCCTTCACATTGACGAAATGCCCATGTTACTCGACACATTTGGCGTTTCGTCGTTTAAGATTTTCATGTTCTATGGCGGGCACGGCTTGCACGGCACGTCAGATCATCAGCACCGGTTTCTCAGACTCCAGCCGGATGAACGCTACGATTTCGCTCACTTCGAGTTCATTATGCGCAAATTGAGCGAGATGCTCCAGTCCTATCCTCAGCAGGCGCCCTACATCAGTTTGAGCTTGCATTGTGAAATTGCCGATATTCTGAATGCCTACACATCGATTGTGCAACGAGAAGGTCGTCTGAAAGGTCTTCATGCCTACCATGCTGCACGCCCTCCACACAGTGAAGGGCTAGCAGTGTTCGTCGCCTCGTACCTCGCCTACGAAACCAACTGTCTGAACATCAATCTGCTGCATCTGTCTTCGCGCAAAGCTCTTGAAGCTGCTCTGATGATGCGCGACCTGTTTCCACACATCAATTTCAAACGCGAAGTGACCATCGGTCATCTGCTGCTTGATGTAGATGAACCTAATGGTGTGCTGGCGAAAGTCAACCCGCCGATTCGTCCACGTGAGGATGTGGAATTTCTCTGGGAGAAACTGCTGGCCGGCGAAGTAGACTGGGTGGTCAGCGACCATGCGTGCTGCTCCGCTGAAATCAAATACCACGCTCAATTCCCTGATGACATCTGGATGGCGAAATCGGGGTTTGGCGGCACAGAGTATCTGCTGAGCGGTCTGCACAGTGAAGGGGTGAAGCGCGGTCTGACCCTGAACCGTATCGCAGAACTGGTCTGCTGGAATCCTGCCCAACGCTTTGGGCTGCTCACAAAGGGTGACATCGCTGAAGGATACGACGCCGATGTGGTCTTATTCGACCCGACGGAGACGTTTGTTGTGCGCGCAGCCGACTCGTTCTCGGGGCAGGGCTACACCCCCTTCGAAGGGCATGAACTCACGGGCAGGGTGAAAACAACCTTCGTGCGCGGTCACAAGGTCTACGACCACGGACAGATCGTTGGGACGCCAATCGGGCGCTATGTGAAACGACCGACAATGGCGCCAGGCAGCTCATACAGGGAGGAGCAGCGATGACGCACAAACTCACTGCCGAATTTCTCTTCGACGACCTGACTCCTGACGAGAAATGGCGTGCTGAGCGCGTCGAGTCCATCCTGCCCGAACTGCGCGCTCACGCCGAAGAAGCCGATGCCAGCGGACGTTTTTACGAGCCACACCGCGAAACACTCGCTGAGGCGGGCTTGTTGGGTCTGGTTATCCCCGCAGCATACGGTGGATTGGGCGGAACGTTGCGCGACCTGGCCGCCGCCACCTTTGCCATGGGAACAGCGTGTCCATCCACAGCGCTGGCCTATTTCTTCCACTGCTCTACCTCTTCACGCGGCTTGCTTGCCCTTGATGCTATTCGAGAAGGAAAGTTTCGTGACGATGAAGCGCCTGTGGTCAGGGCCTTTGCCGAGAACGTCTTACATCGCATGGGAACGAGAAAGCAGCTGCTGGGCAATTTTGCCAGTGAGACGGCCAAGTCTTCTCGAAGCGCGGTATTTATTTCCACCGAAGCCGAAAAAGTGGCGGGTGGATGGATCCTGAATGGCGTCAAGTCGTTTGGATGTAACACTGGTGTCGCGGATGCGTATCTGGTAGCGGCAAAACTCAAAGGATATGACACTGCCGAAGGATTGGCGATGTTCTTCGTTCCACGCGATGCGCCTGGCGTCCGCGAACGCCCGCAGTGGGATGCGCTCGGCATGCGCGCCACCGCTTCACACGGCATCATCCTTGAAAACGTCTTTGTCCCCGAGACCGAGGCGCTAGCTATTCCGGGTGCATTTGTCAAACTCATGGAAACTAGCCGCGGTTCGTTGATGGGCAACCAGCCTGCCATTGCTGCAATTTACCTCGGCGCCGCCAAATCTGCTTTCGATGACGCACTCGAAAAAACAGTAAGCATGACATTTGAAGACTCAGGACGACCAATCGCCACTAGCTCTTTTCACCAGGAATTGATAGGCAAAATGGCAATGCACCTGGAAACTGCACGTCTGTGGCTGCGACGGCAGATTGACCTGGAAACGCACGAGCCGCCTCTTGCCCCTAAAACCGAAGTGGTTCAGCATTGGCGCCTGGCGAAAGGAACCATTTCTGAAGCTTGCTTCGAGGTCGCAACTCTGGCGCTGAAAATGACCGGTACGAGCGGCACGGTCAACCGTGGGCTGATCGCGCGCATGTTTCGCGATATTGCCATGAGCCTGGTGATGGCATTTCCAGCCGAGCGTGGACGCCTGGAAGCCGCAAAGACGATTACCGAAGGGGCAGAGACGAAATCCTTCACCGTTCGCGCATGACAGATACGTGCGGGTGCAGACCGCATTATTGTTAGGGAGGTACGATGGTATTGCCAGAAATCAAAGCGCCGGAATTGAACGATGTGAAAGCGCGTTTCACGCTATTCGATTACATCGACGGCGAACGTATCGCTCCTACCATCAGAATGGGCGATTTCGTGCATAATCCGCACACGGGCGAGTGCATTGCACCCCAAATGGCAACCGCTCCGGACGTTATCGAACGTGCACTGCAGGCTGCGCAACGCGTCCATCAGACCGGTGCATGGTCCAATACTCCCCCCGAACGGAGAGCCGAACTGCTTGAGTGCGCTGCCGATCATCTGATGAGCCTGGTTCCGCTCATTGCCGCTGTGGAGTCGTACCATACGGGCATTGTTTTCCGCACGACC
>JBEPYG010000140.1:0-10563 GCA_041641515.1 Roseiflexus sp.
TGCAATATTGGTCATCGTGATACGAAACCCATGGCGATAGGGCATCTCCCAGTAACAATTGAATGCGCTCCCGGGGTTGACACATACCGCCAGTGAACTGATCTGTGCATACTGCCCCCACCCGCACGCAAAAAAATCTCCTGCCGGGCATTCGACCGACGGCGTTTCCTGACCGTCCCAGTAGATACGCAGAATACTGTGCCGCCAGTGACCGGTCAGTGTCATCCAGATATGTTGGATGGCGCCTGACCCTCGAACCTCAGCAAGTGTGCGCGTTTCGCCGGGAGCGATCCGGATTGATGGCGAAATCTTCCAACCGACCCCGAGATCACGAGCGCACGATGCACCGGTTCCTTCGGTCGCCATCCCGCCTTTCCCTTTTTCGCCGGTGAAGTTCTCAGGACTGATAGAGCGGGTCCGTGCCTTTGACAGGCGCGCCAGATGACCCAAATGCATGCCGAGACCGTTGAACGACGCCATGCTCAGACATCCTTTGTGCTGCGCACATGCGCATCACGGTGCTATGACGATGACATTCAGAATTATACCGCAATGCCGGGAAGACCTGTAACCGTCGTTCTTTCCAGGCGCCTGCTGAGCACAAGATACCACGGATTGAGTGCTCGTATGCTGCACAGAAGAATATTTCCCGAACACATAAGGGGATCTTTCCTGATGAAAGTGAGAATATTCTTTGTGGAAAACGGGTCTGCTTTCAAGAAGATCTAAACAGAGCTTAGCTCAAATTTCGACGAACTGTGATGGCTTATTAACCGAAAACTATCACAATTTAGGTTGCCGTGCTCATCCTGCTGACACAGCCAGCATTGGATTTGTACGGCATGGGTTGGAAATTAAGGAGGAGAAGAGAACATGTCCCGCAGGACTCTAGTCGTTCTTTTCGTATTGTACATGCTGGCGCTTGTCATCGCGCCACAGGGTTTGGCTGCGCAAACATCAGAACCACGCCTGTTGACCGATCCGTTCCTTCAACTGCCGACTACGACAACCGTGCGGGTTGTGTGGTTTACTGAGTTCGAAGGACGGCGTCACTTCATCAACTACGGCACAGGATTACAATACACGGCTGAGGCAACGACCGCACGTCTGACGCGCATGTATGAGGATGCCAGTTCACGCATCTTGAATCGTCCATCCCCTTCGAGCGTGACTGAACGTCCTATCTGGCGTCACGAAGCAATTGCCACGGGGTTGACCCCAAACGTTCGGGTACCATACACGGTGACGAGCATCGATGATATGGGTAGAAGTGTCACCAGTCGCCAGTTCACACTTCAACCGTTGCCGACTCCGGGATCTCCCTTGAAGATCCTGCTAACATCCGACCAACAGAATCGTCTGATGTCGCCGGCCAATTTCCAGAAGGTGGTTGAAACTGTCGGCAAGGTGGACGCAGTTTTCTTCGCGGGTGATCTTGTTGATGAGCCCACCCGCGCTTCAGAGTGGTTTGATCGCTTTGATCCAAACTGGCGTAATGTCAACAATCCTGCGAACGCTGCCAGCTACAATCCGGATCGTCCGGCATTTTTCAATGCCCGACCAGCATTCTTTCCCTCATTCCAGGGGAGGTACCAGGAAATCTTCCCAGAGTTTCCCTATACTGGCGGCGAGATTTTGCAGCACGCACCGCTTTTTGGATCCATTGGCAACCACGAAGCGCCAGGGCGTTGGCGACCGAACGCAGAGTTTCTGCTGAATGGACGCATGCAGACAGCGAACTTGAGTTTCATGGACAACGACCCGCAGCCACGATGGTATGCCGAGATTCGTTATGAGCAGCTGAAACGGAGCGATCCAAACTTCAACCCTACCAATGATCCTGCTTTCCGTGAACAGTGGATTATCGATAATTCCTATAACTTTACCAGCTACTTTGAGGTGTGGACACACCCAGACGACGGTCCTGCTGGCGAGTCATACTACGCTTACAAGATAGGTGATGTCTTCGTCATCTCGATGAACGTCTCACGAGTATGGCGCACCTGGAATCTTCAGGAAGGTCCGGCAAGCGCGCGCTTTAGCCCACGCGGCAAGTACACCGAATTTTCAAGCGAACTGAATAACCCCAGTGAGTGGGGATTCGGTGACATGTGGTTCGAGACCTACGACTCGACATCGGATCAGTATGCATGGCTGGTACGACAACTTCAGAGTCCGGCATTCAAATCCTCGAAGTATCGAGTCGTTCTGGCGCATCAGACCATGTTCGGTGTAGGGGACAATGCTGTTCCGGTTATGGCCAACCCCGAGACGACCATTATCTACAATGACGGCGGTGTTTCGCGAGAGAAGCGATTTGTCTGGCCCGTCAGTTACGACGTTTGGGAGAGCGAGATCCAATCGCTTGTCGATGCTCGCGCCATTACCGAGATACGTATCGAATATCCGCTCGAAAAGGATATTTGGAAGAACGAGATTGAACCGCTGTTGCTCGAGCATGGTGTGCAGATGGTGCACGTCGGACACTCACACGTCTGGAATCGCGCTATTGTGGAAGGCGATAGTGGGCGACAGCTTCACTACATCGAAACCTCGAATGTCGGCAACAGTTTTGGCGCCTACCTCCCTGGTTGGAAAGACACTCGCGTACCGTGGGCGACATCATTCTGGAACGAAGTGACCGGTCCCAACCCGCGCTGGAATCCTGCCGACTATCCACGCACCGGTGACCCGCATAGCCGCTCTCCGATTATGCCGACCCTTTTCAACCCAATGCGTGAAATGGAGGGTACGGATCGCGATTGGCCATTTGTCGACAGCAATAACGTGACCGCTTTCACCATCTTCGATACGGCTACCGGTGCAGTCAGCAGCTACGCATTCGATACACGCAAACCCGATAGTGCAGTGGTGAAGTTCGATGAGTTCTTTCTCACGCCTGCTGATGTCGATATCTTTCCCGCGACCTCCGTCCTTGACACATTCGACCGTGCTGATGGACGCTTGGGGCGTAACTGGATCGGTGCCACGCAACTCGACCAGTATCGCATTTCCGGCAATCAGGTCGATGTCGAAAAAGGAGGCGCCGTGTTATGGCGGCAGCAATTTGGGGCGAACCAGGAAGCTTTCGTCACTCTAAGCGCAATCGATCCAGCAAGCAAACACCATACGTTGCTTTTGAAGGGGCGCGGGGATCATGCAAGGCAGGGCGCTATTTTGGTTTCCTACGATGCCGTGGATCGCCAGATCACGGTGGAAGCATTGCGTCCTGGTTGGGGATGGTATCGGGTGCAGACATTTGCGAATATCACGTTGACCGCAGGTGATGTGCTTGGCGCGCGGGCGCTGGAAGACGGCTCGGTGCACGTGTATGTCAACTACGTGCCAGCTGGCGTGGCTGATACAACCACTGTTGTTGGAAGGCTCTACGTTAACCGGGGTGGTCGCATCGGGTTGTTCTTCCACGAAGCCAGTAATGCCGCTTTCGATCATTTTGGGGGCGGTAACCGGTAACGTTGTTTTCTGGCGTGTTCGACATAATTGATCGCGCATGCGGTAGCAAGGTTCTATTGCAACCTTGCTACCGTTTGTCTTTGAGGGTGATATGACAAGGCAATGCATATCACCTCAACCGGTCACGTGCGATGCACGCAACGTTGCGATGAAAACGAGCCTGGGGATGCAGGCGAGACAATCGCGCATCCGGCGGTTCTTTTCGCCTCAGCCGGCATCTTGACACACCTATCCGGCGCATGCTATGCTTTCAGTGTATTATCTCCGCACCACACAAAAAATGCCCATTATACGATAACAATCGCGACAAGCGTCGCATCACGACTAACTATATGGCTCCTAGCTGGATGAGCGGGCGTAGTCGTTTGTGAACCGCGTTTTCTGATGTGTGACAGTTCGCGCTTGTCGGCTCGCCAACCAGCGCTGGTTAGGTCTGCCAGGGTCGTTGTGTTCGTCAGAGACCTTTGTTCACGAACACGTCAGGCTATTCCTTTTCGTGTCATTGTGGCAGTATCACAAGGAGGTGTTCATGGTCGAAGGGATGACCGCTGATCCACGAGCAGCACAGCACTCTGTGTCGGTGAATGAGGTCATGGAGGTGCTACAGCGTTGCTATGACCCGTGTTGTAAGGAGCGACAGGTCAGCGTCGTAGACATGGGGTTGATCGAGCAGGTACGGGTGTCGGGCAGGCAGGTTGACATCGACATCATTCTTACTACCGGTTGGTGTCCATTTTCGCTTCACCTCCTGCAGATGATGGAAGAAGAAGTTGGACATCTTCAGGGTGTCGAGGCGGTCAATGTTCAGATCACCTGGAACACCCCTTGGTCTCCGGAACGCCTTTCGGCGACGGCGCGCGAACGCTTGCGCCTCCCGCTCGAACAACTCCTGCCACTACGTGAAGCGCGTCTGGCGCGTGAACAACGTCTTCCTGAGTCGGACCGGTAGCGTACCAGTATAAGGAGGATGACCATGATCGACGATGCGTTCGTGTTCGACGGGGTATGTCATGTCTTCAACTTCGACAAGTCTAACGCTTTTGGGAAACCGGGAGAGATGTTTATCGAGCACCTGTATGCCTTCCATCAGGTGCTCAATGCTCCAGGCGAAAAAACCCTCTCCCGCGAAGAATACATGCGCGAGTGGACGGTCGATGAGATTGCGCGCATGGTCTTCGACGAAAGTCCTACCGATATGATTATCGCGCAGCCGCTTCCGCTCACCGATCTGTTCAGGGATGGGCTATCGAGTTGGGAGAAGTGTGCTGAGATGGCGCGCAAGTATCCCGATCGGGCAATATTTTGGGGATCGATCAACCCGCTCGAAGGGAAAAAAGCGCTCGATCTGATGGAAGTGCAAGTCAAGGAGTACGGCGCCAGAGCTTTCAAACTCTACAACGTACGCTACGACTACGGACAACCGTTCCCATGGCGTATGGACGACCCCCGAGTCGCATTCCCGGTCTTCGAGAAGGCGCTGGAACTGGGGGTGAATCTTATCGGCGTGCACAAAGGCGTGCCTCTCGGACCACAGCCGGTTGAGCATACGCAGGCGTGGGATATGGATGGTGCAGCTGCTAACTTCCCCGACATCAATTTCGTTATCTTCCACGTTGGTCTGCCGTTCATCGATGAGATCTGCTGGCAACTGGTGCGCTACCCGAACCTTTATGCCTCTATTGCAGCAACGGTCAACTTCGTTGTGCGCTCACCGCGTGTCTTCGCCGAGACAATGGCGAAACTCCTTTTCTGGTGCGGCGAGGACAAGATCATCTACGGCGGCGAGACACCGATCTGGCATCCACGTGGCGCGTTGAAGGCATTCTGGGAATTTGAACTGCCTGAGGATATTGTTCAGGGGTATGGATGCGGCCAGCTAACAAAGGAAGCGAAGAAGAAAATCCTGGGTCTGAACCTAGCTCGCCTCCACGGGATCGATGTCGAGAAGAAGAAGCAAAGCTTAGGGTTGGCGGCATAGGTCGACGTGACGATGAGATTCCCTCTTGACATCGCGCCGAAATCTATTACAATACCCTATCGGTGCGTATGCACCGGCAGGTATCCGTGCTCTCCGGCAAAAACCGGCGCAGTGGTGCGATACGGTTTTTGAAGTGCCATCATACGAGATGTTCATCGCTCGATGAACCGATGGATCCGGTAGAGCGTTCAGGACGTGTGTATGGACGGTAACGCCAATTTATCCCGCCGCGACCTGTCGCGCCCGAAGCAGATGCGTGCTCTGGCGTGTGGTGCGGCGCCTGCCGTCTTGAATCGTCCCCTCTGACGAATCGCTTGCGCATGCGCCCCCGCACCGCCAGGGTGCGGGGGTTTTTTATGCCCATTCGTCTGCCGGGCGGGTCTGGTCGTGTACTCTGGACTCGTTGTGCTGGCGGTAGTGCCAGCTTCGTGCAGATGAAGGAGGTTCACTCCAATTGAATGGGCAGACCTACGTCACTGTGTTCACCGACCGTTATGGCGTCGGGCCCGAAGGACAGATCAACGATTTCATTACCCGCCGTGGCGACCGATTACTTCTGGCGGATCAAATAGACCTCAATGCAATGGTGGCGCGGTATGGTGCGCCGCTCGAGATTGCGTACTGCCCGCAGATCGCGTCGCAGATCGAGCGAATGCGTGGGTGGGCTGAAGTAGCACGCGAGCGGAGCGGATACGCCGGCGACTTTATCTATGCATACGCGACGAAAGCGAATTTTGCAGAAGAAGTTGTGCGGACTGCTATCGGCGCCGGCGCTCACTATGAAACGTCTGCGGCAGCGGATGTCGCTATCGCGCATCACCTCTGGCAGCAAGGCGTTCTGTCGCCGGATCGGTTCATCTTCTGCAACGGCTCAAAGGATAGCGCCTATATCGCTGCGATTATCGCTCTGCGTCATGCCGGGTTTGCCCGCGTCGTGCCGGTGATCGATGACCTCGACGAACTCGAGACGCTGGTGGCGCAGTGCCGTGAGCCGTTGCTCCTGGGTGTGCGTGAGCGCCATGCGCCTGCAGATGTCGATGCGGATCATCCGGGTGGCGAGCGGTTTGGGTTGACGCCAGAAGAGATCATGCGTGTAGTGGAGCGGCTGCGCCATACACCGCATCGTCTTGTCATGTACCATGCAATGGTGGGTAGTCAGATCGAAGATCCCAGCGCCTGGAATGAACGACTGGCGCACTCGGCGGAAGCGTATGCTCGCTTGCGGCGGCAGGCGCCTTCGTTGCAGTTGTTCAACTTCGGCGGTGGTATGCCGACATCTGCCTATTCGCTCGATTTTCGCTTTGACTATGTTGGGTTTCTCGAGCGCCTGATGAATACGCTGGCATCGGTGTGCGCTGCCTATGACGTTCCACATCCGGCGCTGATCGGTGAGTTTGGGCGCTATACCGTTGCATCGCATAATGTGTTCATTATGGAAGTTGGCCGGGTCAAGCGCGGTCAGGGTGGCGCGCCGGATTGGGTGTTACTCAATGGGAGCCTGATGGTTTCGTTGCCCGATAGCTTGATTGTGCCAGGGCAGGAATTCATTATTCTGCCGCTCGATGGCTGGGATCGACCGGCGCATCCGGTGCGGCTTGCCGGTCGATTGACGTGTGATAGTGATGATTTTTTCCCGCGACCGGGATCGCCGCCGCTGATTCTGCCCGAACCGTATCCGGGGCAAAAGATTGCGTTCTTCGGCGTTGGCGCCTATCAGCAGATGATCGCCGGTCGAGGCGGAGCACACCATTGCCTGACTCCCGAAATGCGCCGGATCATCATCGAGCGCGATGAGGATGCGCTGGTGGTGCGCGAAGTTGCGCCGCAGAGCCTGGGGCAGATCATGAGTTTGCTGGGGTACGCCTGTGAAACGCTGGAACTGCCGTTGCATCAGCCGGAGCGTACACCGGTGGAGCGCCGTGTGCTGCGTGAGCCGGTTCGTCCACCACGACCGGTACGGCGTCGCACAGTGCTGCGCAATACGTCGTCGCCGCGCTACGGTGCGGACCATCGAGAGATGGGATCTAGAAGCCGGTCCAGAAGTTACACAGGGATGAGAGCATAAAGCGCAATGGCGGGGCACGGCGCTGCCGTGCCCCCGCGAGGATCGCGATTACCCATCTGCCACGCATACGCCGTCGCGCGTGTGTACAACCCGTTCACAGACCGCAATGAGGCGTTCAGCGCGCCGGGTATAGGTGTGGGGTGCGACACGCTCACGACCGCGTTGTGCCAGCGTCTGTCGCAGCACCGGATCATCCAAGAGGAGACGCAGCGCATGCGCGAGCGCCGCGCGATCGCCGCGCGGAATGTGCAGTGCACCGTCGCCGCCGGTAATTTCACGCAATGCCGGAAGATCAGGGCAAACCACTGCCCGCTCCATCGCCATGTATTCGAACAACTTCAATGGCGATGCGGTGACATCGCTGACCGTACCGGGAATAACCAGAACATCAGCAGATGCCAAGTAGACCGGCACACGATCCTGTGGCTGTACGCCGGCAAACAGCACCCGCTCGGCAAGACCGAGGTGTTGTACCTGTTCGGCAAGCGCCGCGCGCTCCTGATCGCGTCCGCCAACCAGAATCAATCGAGCGCCGGGGACATCCACCAGCGCCTCAAGCAGAAGATCAACCCCACGATAGGCAAACGTCAGTCCGGCATAGACAATGGTCGGCTCGTTGGACAATCGGAGCGCGCTTCTGGCGGCGTCACGGTCCTGCGGCGTGTAGCGTGTCTCATCATAGGCGTCGGGAAGGATGGCAACCTCACGTGGATCGCGCAACCCGATCGACGCGAGCAGGTCACGAAAGGTGGCAGTCAGCGATATCAGCGCCGCCGGACGCGTGAGCGTCACACGGTCGATCAGGTGTAACAGCGGTTGCACCCAACGCTCCCTGGCGCGCGATGGATTGCGACTCTCCAGGTCGTGCACTTCGTACACGACACGCGCACCGATGAGACGCGGCGCAAGCAGGGAAAGCCAGAGTGCACAGATGACCTCACGCACATAAATGACATCGAAGCGCTGGCGGCGCATCAGGCGCAGCCAGAGCAGTGTCGCCAGCACGAGCCAGGCGTAGACACTGCGCTCGGCGTAGTACCAGAGGGTTGAGCGATAGAAACGTGACAAACGCCCGATCCCGATTCGCGGCAGGTGGAGCGCCAGACCGTCGAAGGCGCTGGGACCGGGTTCGACCCGTGGAACAATCGCCAGCGTGTCCGGCGCCAGCGCCTTCAGTGCCCGCAAGGTCGCGTGAGTCTGCACCGCATTTGCAGAGCGAAGACGTAGACTGTTGGGATAGGCGACATAACAGATGCGCATGAACCTACCTATGAGACACTGTAACCTTTCTGCCTGACAGAAACGGCGCATAGAGACGCAACAGCTGCCCGGCGATCGTCCGCGAGTCGAACGCTGCCGCCATTGGCGGACACTGCCGGGCATATGTTTCCCACAGTGACCGGTCTTGCAACAGACGCACCAGCGCCGCACCGATCGCCTCCCCATCGCGCGGCGCAACAACGATCCCGCACTCAGCTGCAGCGACATAATCACTGACACCGGTGGTGCGTGTGACGATGGGCGGCGTCCCGACTGCTGCCGCCTCGACCACCACCCGGCTAAACGACTCGGCAACCGATGGAACGATAGCAACATCGGCAGCGGCGAGGTGCGCCATCGTCTGGTCATGCGGAATGCCGCCTGTGAACTTTATTGCTGATGCGACCCCCAATTCTTCTGCACGACGCTGCAGGTATGCACCATAATCGCCAAATCGTTTCGTGCGGCGATTCGGACCTACAATCAACACCTGCACATCAATGCCACATGCGCGCGTATGCGGAAGAGCTTCCACAATATACTCGATGCCTTTGAAGGGATGGAGACGGTTCAGACTGATCACGATTGGACGGGAAGGGTCAAGGTTGTAACGTTCGCATATGGATGACCTGCTTTGCTGACGCAACGCTTCGATATCAGTTCCGGGAGGAGGATAACTATCTTCGGTAATGTTATAGGGAATAGCGATCACTCTGCTCGGTGCAGCGCCGAGACGCACCGCCAGCAATTGAATCTGCGGCGAATCGGCGCGCAAGACATCAGCGCGCCGAAAGACAAAGGGGAGCAGCATGCGCACTGCAAGAAATCGTGCATACCCGTAATCGAACTCGGGGACGCTCATGATGTCGGCGCCGGGTAGCGTGACGGCGAGCGGCGGATGGAACGAACGCGCGGTCAGTGCAGCGGTCAAACCAAGCGGGAATGCTGTCTCGACATGCACGAGATCGTAGGGTCGTGTTGCAATGAAGCGTCGGTAGTGTACGAGCGCTCCTGCCAGATACGGGTATCCGGTGAGGAGCGCTAATGCGCGGTTGGCGCTCTTCAGCGCTATGCTGGAACTGACCGGTAAGCGATGGACGACGACTCCATCCTGTATCTCGCTGACCGGGTGTGGAATGCCGGCCGCAAGCGTGATCACCTCGGCGTCGACTCCGTGTGCACGCCAAGCATTAATCACTTCGGTGTGGATGCGGTTGCCCATCAGGGCAGAATCGTAGCGTGGGATGAAGTAAAGGATGGTCATAGTGTATCCTTGAAACGGAGTATAAACAACGTACACGTCACTCATGCACAGCGCTCGACGCCGCATCAGTGTACCATACCCTCCTCGGTCCCTCGCGCATGTCTCCTATCAATCGATGACGGTTATCAGATTGTTATGCTCTTCTGCTACAATAACCGCAAACAAAGATAACTCCGCAAATTCAGTCAGCAGAACTCTCGTGTCCATGGAAAGACACATATGGATATCGAAGCGCTCCGTGCCGAGAATCACGCGCTAAAAGCGCGAATGCGCAATCTTGAACAGACGTTGCAACGTGTGCAAAATGTCAAGCCGCCTTTCTCGGTCTCACTTGACTACTTCGCAGTTCTTCACGAGACGTCACTCGCCATCATGAACAGCCTCAATCTGGATGAGGCGCTCGAAATCATTGTGTCCCATGCCGCACTCCTGGCGGGAACCAGTGATGGGTTTATCGACATGCTCACTCCGGATGGGACAGCCCTGGACATGAGAATTGGAATTGGCGCATATGCATTCCAT
>JBEPYG010000141.1:0-10549 GCA_041641515.1 Roseiflexus sp.
CCATCGCCAGCGTCGCGCGAAATGCCTCTTCATCGCCGGCGCTTGCTTGGCGCGAAAGGGTCGGCAGCACGGCGAACGATACGGCTGCCGCCACCAGACCGAGCGGAAACTGAATGAGCGCCGTCGCATAACGCATTGTGGGAATGGCGTCTGGCGTCAGGAGCGACGCCAGATGGCGGTCGAGCACGATGCCGATGACCGAGAAACCAATCCCCAGCGCAACCGGCGCATAGAGCACAAGTATCCGACGCACGCCGGGGTGCGCCAGATCGAGCGACAGGAACGGAACGCGCGTTGCGTCACGCAGACCAGGGAGTTGCAGCGCCACCTGCAAGACCGAACCGAGCAACACGCCGGCCACCAGACTGAGCGGACCGAGCCACGATTGCAGCAGAACGGCGCCAGTGATAATTCCCAGATTGAAGACGCTGGTTGTAAACGCGGGCAACAAAAACCGCTGACGCGCATAGAGCAGCGCAGTGATCAGCCCCGACAGCCCCATAAAGAAGACCGACGGCAGCAACAGGCGGGTCATCACGATGGTCTGTTCGCGCAGTTCGGGTTCGAATCCGCCTGCCAGCACCGTTACCACGGCTGGCGCCTGCCAGATGAGAAACCCGACCACCAGCGCAATCGAACCCAACGCCAGATTGATGACCGTTGCGGCGATGCGCCAGAAGACGGCTTCGTCTTCCTCCGCATAGGCGCTAAACACCGGCACGAGCGCGGCGCTAATCGCACCATTGACCAGCAGATCGTAGACAATCGTAGGAACGGCGGAGGCGGCGGTAAAGGCGGCGACATCAGCGCCGCGACCAAAGAGACCGGCAATAACCGCCTCGCGCACAACGCCGATCAGGCGACTGGCAATGTTGCCGGCCGCGATCAGGAGAGCGGCGATTGCAACGCGGCGGGCAACCGCACCTGAAGCGCCGGACATGTTTTACTTCCTATGGCGTGGGGACGCCGCCGGCGATCATGCGATCAACGATCTCGCGCACTGCTTCCGGATCGGCGGCAAAGGAATCGGGATTACCCAGCGTGATAATCATCTTCGAGTCGATCGCAAACCGTTGAATGTTATCGAGGTCCATGCGAGTTGCCGCGCGCGCCAGGCGAATCATCTCGCTGCGTGGCACATCGGTGCGTACATAGTCGCGCAGGGCGCTGGTGTAATCATCGATCTTATTGATCTGCGAGAGCAGCCCTCGTTCACGCACCCGTTCGACCAGCGCCAGCAACACCTGCTGCTGACGCTGATTCCGCCCAAAGTCGCTATCGGCGTGGCGTGTGCGTGCATAGATCAAGGCGCGTTCGCCATCCATCCACTGTCGCCCCGGCTCGAAACGCACCCGCATGGTGCGCACATCGCCGGGGAACGCATCCACCGGATAACGCGGATCATCGATCACTTTGGGCACATCGATCGAGATGCCGCCGACCAGGTCAATCACCTTGCGAAACCCCTCGAAGTTGATCAGCGCAAAATGGTGCACCGGAACGCCGACCAGATCGGAGACGGTTTGCTTCAACAAAGCTGCGCCATACCCCTTTCCGAGACGGGTCTCGCCGATCAGGTAGACCGAGTTGATTTTCCGTCGCCCGAACCCTGGCGTATCAACCATCAGATCGCGCGGGAACGACAGCATGCTGATGCGACCGGTGCGTGGGTTGATATGGAGCAGAATGATCGCATCGGTGCGACTGATATCCTCGCCGACGCGCGCATCGGCGCCGAGCAGCAGGATATTGACCGGGTCATCGTTCTCTGGCGCACTCGTTGGAGCAACGGTCGGCGGTGCAGGTAGAGCGCTTACCGGCGCATCGGCAGGAGCCGGAGCGCTGAGAATCGGTTCGGGGGTCGGCGCAAGGACGACAGGCGTCACAATCATAGCGTCCACATCGTCGAGCGCCCGTTTCCACTCGAAACCCAGACGGGCGATAGCAATGATGACCGTCAGCGTCACCACGCTCAATAGCGTGAGAACAAAACGACGACGCACACCAGGGTGACGTATCAAGCGCACAACTCCGTTGTTCTTCAGACGTTCGCCCCGCTACTATACCATATATTTCCAGAGGCGATTCAGAAGAGGATTTTTGCCAGCCGCAGCACGCCCTGCTTCCACGGAACGCGGTGCGAGACCCCAGAAGCGCCCTCGAACTCCTGCAGGTGTTCAATATACCAGCGATAGTTACGAACGAGCGCCTCTTTATTCGAGTACTTCGGTGTGAAGCCGAGCATGCGTTCAGCTTTTTCGATCGACACGAACGAGTCGGTGGCGGCGGTTTCGTACACCCACTTGTAGAGCGGTGAGAGACGGAGCGCCTCCAGCACGCGCAGCGTCCAGATCACCGGCGCTGCCGGGAAGGGGATGATCTTCTTGCCAAAACCGGCAGCGTCCAGTACCGCCTGGTAATCCTCGCGCATCGTCGTAAACTCTTTGGCGCCGATGTTGAAGGTATCATTCACCCGCTCCCGATCGAGCGTCGCACACAGATAGATCGCCTCGCACAGGTCTTCGACATCGAGTAACTGGTAACGATTATTGCCGCTGCCGATCATGGGAAAGTTCTTCCCGTCCTTCGCCCAATCGTAGAGCAGCGCAAACACACCGAGGCGCTCTGGACCAACGAACGACTTTGGGCGAATGATCGGCACGCACATCCCTTTGGCGCGGTATTCCAGGCAGATCTGCTCGGCTTTCACTTTTGCTTCGCCGTAGGGACCGACCCCGTGGAGCGGATCGTCCTCATACAGCGGGTGGTGATCGGGAATACCGTAGACCGCAGTCGAAGAAATATGGATGACCCGTTCGACGCCATGCTCGAAGGCCGATTGCAGCACATTGCGCGTGCCATCGAGATCGGTGGAGAAGATATCCTCCTTTTTGTACAAAGGCAACGCCGCGGCTGCGTGCACGACGATCTGCACCCCCTCCATTGCACGATCAACGCTCGAACGATCCCGGATATCGCCCTTGTTCGCTTTGACCCGACTCCGTTCGGGGTAGTTGAAATCGGCAATGTCGAGTGAGACGACCGAATGCCCGCGCGCCAGCAGGTAACGGGTCAAATTAATGCCCAGAAAACCGGCGCCGCCGGTGATCAGGAAGGTAGACGCTGTCATGGGTGCAATCCTTGCTGCGCCAGGCGATCTTGCAGGCGGGTAATTGTTTCGCGAACAGCTGCCAGGCCATCGCGTTCGCGCTGCACCACAGCCGCAGGCGCCTTGTCAACGAAACCAGGGGTGGTCAGCCGAGCTTCGCGTCGCGCCGCTTCAGCCTGCGCCGCTTCCAGTTCCTTGAGCAGGCGCGCGCGCTCAGCCTCCAGATCGATCATGCCGGCGAGCGGCACATATGCTTCGACCGATCCGATCACGAGGGTTGCGGCGTGCGATGGCCGCTGATCGAGCGACTCGGCGATCATCAATCGATCAGCGCCAATGCGCGCCAGACGCGCAATGATCGACCGTTGCGCGTCGATCAGCGCCGTTTGTGCGCCTGCCACAATCGTGGCGGCGATCAGACGCGCCGGTTCGACTTTGTACTCGGTGCGGATATTGCGGATGCCGGTGATTAGCGCCTGAACAAGCGCCCAATCGCGCTCAATGCTCTCGTCGATCCAGCTTGTGTCCGGTTGTGGATACGACGCGATCATAATCGACACAGGAGTGTCATCAGACCGCCGGTCGCGCACCAGATACTGCCATGCTTCCTCGGTGACGAATGGCATGAATGGATGCAAGAGGCGCAGTGCACCTTCCAGCACTGTATAGAGCACAGCGCGCGTTGATGCCCTCAGCGACTCCTGATCGAACTGCACCTTGGCGACCTCGACATACCAGTCGGCGAATTCGCTCCAGAGAAATTCCTGGATACTGCGCCCTGCCTCACCAAAATTGTACGCCTGCATCAGACGATCGACATCGGCAGCCAGGCGATGATAGCGCGACAGGATCCAGCGGTCGGCGAGGGTTGCAGGTTGAAGGTCGAATGTCCGGTCTGCCGTATCGTCCAGTTTCGACATCACAAACCGGGTGATATTCCACAATTTGTTGGCAAAATTGCGCGCCGACTCGATGCGCTCCGGGTTAAGGTTCAGGTCCTGTCCAGGTGAACTGCTGGTTGCCAGCGTGAAGCGCAGCGCATCGGCGCCATACTGGTCGATCACGTCCAGCGGGTTCACCACATTGCCGTAGGTTTTCGACATCTTACGCCCATCTTTGTCGCGCACCAGACCATGGAGGTACACCGTATGGAACGGCGTTTTGCCCGTCAGGTAGCACCCCATCATCATCATGCGCGCCACCCAGAAGAACAGAATGTCGTACCCTGTCTCCATCACGCTGGTAGGGTAAAAGCGCCGCATATCCGGCGTATCATCGGGCCAGCCGAGCGTCGAGAAGGGCCACAGAGCGCTAGAGAACCAGGTATCGAGCACATCGGGGTCCTGCACCAGCCCTTCGCCCTGCGGATCGGGATCGTCGGGACCCGGAACGATCATCTGGCCATCGGGCGTATACCAGACAGGAATGCGATGCCCCCACCAGAGTTGCCGGCTGATGCACCAGTCCTGAATGTTTTCGAGCCAGTGGAAGAACACTTTTTCGAAGCGTTCCGGCACGATGCGGGTGCGTCCTTCGCGCACTGCGGCAAGCGCAAGATCGGCAAGTGGCCCGGCGCGCACGAACCACTGCTCGCTGAGGAGCGGCTCGACGACCTCGCCGCCGCGCTGACTGATACCCACCGACATTCGGTGAGGACGCGCCTCGACGAGTAACCCTTCACGCTCCAGGTCGTCGATCAGGCGCCGCCGCGCCTCGAAGCGATCCAGCCCGGCATACGGACCGGCTTCGGCATTGAGGGTCGCATCGGCGTTCATGATGTTGATCATCGGCAGGTGATGGCGCTGAGCCACCAGATAGTCGTTCGGGTCGTGCGCTGGCGTAATTTTCACCGCGCCAGTGCCAAACTCCGGGTCGGCATAGTCATCGGCGATGATCGGTATCAGGCGACCGATTGCTGGCAACGCGACCATACGCCCAATCAGATGCTGATAGCGTGGATCGTTGGGATTCACCGCCACCGCCGTGTCGCCCATGATCGTCTCGGGACGGGTTGTCGCGACAGTGATAAACTCCGCGGCGCCAGCAGCCCATTGACCGCTTCCCCAACCACCAGGACGCCATCCATCGCTGACGATCGGATAGCGCACGTGATACATGTGCACGTCGCGCTCTTCATACTCGACTTCCAGATCGCTCACCGCCGTTTGCAGGTTGGGCGACCAGTTGACCAGGCGATAGCCGCGGTAGATCAACCCATCGTCATACAGGCGCTTGAAGGCGGCGCGCACCGCGCGCGAGAGCATCGGGTCAAGCGTAAAGCGCTCACGGCTCCAGTCACACGACGCGCCAAGGCGGCGAAGCTGACGAGTGATCTCGCCGCCATACTTTTCCTTCCACTCCCAGGTACGCCGAAGGAACGCTTCGCGTCCGATCTGCCTGCGGCTCGTCCCTTCGCTCTGGAGCAATCGTTCGACCTGCAGTTGCGTGGCGATGCCGGCGTGATCGGTGCCGGGCAGCCAGAGGGTCGGTTCACCAAGCATCCGATGCCAGCGCACCATCACATCCTCGATCGTAACGAACATTGCATGCCCCATGTGGAGTTCGCCGGTCACGTTCGGCGGAGGCATCGACACAACGAACGGCGGACGGTCTGATGTATCGGGAGGCGTGAAAAAGCCGCTGCGCTCCCACCACTCATAGAGGCGCTGCTCGACGTGCTGCGCTTCGTAGGCTTTCGCCATTTCAGACGGTTGCTGACTATCGGGCGTACTCATGGCAGTGTTCGCTTACCGCATAGATATCGCAAAAAATTGCGCAGAGCGAGCCGCCGTCATTGCGGCGCGCTGCTGCGACAGACAGTATGTATTATATAAGATTCTACGATCAGCACAAGGCGAGAACAACAAACGGCGCGCACATACCAGTTTAGGACTGTGCTCATGCGCGTTTCCGGGAATGCAGGTCGATCTGGAGTCCGGGCACAATGCCCGCACTACACAATCGCGAGCACGACTGTCAGTGTCACGATGCTGAGGAGTGTGGAAAACAGAACCGTTGTGATGACAAACTCCGGCAGCAGATCATTTTCGACCGCAATGATCGATGCCAGGACGGCGGCTGGCATTGCGGCCTGCAACACGCCAACCGCGCGCTCGATGCCGTCGAGACCGAAGAGCGGCGCCAGCATGAGTGCCAGCGCCGGTCCCGCGATCAGGCGAACGGCAGCTGCCAGAACCGTATCGAGTGTTACACGCGGCATGCCTGCGCCTGACAGTTGCACCCCCAGCGCCACCAGCATGGTCGGGATCATCCCGGCGGCGAGCAGACTGATCGAACGCGCCAGGAGCGGCGGCAGTTCGATCTGCAGACTGTTGACCAGCAATGCGGGCGGAACTGCGATGAGCGCAGGCGTCTTGACCACAGCCAGCGCAGCGCGCCAGGCGCTGCCGCGATGCCAGTTTGCGGCAGCGACGCCAACCACAAAGGCGATGCTGGAAATCGCCAGAAAGTAGACGGTCCCTGCAACCAGCGCTCGATCGCTGTCAGGAAAGCGGAACTGAATGATCGGAATGCCAAAATTCCCGACATTGCCGAAAATAGCGATAAGCATATACGCGGCCACCATTTTGGGTGAGCGACGCAGCAGCGTTGCAACGACATACCCGACGCCAGCGCATCCCAGATGAACGATGACCGTGTATGCCACCATCTGTCCTGCAAGCGTCGCACCGATGCGTGCGCTGCTCATGACATCGAACGTGAAAGCCGGGATCAGGATGAAATAGGAAAAGCGGGTCAGCGTGCGCGATTCGAGATTGAGCCGGGGACCGGCGACATAACCGAACGACACAAGCAAAAAAACCGGCGCCAGGACGTTGAGAAAGATCGGCAACAGGGCAGACACATTCTGCTCCACAAGATCAATGCAGCGAAAGAACAATCAGAACGTATTCACACGTTTCACAACCGAGGTCATCATCCGCCGCTGGCGCGCTGCCGGAGGTAGCCGAGCAACGCCTCGATCGCAGCGCGCTGCTGGTCGGTCGTCTCCTGGCGCTGCGATGCCAGCGCCAGCAGTTCCTGCGCCTGTTGCGCCGCCTGATCATACCGCAGCAGATCGCTCAACACAATGGTGTAGTTCTGGCGCGCTTCCAGATTATCCGGTTGCAATCGCACCGCTTCGGCAAATGCATCTGCAGCAGTCGCAAGGTCACCAGCTCGTATCGACAGCAGACCAATAATCGACTCCACTCGCGGGTCGTCGATTCGAGACGATTTCACTTCCATATATTTATCTCGCAACCGTAGGGCCTGAATGGGATCAGACGAGAGCGCAGTTGCAATGGTTGCTATCTGACCGTCGAGCGCATATGGATCCCGTTCCAGCAACACAAGATACTGATCGACCGCTTCGGCGTACTTTCCCTGCACCCGTAACACATCGCCCATGCGGATCAGCGTATCGTTGTAGAGCGGGTCGAGGCGACGTGATTGCTCAAGCAACGCCAGCGCCCGATCATAATCGCCGGATCGCGCGATCGCGCTGGCATACTCGTTCAGAATGGCCACATCTTGTGGCGCAATTGCGTGGGCACGCTCGTACCAGACGATTGACTGCCCCAGAGCATCGCGATCCTGACCGCCGCTCAGGTTCTGGTACCAGAAGTTGTACATGCGCGCCAGGTTGGCGGCGTGGTCTTTGTTGAGCGGCGCCAGTTGTTGAGCTCGCAGAAGAACAGCTTGCGCATAACTCATCAACTCCATTGGCGTGCGCTGCAGCACGAACGCCTGCAGCATTGCCGCATTCTCGATTTGCAGCAATGTTGCTACACTGGCATCCGGATCGACCTCGCCAAGTGGTGCGCCAGAACGACGCGCTTCATCGGCGCGCAACGAAACCATCGTCATGAGGGAACGACCAAGCGTCAGGTAGTAGAAATCCTGCCCCGGCTCCATCCGAATCGCATCCAGCAGATATGCTGCACCGACGATCTGTTGGTCAAGCTTGCCGCGGGGATCATCGATGTACCCCTGCGCCTGTTGCAACCGCATGTCCGCCAGTACACTGTCCACATTGAATGTCCAGACACCGAGCAGGGCAACGACGAGAATGACGGTGTAGACAGCCATAGCAGCAGCGCGCCCTTCGGAGCGTGTACGCGACGCTGCCGGCCTCGCAGAGGACGATCCGCGCTTAACTGCCTGCGTCCGACGTTTCCCACGCTGGCGTGCCGGCACTGCCTGCTCTGCGGACGCTGACGCCGGGGCAGGCGCTGGTTGCGGTTGCGGTGTGACCTGCTGACCATACATGCCTGCAATTCCGCCGGTTGCCACGACAACCGCAAACGACACCCACTGGAGCATGAGAGTCGATACAATGGGAATGCCGGTCAGTCCCTCGACCACATGTGCTGTGACTGCCGCAATTGCGGCAGTGACCAGCACTTGCAGACCCCAATCTGCCATTCTGGCAGCCAGATGCCACGCCAGACCGAAGAAACTGAACAGGAGAAACAGGTAACTGATGAGACCGAGAATGCCCTTATTGATGATTTCATCGAAGTACGCCTGGTGTGATCGGTCCGGCGATGCCGTTCGCGCTTCGAGGCTGGTCAGCGACGGTGGGTAGAAGGGATTGTAGGCGACGAACATGGTTTCGGGTCCCCAGCCGACAATCATCCGAACCGGATCAGACCGGATGAGCCCGGCTGCGCCGCCAGCTTTATCATCACCGAACCAGATCAACCAGCGAACGCGGCCGGTGCCGGTCTCGACTTCGAGAAGACGGCCCATTCGTCCAATGTAGGGGACCTCGCGCAGTTGCTGGAAGAACGGCGCGTCGGAAAGATTGAACGCTGCCAGGAACCCCGCCAGCGCTACGGCAAGCACGACCTCACCGATGAGCAATCGCTGCCAGAGCCGCGCACGCGCCGGGTTATGCTGGCGCGCCCGACGGAGCGCCAGAACTAGGAGCAACGTGAAGAACACAAACAGCCCTGCAAACCCCCCCAGCCATGGTCCGCGACTCTGGGTGAAGAACGTCGCCGCCAGAAGCAATGCCACAATCGTGAAGGCGCCGATCGACTCAAGAACAAGACTGAGACGCGAGACGCCTTCAGTGCGCCGGGGCAGCAGGATCACCAGGGCATATCCGAGCGCCATGAGCGCGACTGCTCCACCCAGCCAGAGGGGCCATTCAACCCCAGGGCGCCCTTCGAGCGGAATCACGCGCTGGTCAGGTCCCTGCCCCAGCGTATATGAAATACCGAGAAGTACAACGTAGCCAAGGAGGAACAGACCGGGGATGAGTGTACTGAATGTCAGGCGTTCGGCGCGGTGTGGCGCCAGTGCAATCAGTAGGAACAACCCCCCGGCAACGACCAGCGCACCTGGATAGACCCACCAGTAGCGCAGATCAGCAGCGCGTACCACAGCGCCAAACATCATAGCAGCAAAGACCAGTACCAGTGCAGACAACGCCAGCAAGGCATAGGCTGCTCCCCAACCCAGATCGAGTGACGGGCGAGAGGGCGCAACAGAGGCGCACCGCGCTTCGTGCACGGCAACGATCCCGCGGTAGAGCGCGTAGGGCAGCACCATAATCATGTAGGCTGCCACAAAGATCGAATTCCCCATTGTGGAAGCGACGCGCGTGATCACATCACCACGCCAGGGAAGCGGATCGAGTTGCACGTGCTGAATGAGACCGTAGCACGCGGCGATCAGACTGGCGAGGATCATGATCGTCACCAGCCGGTCGAGTTGTTCGCGGCGGCGCAGGTAGAGCGCAATCAGCACCCCAAGGCCGATATATGACAGGTTGGTAAAAGTTCCCTGCAGGCGCTGGTAGGAACCCCAGAAACTGACCGCCGGCGCGATCGATACAGCCGTCGCCAGCAGAAAAACGGCTGCATAGATGATCGTCGGCAGGGCAAGCGGTGCTGCAACCACACGCCGCCACCATGGAGTAGCCGGAGCGCCTTCGCCGGTGCTGCGACGATTCGCAAAGCGTTCGAGCCCATCGATGAGTGCTGCAGCCAGCATAATCATCACGATCGAACGCAGCGTGGTCGCTTTATCCGGCTCGAAGTGGCGCGCCGATAGCAGATTGAAATACGTCGGTATCAAAAGCAGGGCGAGCAACCAGCCGCCCTCGATAACACGTTCACACCAGATCGAAAGAGACGTTCGCAAGGTCACCAGATCCTCCTGCAGCAAACCACAGTGATGCCAGATGGAACGGGTTCAGCGCATCTACAAGCGCCAGACCACTGCAGTTCAGGCGATGGGGGCGCGTTCGCTCTGCTGCTTATATGCGCGCGCCCGTTCAAGCATATCGATCGCGCTGCGAAGACTATGTTCACTTACCGGCGTGCCGTCGAGCATAGCGGCAATCTCGTGCGGTCGCTGCGCATCATCGAGCTGCTCGACCAATGTGCGCGTGCGCCCATCACCGATGACTTTCGTAATCACATAGTG
>JBEPYG010000142.1:0-10541 GCA_041641515.1 Roseiflexus sp.
ATTATTGTTCAGGGTTGCGTTTTCGGTGACCGGCGGCAAACCCGCGCGCGTGCGGTAGCCGTTGACGCGCCCTAGCCAGTCAGTAGGAAGAGGCTCTACCGGACGCACGATGAGCGGGAGGAATACGCGAACAGAGGATTGTATTGTTTCAATCGGCGCGGAGACAGTTGCAACGGGTAACCCATCGATCTCAACCGTTGGCGCGTCCACTTGTGGTGGTTCACCGGTAACCGGTGTTCCCGGATGAGAAATGTCATCCGTGGATACTAGATTATCAGCAAATGTGTAAAGTGGTGCGCGGGCAAATAGTGGCAAAGATGGCACAAACGTTGCAACAAGTGTGAGAGCGATTGCAAGGAGGCGTTGGCTGATCAATGATATATGAGGGTGGCGCATGTCAAACATCCTCCTAGTATGATATCGTTACATATCCGACAGTCATCAGTATACATCGCTGCCGTTACTACGATACGGTTCTGCATTGAGTGGCGCCTGCTTTGCTATCGTCTGGATACATCCAGCCAAGAAAATAGGCACACACTTTCGTTGCTCTGAAGACTCGCGAGAGGGCTTTGAGTGTGCCGTTTGGAACGCTAGTGCTGTTGAGAAACGAAATCACCTCCACAGATGCTACAATAAGGTGTGTCATTTAAGCGACGAGGAGCAGATCCTATGAAAACCAGCGACACGCCGGAGTATCGCTTTTACCTGGCAGGCGAGTGGCGCATCGGCGCGCCGTATACGGTCGCCTGCCCCTACGATGGCGCACCGGTCGCTATCGTTCACCGCGCTACGCCAGCCGACCTGGAACAGGCAATCCAGGCGGCAGTCGCGGCATTCAGGATGACACGCGCAATGCCGCTCCATCGCCGTGCTGCTGTGTTGCGCGCTATCGCTGCCGGTATCGAAGCGCGCGCCGAACCATTGGCGCGCACTATTGCACTTGAAGCCGGAAAGCCGATCAAACAGGCGCGGATCGAGGTTGCACGCAGCATCGTTACCTTTTCGACCGCCGCCGATGAGGCGACTCGTTCGAACGATGAGGCGCTGCGCCTCGATGCAGCGCCCGGCGGTGAAGGACGTCAGGCGATTGTGCGTCGTTTTCCGGTCGGACCGGTTGCTGCCATCACGCCGTTCAACTTCCCGCTCAACTTGGTGGCGCACAAGGTTGCTCCGGCGATTGCTGCCGGTTGTCCGGTCGTGCTCAAACCCGCATCGCAGACGCCGGGGGTTGCGCTGATGCTGGCAGAGATTATTGCCGCATCAGGATGGATCCCCGAAGCGCTCAGCGTCCTGCCGCTCGCCAGTCGCGACGCGGCGCCGCTGGTCGAAGACGAACGCTTCGGTCTGCTGACCTTCACCGGTTCACCGGCGGTCGGATGGGATATGAAGCGCCGCGCCGGACGTAAACGGGTGACGCTAGAACTCGGCGGCAATGCTGGCGTGATTATTCATTCCGACACTGATCTGGCTGTTGCGGCGGAACGTTGTGTGATCGGCGGGTTTTCCTACGCCGGGCAGAGTTGTATCAGCGTTCAGCGTGTGTTTGTCCACGCTCCGGTATATGATGCATTCATGGACCTGTTCGTTCCACAGGTGCGCGCATTGAAGGTTGGGCATCCGCTCGATGAAGCAAGCGATCTGAGCGCATTGATCAATCCAGCCGAAGCCGAACGGGTTGCCGCCTGGCTCGATGAGGCGCGTAACGCAGGCGCGGAGTTCCTGACCGGCGGAGTCGTGCAGGGTGGCGTTGTCGCTCCGACAATTGTCGCGCGTGCTGCGCCGGAACTGCGGGTGAACTGCCAGGAAATCTTCGCGCCGGTTGTAACGGTGCGTCCCTACGACACCTTCGAAGAGGCGCTAGAGGCGGTCAACGCCAGTGATTTCGGGTTACAGGCCGGAGTGTTCACCCGTGATGTCGGGCGCATCTTTCAGGCATACGAGGCGCTGGAGGTCGGCGGCGTCATCATCAATGATGTTCCAACCTGGCGTATTGACCCGATGCCGTATGGCGGCGTCAAACAATCGGGCTTTGGGCGCGAAGGGTTGCGGTATGCCATCGAGGAGATGACAGAACGGAAATTACTGGTGATCAAGAGCTAGGCAGCACTGCCTACTGATCCACCCATACACGCCATTCATCGGCGAGTTCGTTGAGCGTAGCGCCGTACACACCCTGATAATCCGACGATCCAGGTTCACGTCCACGCCCGGTCACATACAGGGCGTGGATTTTTTCCATACCGTCGCGCTCGATAAGAAAATCAACGAACGATGCCCACAACTCGTAGGCAATGTTGTCTCCATAACGCTGAGCGCGCAACAAACGCAACGGCACGCCCGTATCGCGAATCTGGCGCGCCCGCTCCTTCCAGTCTGCGACGTCATACTTCGCCAGCCACGGTGGACCGGTGATCCAGGTCGCCAGACCTTCCAGAAGGATGATATCAGCTCGCTTTTGAGCGTCGTCGCCGTACCGCTGCGCCTGTAGATGGTGCGCCAGTTCGTGTGAGGCCACTACCAGCGCGCGCTCAATGTCTTCGTCGGGACGGTAGTACACTTCGGCGCGCCCTTCCTCGGTATATGCAATGCCTCGCGTACCACGCGACGGCGCTAGCGAGGGACGATAGAACGCAATCGACACCCGTCGCTGCAGCTCGAACCCAAAGCGTTCCTCATTGCCACGCAGGAGTTCTTCCAGTCGCGGAGCAATTGCCGCTATCTGTTCAGGTGTGAAGGTACGTAAGCCAACATATACATCAAGGCGACCGGTCTGTATGACCCGTGTGCCGCGCATTGGCGGACCATCGCCTGCGATGAAGGGCAGTGGCGCACTGATTTCAACGGGGGACACGGGCGCATCGAACGGTGCAGCGCGCGTGGCAGGCGGCGCGGTGGTTCTCCGTACCGCCACCGGAAATCTGATCAGCTGCGGCGAAGTTTCCCGAAGCGGCGGCGCTACCCGCTCGATCCGAAAGACTTGGGGCAGTGAAACAGACGGCTCGGTAAACCGCTCGTCAGAAGGCAGGACAGCCCAGTTGGCAGCGAAAACACAAGATAACACAAGTGCCACAAAAGAGGTGGCGAGCCGCGGCATGGCGCTCCCCTTTCTGAGACAACAGCCATGGTTGCCTCGAGCGCGATATCTGAACACGGTGATTGTTTTCTTTTCTGCAGGCTCTCAGGTATCACATGGTTGTTTTTTTGTCAAATCATCACCGGGTGGTGACTGTGCAGAGTCGGGGTAAATGAATTTGCCGTAGCGACGTTGCGCACGCTCCCAGGAGAAGTCTGAACAGTTGCGCCAGGTGCGCGCGGGCGGCTCGTCCGCAGGTAGAACGGAAGCTCGCGTCCCCAGGACGGTTTGCAGCCCAGCAGCGTATTGTTGCGTCGGCGAGGCGTTATCATGACGCCTGCAAGCCAGTAGGCAACTGATGGTCTTTTAGACATCAGTTGCGAATGTCGTGGTTGTCTGTTAAGATTTCGACCCGACCAGAAAGGGCGAAGCGGTCGCCAGGTTGTGGCGGGCGCTGCGTGAATGAAGGCAACTATGCCCAACAATCCGTCATCGTCCAGCACAGGTCGTCCACGTATCTGGACGGACGTTCGTCTGTTGCCGGAGGCGCTAAGGTTGTTGGAAGCGTATGCCGATGTTGTGGCAGGCGGTGACGAGGCGGCATTGCCTGGCAGCGTTGCTGCCATCATCAGCGCGCTGGTCGACGCCGATGGCGCGTGGATGGATCGGGCGGGACCGGCGCTGCTGGCAATTGCTCGTCCCGGAATAGGGGTCGATAACATCGACATTGCAGCGGCGACCGAACGAGGCATCCTGGTGATCAACACTCCCGACGGCCCCACTGAGAGCACTGCGGAACACGCCGTCGCACTGCTGCTGGCGCTGGCAAAGCAGGTGGTCGCCGCCGATCGTCGTTTCCACACTGAAGGATGGAGCGCTGCGCGACTGCGTGGCGTCGAGGTGCGCGGCAAGACGCTGGGGATTGTCGGTCTGGGGCGCATCGGACGGCGTGTGGCGCAGATTTGCGGTCAGGGACTGGGGATGCGGGTTGTGGCATATGATCCACTGGCGCCTGATGATACGTTCGTGACACTGAACGTCGTGCGAGCGGTGTCCCTCGACGACCTCCTGCCACAGTCGCAGTTTTTGACGTTGCACTGTGCGCTGACGCCGGCGACTCGTCACCTGATTGGCGCGCGTGAACTGGCGCTGCTGCCACAGGATGCATTTCTGATCAATGTCAGTCGCGGCGCTGTAATCGATCAGGGCGCGCTGATCGAAGCTCTGACCACCGGAAAACTGGCAGGCGCCGGGCTCGATGTCTTCGACCCGGAACCGCTGCCCGATGACCACCCGCTCCTGCAGCTATCGAATGTCATCCTCACGCCGCACGTCGCATCATTTACCGGGGATGGCGTGCGTGTGATGCATAATGGTGCGGCGGAACAGGTCATTCGTCTGCTGTGCGGCGAACGTCCGCCGCATATCGTCAATCCCGAAGCCCTGCCCGGGCGCATGGCGGGGATGCGCCAGGAGAGATGACCTGATGCCCTTCCAGTTGATCGCCCTCGATCTCGACGGCACTGTCATCGACCGTGATCTGCTCATTCATCCCGAAGTGCGTGATGCAATCGCCGCAGTACAGGCGCGCGGCATCCACGTGACGCTGGCGACGGGACGTGTGTTTGGCGCAGCACTGCCGTTTGCGCGCGAACTCGATATTCGCGCGCCGATTATCTGCTACCAGGGGGCGCTGGTGCGTCACCCGCTGACCGGCGATACGTTCTACCATGCGGCAATGCCCGCCGATCTGGCAGCAGCGGCAGTACGCGAACTTCTCGATGCCGACATCTTCGTGATCGCCTATATCGATGATATTCATCACATCGCGGCGCGTCGAACCGAACTTGAACCGTACCTGACCTTCCACCCCGAAGGGGCGGAGATCGTTGTCACTCCCGATCTGGATCGCCTGGTTGCGCGTGTGCCGCCGACCAAACTGTTGTTCGTCGCCGAGCCGCCGGTAGTCGAGCGCGAACTGGCGCGCCTGAACGCCAGATTCGACGGTGCGCTGGCAATCGTTCGTTCGCATGCTCTCTTTGGCGAACTGACCGCGCCGCATGTCAGCAAGGGACACGCGCTAGCTGCGCTGGCGCAGTCGATGGGTGTGCCGCGTGAAGCAGTGATGGCGATTGGCGATCAGGAGAACGACATCTCGATGATCACCTGGGCAGGGCTGGGGTTGGCGATGGGGAATGCGACCCCGGCGGTACACGCACGGGCGCAGGCTGTTCTGCCGCCGGTCAGCGAAGCTGGCGTTGCCCACGCGCTGCGGCGCTACGTCTTGCATTGCACGTCCTGACCCTATCCGCTATAATGTCGGGCGTTTTCATGGAACAAGAAAAGCTGGCATCGTCATACGACGCCAGCTCGATCAGTCAGTAGAATGACGTTCAGCGCGCTCGATACATCGTGCGCAGGCACTGGGTGCACACCTTGATCTGCACTTTCTCACCATCGACCATCATCGTCGTCTTCTGCACATTCGGCTTGAAGGTGCGATTGGTCTTCGGCGCGCGCCGCGCCCAGCCACCTGACGCTTTGTGCCGAATGTTGCGCCCAAAACTGACGCTCTTGTTACATATCATACACGTTGCCATATTCAGCCTGCTCCCCCGGCTTTGCCAGGAATATTCCAATGTTGTTGACACACTAGCCGGAAAATATACCATATTCCGCCGCCTGACGCAACTGGAAAGAGTATGGTAACCGTTCACACTTCTCCTGGGAGCGAGGGTGCGGTCACAGCGACGTTGCAATGCAACGTCGCTACGCGAATGCTTTTACCCCAAATCTGAACAGGTGCAGAGTATGACGATCGTGAACAATCCAGCCGCAATCAGCACGCTACCCGCAGGTCGCGTTCTTGTCGCGCCGCGCGCCATTGCGTCGCTTGTCGCTGCCGCCGCGCTGCGAGTCGATGGCGTCGCCGGTCTGACCGATCCGCAGGGTCCACCGCTTGTTCTTCCGCCAAACGACGCGCGTCGCGGCGTTGAGGTCCACGTGCATCAGAACAACCTGGTCGTTGATGTGTACCAGATCGTCCAGACAGGTCGGTCGATCGCCGATGCGGCGCATGCCGCACAATCCGCCGTGCGCGCCGCGTTGTCGTTTGCGCTCGACCTTCCCGAACCGACGGTCAACATTCGGGTGCAGGGGGTGGGAGGTCGATGATGACAGGCGCGTGGAATGGCGAACATCTGCTGGAGGCGTTGCGCGCAGCAGCGCGCGATCTGGAGCGTCATGCAGCATCGCTCAATGCGCTGAACGTGTTTCCCGTACCCGATGGCGATACCGGGACGAATATGGCGCTGACGCTGAGCAGCGCATTGCGTGACATTACGCCGCATCCCTCATGCAGCGTGGTGGCGGAACGGGTTGGCTACTGGGCGACCATGCGCGGGCGCGGTAATTCGGGCATCATTCTGTCGCAGATTCTGCGCGGCATTGCGGCGGCGCTTGCGGGTCACCACCTGATGAGCGGTCGCGAACTGGCGGTTGCTCTGGCACATGGCAGCGCCCGCGCCTATGAAGCTGTGCTGCGTCCGGTCGAAGGGACAATGCTGACGGTTATTCGCTGCGCCGGTGAGGCGGCGCAACGCGCCATCAGCACGGGTGAAGCGTCGTTGAGCACCGTGCTCGATGCAGCAGTGCGCGAGGCGCGCGCCGCAGTCGCGCGTACACCGCAGTTGCTGGCGACGCTGCGCGATGCAGGCGTGGTCGATGCTGGCGGGCAGGGCTTGCTGGTGTTGCTCGAGGCGCTGCTGCGTTATGCCCGCGGCGAAACAGCTGAGGGGCATGCTGCAACGATTGCGCCTGTGGCGCGCATTGACGATCATGCTGGCGACGCAGGCTTCTGCACCAGTTTTGTCATTCATCACGCCACCGCATCACTGGACACCCTGCGGCGCGTCTTTGCAACACTTGGGGAATCGCTGGTAGTTGCCGGCGATTGCACCCTAGTCAAGATACACCTTCATACTGCGCGACCGGGAGACGCGCTCAATCGGGCGTTGGAGTTTGGCGCCCTCGATGAGATCGAGGTGGTGAACATGGACCTGCAGCGCATAGCGCGTCATGCAGGTGCGGCGCCACCCGAACTGGAACTGCCGGCAACGGAGCGCACCGGTATGCACGCAACCGGTGTTATTGCACTGGCGCCGGGCGCCGGATACGCGGCAATTCTGCGCGACCTGCGCGCCGATCTGGTGTGGGAGACGAGGACGACGCCGACCATCGACGAGTGGCGGGCAGCTTTTGAGCGTCTGCCACAGCAGGAGATCATCGTGTTGCCCAATGATCCTCAGGCGGCGGAAACGGCACGAGTAGCCGCCCAACGGATCGCCAGGCGCATCGACATCGTGCCGACGACCTCGCCGCCACAGGGCATCGCTGCGTTGCTGGCGCTGAACTTCCAGGCAGATATCGATCAGAACGTCCAGGCGATGATCGCGGCAGCAGAACAGGTGCGGGTCATCACCTTCGACGGGCAGCAGCGCAATGCGATGGAAACCCCTGCAGAAGCAACGCAAGATGCGTATAATGTGTGCCATGCATTGCGCCAGATTGGAGTAAACGATGCTGAGATCGTCACGCTCTACTATGGACAGGGGGTTGATCAAGAATATGCAGAGCGACTGGCGCAGGAAATCCGGGTCACTTTCCCTATGCTGCATGTCGAAATACACGCCGGCGGGCAGCAAGGAGGCAGCATCGCCGTTGCGCTCGAGTGACCGCCGGGCGCTGCCGGTGCATGAGATGAAACGAGAAACGTATGGCAAGCATCAAAATTGTCACCGATAGTTCCAGCGACATCCCGCTGAGTGTTGCGCACGAATTAGGGATTGAGGTTGTGCCGTTGCAGATTGTCGTCGGCAATCAGAACTACCGCGCTGGTCTCGACATTACTGCGGAGCAGTTTTATCAGGCGATGCAGGAGAACCGCACGCAGATCGCGGCACAGCCGCCGCCGATGACGACCTTCGAGCAACTCTACCGCCGCCTGACGCTGGAATACGAGTACATCTTCTCAATTCATCTCTCCAACCGCCTGGTGCCGAATTACCGCGTGGCGCAACAGGCGCGCAGCCGCCTGCCGGCATCGTCCAGCCGGGTGGAGATCATCGATAGCAAATTGATCTCGATGGCGCTCGGCATGGTCGTCGTCCACGCGGCGCGCGCCGTGCGCGATGGCGCAACCCCCGATGAAGTCGCGCAGTTGATCAATCTCTTGATCCAGCACTGCCATCTGGTCTTCTTTGTCGATACCATCGAATATCTCGAGCACAGCGGACGACTTGCGCTCGCAACGACGGTGCTTGGTTCGATGCAGCGCATCAAGCCGCTGCTCCTGATCGACGACGGTGAAATCGTTCCCTATGAGCGCACCCGCACTCGCGCCAAAGCTATCGAGGGGTTGTATACCTTCATTGAGGATTTTCCGCGCGTTCGTGAGGTGACGGCGCTGTATGCGACAACGCCGGAAGATGTCGAAAAGTTGCTGGAAAAGGTCGATCCAATCTTTCCTCGTGATCGGGTGCACATTGCACAGTTCGGTCCGAGTGTCGGCGCATTCCTCGGACCCGGCGCCATGGGTGTAGCTGTGTTTGAAGGGATCGATTGAACGATGCCATCCGTCAAGATCGTCGTCGATTCGACTGCGGATATTCCTGCCGATATCCGCGCTGCGTACCATATCCATGTCGTTCCTGTGCTGTTGCACCGCCAGGGGGAAACGCTGCGCGACGACATCGACATCAGCCGCGATGAGTACTACCGCTGGATCGCGGAACACGACGAATTGCCCACGACTTCGGCGCCGTCGGTTGGGATGTTCGAGGAAGCGTTTCGTGAATTGACCCGCGATGGCAGTGCGGTGCTGTCGCTCAGCGTAGCTGCCGGTTTGAGCGCTACCTACAGCGCCGCTGTACAGGCAGCGCGTCTGGTTGAGGATGCGCGCATCGTTTGTGTGGATAGCTACTCGATCGCGATGCCCATCGCCTACCTGGCGCTCGCCGCCGCGAGCCGTCTGTCGCAGGGCGCTACACTCGATGAGGCGGTTGAGCTGGTGGAACGCCTGCGCAATCAGACGGTCGCGTATGTGGCACTCCAGACATTGCGCTATCTGGAACGCGGCGGGCGTATCAGCCGTACACGCGCATTGCTGGGCACGCTGCTCGACGTGAAACCGATTCTCGAAGTGCGCGACTCGCAGGTGCTGCCGGTCGAGCGGGTGCGTACCTGGCGTCGCGTCCCGGCGCGTTTGCTGGAACTCGCGCGGGCGCGCGGCGCGTATCAGGAATTGAGCGTCGTCTATACGACCGACCACGCCGAAGCCGAATCCCTGGCGGATGCTTGCGCCAATGAAGGATTACTCGTCCGCGACCGTATTCGCACCGTGCAGATAGGTGCGGTGCTCGGTACGCATATGGGACCGGGAGCGCTCGGCATCACCGGTCTGCTGGCGTCATGAGACGACCCTATGGACGGCAAAGACCAAATTATTCGCCTGGGCAAACTGCTAGCGGAGGAACAACGCCGTGGCTGCGACGACAGCGCCGTTGACGGCGGTCTGGAACGCTTTCTGACTTCCTGGAGGATGGACGCCGGGCTGGCGCTGCGCTACGAACCGGTGCAGCAGGCGCTCGAATTGCTCGCCGGATACGCCGTACTCGACCTGCCGACCCGCCGTGCGCGCATCGGCATTGCGCTCGAAGGTCTGCGCGCTCTGTTTCGTACACAGCCGGCGCCGCAATATGCATCAGCACCATCGTCACCAACACCGACCCGTCGTTCTCCGCGTCCTGCCGCTCCGGCGCGTCCGCTGACGCCTGACTCGCCACTCGATGATGTGCCGGGCATCACACGCCAGGTGGTACAGTCGTTTCGGCGCCTCGGCGTTCGCACCGTGCGCGATCTGCTTTACCATTTCCCCCATCGTTACGATGACTTCACATCACGTCGAACCATCGCCGAATTGCAGCCGGGAGCGGTCGAGACGATTATCGCCGAAGTGATCGATGCGCGCACAGTGCCGATGAAAAGCGGCGGTTCACGGCTCGATGTGCTGGTTGGCGACGAAACCGGCACGCTCAAGGTGGTCTTTTTTCGGCAACCCTGGCTGGCGCAGCGGTTTCTGGTCGGCACGAAGGTTGTGTTGAGCGGGAAAATCGGCGTCTACGACGGATTACGCCAGATGGCATCGCCCGAATGGCAACCGTTCACCGATGACGACCTGATCCACGTCGGACGTCTGGTGCCGGTTCACCCGTTGACCCGCGGACTGGTCGAGCGCAGTGCGCGCGCGCTGATCAAACAGGTGGTCGATCGCTGTGCACCAATGCTGGAAGATCATCTGCCCCCCGCTGTGCTCGAGCGAACCGGGCTGATGCCGCTGTCGCAGGCAATTGCACAGATTCATTTTCCCGACACTCACGAAATGCTCGAACAGGCGCGCCGTCGCCTC
>JBEPYG010000143.1:0-10527 GCA_041641515.1 Roseiflexus sp.
CGTTGTGCCGTCGATCGTCTCCTCGACCAGCTAAGCGCACTCCCGGCGATCCACGTCGCACCAGGACTGACGTTTCTGCCACACTGCGCTCAGCTGCACCCTTTCAGCCGCTGCGTCGCGCTCAGGCAGGCGCGGATACCGGGACTGCGAGAGTGTCGTGCTGCGTAGCGATGATCTCCGCGTCAAGCAATACCGCAGCAAGGCGGGAGCGCTCTTCCTCTTTGCAGTGGACGCCAGCGGTAGCATGGCATTGTGGCGAAGGAACTGGAAGCGCATTACAAATCGGTCGGCATACGCCTGGGCGTTACGCAGACGATTGCGGTCATCCGGCAGCAGAATGAACTCTTTTTCAACATTCTGGTCGCATTCCTGCTGGCAATGGCGCTGTTGCTGGCGACGGTCGGCGGGTTGGGTTTGATGGGAACGATGAGCATCAATGTCCTCGAGCGCACCCGCGAGATTGGCGTGCTCCGCGCGATTGGCGCATCGAACGGCGCGGTACAGCGCATGGTCATTACCGAAGGTATGATGATCGGGATGCTGAGTTGGGTGCTGGCGATGGTTGCTGCTGTGCCGCTCGCAAAAGTGATTTCCGATAGCGTAGGCATAGCATTTTTCCAGACACCGCTCAGTTTCTCGGTTTCGATTGACGGCGCGCTTATCTAGCTTGTGCTCGTGACGATCATATCGCCAGCTGGCTGCCGGCATACAACGCGACACGCCTCACAGTACGCGAGATGCCGGCGTATGAGGATGTCAGCGGTGTCGAGTGGCAAGCAGTGCCAAGTAATGGGCAATCATCTCGCTCCCTTTGAAGAAACACGAGAGGTTAAGTTTCTCATCTGGCGCATGAAGGTTGTCGTCGGGCAATCCAAAGCCGGTAATAATCAGTGGTGCATCAAGGGCACGCTGAAAATCAGCAGCAATGGGTAGAGTTCCACCACCGATCATGAACGATGCCGGCGCGCCGAAAGCTTTCTCGAATGCCAGTGAGGCTGCCTGCACTGCCGGTGCGTGATAGTCGATAAGCACCGGATGTGATGCACTAAGCACATGCACATTGAGTGATACCGTTGGCGGCGTCTGCTCGAGCAGAAAGTTGGTTATCCGGTGGGCAATGTCTTCTGGGTCTTGGAAAGGCACGAGCCGCATGGAGAGTTTTGCAGTCGCCTGTGACGGAATGACCGTCTTCTTCCCAGGTCCGGTGAACCCCCCGGCAATGCCGTGGATATCGAGCGTCGGTCGAATAGTGGCGCGCTCAATTGCAGAATAGCCTGCTTCGCCTGCCAGTGCAGGAGCGCCGGTCATCGCGAGAATCGAGGCATCATCGAGTGGTAGCGACGCCAACAGATTTCGTTCAGTCGTATCGACGATCCGCACGCGGTCGTAGAAACCTGGAACCAGCACGCGGCGTGTTGCGCCATCCTGCAATGACGCCAGCAGCCGTGTCAGAACATTGAGCGGATTATCCACCGTACCGCCAAAGGTGCCTGAGTGCAGGTCGCTCGCCGGACCGCGCACCGTTATCTCTAGGTAACAGTTCCCCCGTGTGCCGTAGAGAATGAGTGGGTGCTGTGGCGCCAGCATCATTGAGTCGATCATAAGTGCCGCGTCACACCGTAGGCGCTCCGTGTTGGCATGGAGAAAATGGCGCAGACCAGGACTGGACGTTTCTTCCTCTCCCTCGATAATGACCCTGACATTGACCGGCAACCGTCCCATGGTGTGGAGCCATGCCTCAAGTGCTGCAACCGCCGCCATGATCTGTCCCTTGTTGTCAGAAGCGCCGCGCGCGTAGAGGTTGCCATCCCTGATTATCGGCGTAAATGGCGGAGTATGCCACGCCTCGACCGGATCGGCGGGTTGGACATCGTAGTGACCATAGATGAGCAGTGTTGGCGCGGTAGGACCGGCGTCGAGCCATTCGCTGTAGACTATCGGGTGACCGGTAGTCGCAATGACTTCTGTGCGAGCCATGCCGATGCGTTGCATAGTATTGGCCAGCCACTGTGCAGCAGTGGACATGTCTGCAGCATGCGCCGGATCCATACTCACACTGGGAATGGCAAGCACATCGCATAGCGCCGCTAAGGACATTTGTCGATGATCATGCAGCCAGGTAATGACCGTGGCAGGCGCTTCTGCAACTGTTGAGACAGACATGGTTCCTCTCCTTCTCACTCAACAATCCACGGCAGGCCGGTTACTGCGGTACTGCGTTGATCCGGATCGGTGTGGACGTTGATGATCGATGGCAACCCCGACTCAAAGGCGCGCCGGACTGCCGGCGCGATCGCTTCCGGCCGCTCGACATATTCGCCATAGCCGCCAAGTGCCCGCGCCAACTCATCGTAGCGGGTGGGTCCTAGGTTCGTGCCGATCACCGCCGCATCACCCCAGCGCCGTCGCTGACCATCGCGTGTTTCACCCCACCCCTCATCATTAGCAATGACAACGACAATCGGCAGATGATGGCGCACAGCGGTGTCGAACTCCATCCCACACAACCCAAACGCGCCGTCACCCATAATTGCTACCACCGGCAGGTCAGGATGCGCCAGTTTTGCGCCGATTGCAAATCCTAGCCCTACCCCGATATGTCCGGTACTCCCCACCCACGTCACACCGCCGGGCACGCAGGCATCGAGGTACTGGATGGCGAACGCTGCGCTGTAACCTCCATCCACAACCTTGATCGTCTCGCGCGGTAGACATGCTGCCAGTGCCTGCATTAACTGGATCGAATGCATTGGCCGTGCAGACGAACGCGTCTCCAGACCTGCAGCGGCAGCGGTTTCTGCGCGCATGGCAGCGATACTATTGTGCACCATGGCAGGCCATCCTTCCTCCATTGCCCAACTGTCGCACTGTGCTGCCATTTCGTTGAGTTGGCGCAACACTTGTGCTGCATCGCCAACAATGCCGACATCGATCGGCCGTGTTTTGCCGATGCTTTCGGGGTGAATGTCAACCTGCACCACCGGCGCGTCCAGACTGAACAGCGGAAAGCGTCCATAACCGATAGTCCAGTCGAGCCGTGTACCAACGACCAGAAAGGCATCAGCCATTGCTGCCGGTGTAGGATAGAATCCGGCTGAGAGCGGATGGTCGTCGGGAATGATGCCTCGCGCCAGGTTACGGCTCAGCACCGGTATGCCGGTCGCTGCAACGAGGCGGCGCAGCTCCTCCTCGCCACGTGCCCACCAGACACCACTCCCAACAATGAGCAACGGTCGCCGCGCCTTCCTGATAATATCGAACGCTTGCCGCACCAGCATTGGGTCGCCTGGCGGTCCAACCGTCACTCGGTAGTTGCGCGGGAATGCGATTGTGTCCTCATCGACGACGGCGTGCATCACCTCTAGCGGGAAGTCGAGAAATACCGGACCAGGACGACCGGTTGTAGCATAGCGAAGAGCAGCAGCGGTGTATTCGGGCAATCGCTTGACGTCGAAGCAGGTGCGCTGCCATTTGGTAATCGGACGTACCAAACGCACTTGATCGATTGCCTGCATCACACCGATGTCACGTCCGGCAAGCGACCCCTGCGCACAGGCGATGATCATTGGAACCTGTGCTTCAAACGCTACTTGAATGCCCGCCACTGCGTTAACCAGACCGGGAGCAGCATCGACCGTGAGCAATGCCGGCTTGCGGGTAAAACGCGCAAATGCATCTGCCATATGTGCAGCATGCATCTCATTACGCACATCAATAACCCGGATGCCCTCCTCGCGGCAGGCGTTGACCAGGTGGTAGTTGTGCCCACCGACAATGGTGAATGCACAGGTCACCCCTGCTTCTCTTAGGGTGCGCACTACCAACCGACCGCCATCGACGCGACCGCCCGGCATTGCGGGTCGGGCAGCACCTTCACCGGTGATGCTGTAGATAAACTTAACAAACTCCTCGTGTGACAAACGTTGGCGCAACCCGAGGAGACCGGTACGATCGGGCGTCCCAACACGACGACGGAGGGGTGGAGGGATGAGGTCAGCAACTTCAATAATAGCATCGACCACTTCTTGTGGATCGCTACTTTGCTCCCAAGCAGTAGCAAGTGTCTCTGCCATACGCATCACCCGCGCATAGTACGGACTATCGGGGCGTATGGTTGCTCTGGCGGTCGCAATCGTACGAGCTGGCATATCAGTCTTGAACATGCCGCATGGCTGAATGACTGAGACATAGATGCCGAATGGTGTCACCTCCTGGTAAAGACTGTCCGAAAATCCCTCGACGGCGTGCTTGGTTGCGGTGTAAACTCCTTGGAACGGGAAACCAATGACTCCGCTATCCGAAGAGAGGTTGATGATATGCCCGCATCCTGCAGCGCGCATATGGGGAAGTACTGCCTGTGTCACGAGCATCATGCCGATAATGTTGACGTCGAAGAGGCGGCGGATATCCTCTACATTTGCCTCTTCCAGCGGACCGCCGTGACCCACCCCGGCGTTATTGACCAGAATATCGATGCGGCCAAAGTGCGCCAGTGCTCGTTGGACTGCGCTACGGATCGCAGCAGGATCGGTCACGTCCATTGCCAGCCGCAACAATCGCGTCGGATCAGCCGTACCTAGGTGGGCAAGCAGATCGACGCTCCGGTCGGTAGCCACGACGCACTCGCCCTGATCGAGTAATCGCTGTGCCAGGCGTGCCCCAAACCCGGCGGCACAGCCGGTGATCAGCCAGGTACGCTGCCTGTTCGCAGCCGGATTCATGGCTGCCCTCCTCACACTATCAGTACAGGTTATTGAAAAAATCGATCACAACAGCATTCGCTACCGCATCTGGCAGCGCATCGAGGACTTCGTCGATCAGTGCCGTCTCTTGTGGTAATGCACCCGGTTGTATCCCGATTGCTGCCAGCAACCCTTCGACAACCGCTGGCGAGGAATCCTGCACCAGCGCCTCAACGACCGAACGCACGAATTCCGGATCAATCGGAGGCATCTGCCGCACCTCATCAACCCATGCCGCGATATCGGCGAGGAGCGCATCGACATTGTGCGCAACACCATACGAAACCGAAACATGCAGATTGCGCGGCGAGTGCGGTGTCGTGAATCGAAGCTGGATGTACCATCCCCGGCGGCGCAACGCATCCGCCAGTTGAAAGACATTGATGGTATCGGAGGCAAACGAGAACATACTCATCAATGGATTTCCCAGCACATACAGTTCGTCAATCGCATTGATTCCATCGATCAAACATCCTTGACCACTGTTCCAGCTACCTTGTCTGGCCGGTAAACATAGGCGAAGACGCGCCCAGACTACCAGTCCAGGTCGTGCGCTTTGAACCTGTGAAGAACTGACATAATCTCTTCCGGCGCCATACCGGTCGATGGAACAGTCACGATGGAGTCCTTTCCAGAGCAAGGTCACCCTTGACAGTGCGTTCCAGGGGATACTTCCACATAAAGAAGACGATGAGAAGTGCAGCAATGATCGGTGTGACACCGATGAGGAAGCGTATTCCCCAGGCGGCGCTTTCAGGTTGCACGTTACTGCCGGCCACATACCCAGACAGCGAGAGGATCGAGGCAAAGAGGATTCCCTGTGCTGAAAATGCCAGTTTGGTAATGCCGCCGTTGATGCCGAAGAAGATACCGGCGCGTCGGTAGCCGTGACGTGCTGCATCGTCATCAATCACTTCTGAAATGAGGGGGAACGGCATGATCATCGAACCTGCCAGTCCAGGCACAACCAGCAGTGTGCCGATCAGACCGGTGTAAAAGTCGTTGGCGAGGATCATCGCAATAAAACCGGGGATGAAGCAGAGACTGGTGATAATCCATGATCGCCGCGGGCCGATTCGCGCTACCATTGGACGCCAGATGAGGAGCATCGGGATGGTCAACAGGATCGGTATGCCAAGCAGAACCGCCTCGGCATCGCCACCGCTCAGCGTTGTGCCAAAGACCTCGATCTGCCCTTGAATACCAAGAGCATATTTGCGCCAGAATGGAAGCATTGCTGCCAGCACCAACCAGATATACTCTTTCGCAATATTGGCGCCAATGAACCAGCGGAAAGGACTGCTCGAGAGCGCAATGCGCAGCGATGCGATCAGGCCGATCTGGTCATCCTTGATCTTCGAGACATCTTCCCGTACCCCGATCATTGAGATCAGGTATCCTGCAGCAACCAGTAAGCCCATGAGCGCACCCATCCAGACATACCCGACTTCCTCTGCCAGGATCGGCGCAAGAATAAATGAAAGCAGGAGCGCAATCGTCGCCAGCACTTCGCGCACAGCCGAAAGATCGACGCGCGCATTCAGATGAGGCGCCACCTCGGGAAAGAGCGCATTGTAGGCAATGATCGTCAAACTGTAGAGTGTGTCAAAAATAAACAGGATAATCAGGAAGTAAGCAGCAAGCACCCAAGGCGACTGTCCTGGCGGAGTCCAGAGAAAGAAGAAGGAGAGACCAAGCGGCACTGCTCCGAAGAGCACATACGGCACGCGTCGTCCCATGGGTGTGCGCGTGCGGTCAGAGATCTGCCCCATGAGCGGGTCGTTGATAGCATTCCATAAGCCGTAGATTGTCCAGATTACCCCTGCTACTGCGGCATTCAGCCCCATCACATCGACGTAGTAGAACTGAATACGGTTCCCGAACACCTGGTAGGCGATCGTGTTGGCGAAGTTGCCCATTGAGTAAGACATGTAGCGGAGTAGTCTGCCCATCCCTCTTCCTCCTTGTTCAACATCTGACCGACTGACGACAAGCGATTGCACAGGTCGTGCAATATCGTTTCCTGGCACAGGATCGGGGTGTTCCTTGATAGCCGAGGCATGCCTCCAAGCGGACCAGACTCAACCTTCTGATTGCCACCGCTGATAAACCTACCGACGTGACGGGTGTGTGCAAGATGCTTGATCGGTCGCAAGGTCATCCGGTAATCCAAGCATCCGTGCTGCATATGCGTGCAGAAATCGCTTGAACGCAACTACCCGCTCTGGCGTCGTCGGATCGACACGCTTGCCGGCAGCGTCGAGTGGACTACCGGCAAAGTAGCCGTAGAGTATCCAGACAAATCCGGTGAGGATGAGCTGCAGATCGATCCCCTCCGCAGAGATAGTTCCTGCTGCCTGCGCCCGTTGGAGTAGGTTAAGCGCCATATCATAGAGTGGTAGTGAGACCTCCGCCTCGACGGCAGCCGGCGACTCTTCGCGTTCCAGCCAACGGCGCAACCATAGACGTGGTATTTCTGGCTGTTCGATTGTGAGATCAACCAATGCGTCAACCAGGGAAGTCAATAGCTGTCGAAACGCCGCAGGATCGGCGATATCATCGTCGGTGACATGCTGCGTGTGAGCGGCGATAATTGCCCGCTCTCGCTCCGCCAGATGCCGAAATACAGCTCGATAGAGTTCCTGCTTACTGCCGGTGTGATAGTGGATCGTCGCGACGTTCAGCCCGACCGCCGCCGCCAGGACACGCGTGGACAGACCGTGGTACCCATGTTCTGCAAAGAGGGTTGTGGCAACGGTCAGAATACGCTCAGCAGTGCTGCCGGTAGCTTCGTGCGACGCTGCTTCCATGGAACATGTCCGTTGCGCTAGGTACGCCCTGTGTTATATGCCAAATGCTTGTGCGGAGAAGAGGGATACCCCATCACCATGTTCAATCAAGCGTTTGATGGAGTATTTGGAGTATATGAGAAGTGTGTCGTGTTTGTCAAGAAGCAGTTAAGCGCTTGGAGCACACACGAAGTGATAGCACCCGTGCGCGATTGGGATCGTAGGTTTCTGGTCTACTCGAACTTCACCGTAAGGGCTACTTCAAACCAGGACTAGAGAGAGATAGCGTGCCTGAACAAGATATCATATACTTCAGACAACCCTTTCTTCCCTCCTTCGCCAGAGAGCCCCGATGACAATCGGGGTTCTCTGGTTTTATACATCCACTCCCTCAGGCGCGAGTGTCGCGTGGTATCATATCGGTAATCAGACGGCGATACGAGCGAGGTGGGCAATGAGCAGCACAACGGTCGAGGCGGCGCCGATTGTCTACCCGGACAGCGACGGGATGCCGATGGCGGATAACACGAAGCAATTTCGCGCGATTGTGACCATCCAGGGCAACCTGGAGGCCTGGTTTCGCGACCGCGCCGATGTGCTGGTGGCGGGAGACCTGCTGTGGTATCCAGTCGAGGGACGACCGGACATCCGGCGCGCGCCGGATGTGCTGGTTGTTTTCGGACGACCGAAGGGGGACCGTGGTTCGTACCGGCAGTGGGAGGAGGGGGGGATTGCGCCGCAGGTGGTGTTTGAGGTGTTGTCGCCCGGGAATACGCTGACGGAGATTGCGGCGAAGTTCGAGTTTTACGACGAGTACGGGGTGGAGGAGTACTACCTGTACGACCCGGAGAGTGGGGATATGAGCGGGTGGCGGCGTGAGGGGGGACGGCTGCGGGTGATTGCCGCCATCGACGGGTGGGTCAGTCCGCGGCTGGGGATACGGTTTGAGCGGGAAGGGGGCGAGGTGCGGCTGTACCTGCCGGACGGGAGACCGTTCTTGAGTTTTGTGGAAGTCCAGGCGCAACTGGAGCAGGAACGCCAGCGGGCAGAGGCGGAGCGGCAGCGGGCAGAGGCGGAGCGGCAGCGGGCAGAGGCGGAGCAGCAGCGGGCAGAGGCGGAGCAGCAGCGGGCAGAGGCGGAGCGGCAACGCGCGGAGCGATTGGCAGCGCGACTGCGCGCGCTTGGGATCGACCCGGACGCCGACGGATAAGACGAGGAGCAACCGAATACGGTCGCTCCTCCCGCGAAACTGATACTTAGCCGAGTGATCCTACCTCGCTACCGGATGATAATCGGCAGCATAACCCGATATGACTCGCTTGTTGCGACTTCTGCCGTCGCCGGTCCGTAGATGTGCGTCAAACCATTAGTGGTCTCCTCGACCAGCCAGTAGGTGTAGCGCACTCCCGGTGCAGCAGAGGCGTCATTCCAGACGTATGCTGCACCGCTGCTGATGCTTCCCGTCGCCGGAATGAGGCGATCGGTAATGCGTACTGCATCGCTGCGGCTACCGCTGGCGCTCCGCTCAATGTAAAAGCCGCGCGTTTCGTACTCAGCAGCAGTCTCCCAGCGAATGGTCACACTGTTTGCGCCACGCTCCGCACTGAAACGCGTCAGCTGGATCGCGGTCGGTGAGATTGGCGACAGCCCAAGATACCACGTCGGATCGATCTGCCCAGGCGTCAGCGTGAAAATCGGCGTCTGACCGGTCACCGGATCGGCGTCGCTGTCAATACCCTGGTCATTCCCCTGGCGCGGTGGGCTGACGTAGTAGCCGGACGGAATGCTGAACGCGATCCGATACTCACCCGGCTCAACGTCGGTGAACATGTAGTATCCGTTTTCATCGGTGACCCGCGTAGCGACAAGTGTTCCGTCGCTGCGCAACAGTCGCACCTCGATGCCGCCGATCCCCGGTTCACCCGTCTCGCGGATGCCGTTCAGGTTGCTATCAAGCCATACCAGGCTGCCGACCGATGCAAGTCGATACAGACCAATGTCGATGTCGCGGCGACCTTCCTCGTAGCTGAGGGTGATATCACTGCTGCGCCGTGTCGTCCGAACAATGTCGGAGTCGCTTTCGGGGTCGCCGCCGACACCGTATGGGCTGATATTGCGTCCCGGTGTTGCACCAATGCCGACTGTGTAGGTTCCTTCGGGCAGACTGTCGAACAAATACTCGCCATTCAGATCGGTTGTTGTGGTCATCAGCAGTGTGTTGCTCGAGTCGTACAGTTCGACGACGATGCCGCTGATTCCTGTTTCGCCGCTGTCCTGAATGCCGTTGGCGTTCGCATCATCCCAGACGCGGTCGCCGATGCTCGCTGTACCACGGTAGCCGAAATCGACATCGGTGCGTGCCTGGCCGGTGCTCAACACGACGCCGGTCACAACACCAGGCGTCCCTGCGCCGTCGAGGTCGTAGGTTGCTATGACACCGCCGGGCAGAGTTGAGGTATCGACACGCACCGTGTATGTTCCGGCAAACAATCCGCCGATCAGGTAATTGCCGGTGGCGTTGGTGGTGTCGAACGGCTCATCGGGATCACGCACGCCATTGCTGTTCAGGTCGAGATAGACCACGACCCCACTCAAACCAGGTTCGCCCACGTTCTGCACACCATCACCGTCGCGGTCGAGCCAGACGCGGTCGCCGATGCTCGCTGTACCGCGGTAGCCGAAATCGACATCCAGTCGGGTTGCGCCTGCCGCTAGCGGGGCAGTAGCTGCGTGCGGCGTTGCAGAGGCGCCATCCAGATCGTAGGTCTGGTTGACTCCCGCCGGAAGGGTCGTTGTGTCCACACGCACCGTGTAGGTTCCGCCTGCCAGGTCTCCGAAGAAGTAGAGACCATTTGCGTTGGTCGTTGCCGTGAGTTCTCCGGTGTCAAGAACACCGTTGTTGTTCAGGTCGAGATAGACCACGACCCCGCTCAAACCAGGTTCGCCCACGTTCTGCACACCATCACCGTCGCGGTCGAGCCAGACGCGGTCGCCAA
>JBEPYG010000144.1:0-10510 GCA_041641515.1 Roseiflexus sp.
CGCCACCAGAGACGCCCCGTCGAGACGCCCACCTCCGGATGTGGACTCGTGCCGCCTCACACCACATCGGCGGTGGTGTGTTATAATCATACACACCCCAAAATCACACAATACCTTCAGGAGGAAGAGGTATGCCTGTGTTCAAGGATTATGCCGAACTTCATCAGTGTCTGAGCACATTGTATGACCAGGCGAAGTGCGATGCACGCATTGCGCCGAAGATCCGTGACTCGCACCTTGTGATCCAGTTCCGCTATGAAGACCCGCGCGCAGTGGTGACGATCAATGCTGCCGCGCCGCCAACCCAACCTGGGGCGTATTTCGATGTTTTGTGGGGCGATGATACCGGGTTGAAGCCGGATGTCGAAATGAGCATGAAAGCTGACATTGCCCACCAGTTCTGGCATGGTAAAATCAACCTGATGACAGCGCTGGCGCGACGTCAGATTATTGCAAAGGGTCCGATCCCAAAGATTCTCAAGTTGTTGCCTGCTGTTGAGCCAATGTATGAAATGTATCCACGTCTGCTGCGCGAGATGGGACGCACTGACCTGGTGCTGACATAGGAGATGGGCGGCATTCCTGGACGGCAGCAGTTCTGCGGGATACGTGCGAGAACATCTGCTTCTTACGTGCTCGCCGAGTGGTGGTCTGTCTGCAGGTTTGGCGAGAACTCCGGCGTTCGGTCGTACGCTTGACGCAAGCCAATGAGCAGTGAAGACATGTACGAACGCGGCGTTGCGGACGCCGAGCGTGGCGAGTTACACCCGTTCTATTACCAGCATTACTACCACTACCGCCGTGGTTATGATCAGACCCGGCGTCGTATGCGTCGCCCAATCTGGTCGGCTCTGGCGGATAAGCGCCGGGTGGCGCTGATAGGAGGTGCAACGCTTACCATTGCACTGACCATCATCATTGGCGGCATCTGGCGCAGCAGCGAGGAGACAGACACCGCCATCCTCGCAATGCCCGCCACGAACACCGTTGTGACCGAAACGGCGCGTCCTACCCGTACACCCTTGTTTCCAACCGCCACACCAGATGTAACACCCGAGCCGGTTGTGCTGACTCTGCGCGTCGATGGATTTGCGCAGGTGTCGAATACCGAAGGGCGGTCACTCCGGGGACGCGCAGCGCCAGGGTTGAAAGCGCCGGTACGCGCTGCGTTCGCAGAAGGTGAACGCGTGCGCATCCTGGAGGGACCGGTCACCGCCGATCAGTACATCTGGTGGCGGGTCGAAGGGCGGAATGGAACCGGGTGGGCAGCGCAGCAATCGCTCGACGGCGTCGTCTGGCTCATACCGGTGGAATGAACGATAGTGTAGAGGGTTTGTATATCGAAGTCGCAACAAATGTCATGCACATCGCACTTCCAACGCCGGTCAAAACGTCGTATAATCAGAAGTGGCGCTGATTGCAATGGAGGTTTCCTATGAACTGGATTGTCGTAACCTTCATGTTACTGTTCGTGTTGGTTCCGTTTCTCCCTCTTGCAGTATCGCTGGTGTATACATGGGTGACGAATCCTGACACACGCGCTGTAGAGGAATAGGACGCCGATTCGCTCGTGATCCTCTGATAAACGCCTGACGTTGCTTTCGGCTCAGGCTATGTCCAGGTCTTTTATCGACTCAACGCAACCCTGGCAGGGTTGCGTTTTTTCTCTCCCGCGTTCTCTCCTCTGCCCGCCGTTCGACTGAGCCAGAACGAAAGCTCGCGCCGAAGCTTGCGCGGGCTCAAGCGGATTATTATCTGGCAGACCACGAACTCCGTCGGGGCATAGCGAGCTACTCCCCGGCGTACCCGCATGTTCCGGAGGAGAACTCCGTCGGGACACGGCGACGCCGTGCCCCAACCGGGCATCGGCGAGCACATCGTCCCCCGCGTTACGCCTGCTCCACCAGACGCCCCAACCGGGCATTGGCGAGAACGGATTATTCAAAACCATCACCCGCCTGCCGGGGTACATCTGGCTTAATATTGCCCTGAACTGCATGAACTGCTGAAGCTTTGCTTTGGCAGTCCATAGAGCGAGCGCCAGTGAAAGGTTTCCCGCACTTGCCAGGATATTTTTCCTGCAAAATCTTTGCAAGCTATTGACAAGACGTTGACATTCGGCTATGATACTGGTGTGATGTTTACTGAACAGTCAAGCAAACCAGGAGTCCTATGAAATCGCGTTCACCAATGCTCTTCATCTTCCTGACCGTCCTGATCGATCTGCTCGGAGTCGGCATTCTGCTGCCGCTGCTGCCGTATTATGTCAAAGTCGTCGAGCAGTCGAGCCTCCCATGGTTAGCGGATAATCGCGCTATTGTGGTGGGGGCATTGACTGCATCATTTGCACTGATGCAGTTCTTGTTCGCGCCTGTGTTCGGTGCACTGTCCGATCGCTACGGTCGACGACCGGTGCTGCTGATCAGTTTGCTGGGCACCGGCATTGCATACATTCTGTTTGGTCTTGCGGAATACCTGTCGTTCCTGGGTGTCGAGACAGTGCTGGCGGTTCTGTTCCTTGCGCGCATTCTGAGTGGTATTGCCGGCGCTACGATTCCGACCGCTCAGGCGTACATTGCAGACGTCACCACGCCTGAAAACCGGGCAAAGGGTCTGGGAATGATCGGCGCAGCGTTCGGGCTTGGGTTCATGCTCGGTCCGGCACTCGGTGGTTTTCTGAGCACCATCAGTCTCGAAACGCCAGCATTTGTTGCAGCTGGTCTGGCGCTGGCCAATGTTCTTTTCGGGTACTTCAACCTGCCGGAGTCGCTGCCGCCTGAACGACGGGTGACCACACCGGTACGGGTACGCGAGATGAATTCCTTTTCACGCATACACGCCCTTCTCCGGCGTTCTGCCATCCAGCCGCTGTTGATCGGCATCTTTCTGCTCAACCTGGCATTCGCCGGTCTGCAGAGCAACTTTGCCGTGTTCAGCGATGTCCGTTTCGGCTTCGGTCCGTTCGACAATGCGCTGATCTTTACGCTGGTCGGGTTCCTGGCAGTGCTGATGCAGGGCATTCTGATTCGTCGCCTGGTTCTCGCCTTTGGTGAAGCGCGACTCGCTGTCGCTGGCATGATGCTGATGTCTGTCGGGTTTATTGCGATTGCTTTCGTGCCCGTCGCATGGATGCTCTTCCCGGTCATCGGCGTCGTAGCAATCGGCAGCGGCATGGCGACGCCATCACTGACCAGTCTGATCTCACGCCGGGTTGCAGCTCACGAGCAGGGATCGACACTCGGCGGCACACAGGCGCTGACCAGCCTGACGATGATTGCCGGTCCGATGTTCGCCGGCTTCACATTCGACAGTATCGACGCAGGCGCACCATACTATCTGGGGGGCATCCTGATCATGCTGGCGGCGGCAGTCATCGGTTCTGCGCTGGCGCCTGTTCTCAGGCAACCTGTCGAGCAACCTCAGGGGAGCGCTCTTATCGGACGGATGGAGACGGAATAAGCATCTTCGCTGTCTCCTCAGACGGTCGTGCGCATGGCGCACAACGCCGCGATGAAAACAAGCCGGGGATGTGGGCGAAGCGCCCGCGTACCCGGCGCCCCTTTTCGCTTCAGTTTTGCCGTCTTCCATCCGTTCGCGCGCATGCCGCGTACCCTGTGATCAGGAATACCACGATATTTCACGGTATCACAGGAGCTGCATGCGCGCTGTTCTTCTCGTTGGTCAGGGGCAAACATCATCCCGAGGAGCGCCGCTGATCCGTCTTGCGGCGCGTTGTCGTACAGCAGCGATAGCGCCAATCGTAACAGCCTGTTTCCTCCGGCATCAGCGACCCTCGTTCGCCGAAGCCTTCGCTCAATGCGTCGCTCAGGGGGCTCAGGAGGCGGTTGTTATCCCATATGTGCTATCGCTCGCGGAACCAGACCGGGGAGAACTGGAACGGTGCGTCGAGCAGGCGCACCAGACGTTCCCTCAGATTGCGATCCATATCACGCCCCCTGTTGGCGATCATCCGATCCTGGCACAGGTGTTGATGCAGCGTGCTGTTGAAGCGGACTACATCGCCGCTCATCATATACAGATCCAGCAGCAGCGCCTCGATTGGCCCGCGTGGCAACAACAGAATGTTGTCGGGCTCCTCATCGTGGTCGACCGTCTGACGGACATTCCGGCAACACTACAGCACGAGGTGCTGACCTTCTGCCACCGTGTAGGGCGCTATTCAGGCGTTCATTTTTGCGCTATCGATCGCGATAACCCAGATCTGCTATCGCCGCTCGAAGCACTGATGGCAAAAGAATGCCGGTGGGTGGTCATTGCGCCATACGCGCTGGAAATGAGCGCCCTCCTGATTGATGCAATCGAGCAGGCAGTTGCCGGGACACGCGCCAGGCATCCCGACGTTACTGTTATTCAGGCGGAACACCTGTCATATGATCGACGTTTGATCGAGGCGATTGCTGAACGGGCGCGCGTACTTGGGTGAGGAAACCAACCGATAGATACGCTCAGGGAATGTCCAGACCGGACTGAGCGCGCCAGCGCGGTTGAGAAGACAACCGACAGATGTCCTCAGGAATTTTCAACCTCTCGCGATTCGGCAGTGCTGCGTCGCGCACGTTCGAGCAGTTCGCGCAACTGCGCCAGATGCTCTTGCTTACGCGGTTCACGCCACGCGCGCGCCGACGCCGTCCAGTACCGGTGATTCTCGATGAATGTGACCTGGGTCGTGTACCACTGAACATCGCTCATGGGACCGTCGAATGCTTCGTTCTCAGCGCGCAACTTCTCGCTGTGCTTCCAGAAATGATCGCTGCCCAGCGTATCGAGATCGGCATCTGCCAGAATTTGCTCTGGCAGCGTGGTCGGTGACTGAGGAATGCGCGTCGCCATGATCATGCGGCGGATCTTTTCGATCTGCTCTGGCGTGTACCCAAAGGTTGGCAACACCTGCGCCGCAATCTCTGCACCCGCCTGTTCATGCTCTTCGCGGCGCACCACAAAGCCAAGGTCGTGAAAATATGCCGCCGTGCGCAGAAGCAACAAATCCTCGCCATTGACTCCTTCTGCGTGGGCCAGACGTTCGGCAGCTGGCGCAACATCGTCACGGGTATGCTGCAACGAATGATATGTTACTGTTTCCGGCAATTCCCGCGCAAGTCGTTTGAGGGCATACGCGCGTGCACCCTCAAAATCCGGTTCGGTCATGATCGTCTGTCCTCAGACACACATCCCAGGAAAATCCGTTTGTCGACGCTGCCATTGCGTCTGTCAACGAATACACCCATTACCCTGTCTGTCATTATATGCTACCTGGCAAGGACATGCATACGCAGCATGTTAGTACATGATATGTTATACCGCTCCGGCATCCGCAATCGGTGCGGATTCGTTCCGGCGCATCGCATGCAACGCCTGATGCGCGCCTGCGTTGAAGAACTGCGTATCGCTGCCACTCATCAACATGGTCATGCCGCGTTGCTTCCACAGTGCCACCTGATGCGGATCACTGCTGTGAATCCCGCATGCCACGCCAGCACGCTGCGCCGCCGCCAGAACCTGTGCAATCGCAGATTCTACGGCAGGATCCGTGACACTGGCGGCGCCCAATGAGATCGTCAGATCAAAGGGACCAATCAGCCCTGCATCGACCCCTGGAACAGCAAACAGGTCGTCGATGCACCGCACAGCTTCCGCCCGCTCAATCTGCAGAACGACGAGTGTGTGCTCGTTCATATGGCGCACCAGATCGCGCGGTCCCGCGCTGCGATAGTCGGTGTGCCCGCGCCCGGCAGCTGCACCGCGCACCCCTTCAGGCGGGTACTTCATATATCTGACCAGTGTCTGCGCCTGTTCGACGGTTTCGACCCGCGGCAACATGATGCCCATGGCGCCGGCATCGAGCGTGCGCGCGACTAGATCATACGCCAGATCGGGGATGCGCACCAGCGGGGTGATGCCCGCCAAACGCGCCACCCGGATCATTCCGGCGACGTCGCCGAGATCGTAGACGCCGTGCTCCATGTCGATGAACACAAAGTCGTACCCGACGTGCGCCAGCATCATGATATACGCAGAAGACGGGCTTTCGACGAGCATAGTTCCATAGACAGGCTGATCAGATTTGAGCGCCTGTTTCACGCGATTGATCGGCAGCATGGCATTTCTCCTTTCATTTGCATTCTACTGCGGTTTGGGCTAGGATGCGTTGCACGTCGAACGTGGGCGAGCGAGAAGGTGGAAAGCTCGAGGCACGAACGTGTCCTGAAACAGACCGACGCGCTGACGCCCGCTGTGTCTCTGCGGTTCGAAAAGCAGGCGTGAAGATGACAGGTGAGGTATGCGCAAAGCATTCGACGGCGTCCTGACAGAACGTGACTGGAAACGACACATCAGCCATCCATTCGAGGTTCCTTCTGGAGCGACCCGGCTCTTCATCCGATTGCGCTTCGAGCCGCCGGTTGTCGATACTGTTGACAATATGCTGTGCCTCTCGCTCTTCGACCCGGCCGGGTTCCGCGGCGCCGGGCATCGCGGCGGCACCCAGCACGATGTCATCATCGATGCGGCAAACGCCACCCCTGGCTACCTCCCAGGGACGTTGCCCGCCGGTTGGTGGGACGCGGTCATCGATACGCACATGGTGGCGCCCGGCGTGCCATGTCGCTATACCCTGGAGATTCAGACGACCAATGAGCCTGTGACAGAACCTGCACCAGCGCCAATTCCCCAAACAGGGAAGACGCCGGGGCGCGGATGGTACCGTGGCGACCTCCACGCGCACACCATCCACTCAGACGGCGACTGGGACATACCAGCGCTCCTCGCAGCGGCGCGCGACCGCCACCTCGATTTTGTGACGCTCACCGATCATAACACTATCTCACAACTGCGCGACATCGATGCCCTGAGCACCAACGACCTGCTGGTGATGGGGGGAATGGAACTCACCACGTTCTGGGGGCACGCATTGAGCCTGGGAACGCGCCGCTGGATCGACTGGCGCATTCGCCCCGGCGAGCGAAGTATGCCTCTCATTGCCGCTGAAATCGAAAAGGAAGGCGGATTGTTTGTTATTGCGCATCCGCTGGCGCCCGGCGACCCATACTGCACCGGCTGCGACTGGCGTTATGTCGAAATGATGCCGGGCACGGCGCGCGCCGTGGAGGTGTGGAACGGCCTGTGGAACGGCGACAGCAACAACGAAGCGGCGCTGGCACTATGGTATGAATGGCTGAACTGGGGATTGCGTATCACGGCAACAGCGGGAACCGATGCACACGGACCGGCGCCCGCCGCTGCACAGCCGGGATTCAATGTCGTTTATGCACCACGCCGTGAGGAAGGCGCAATCCTGCGCGCCATCAGCCATGGCCGACTCTTCCTGAGCAGCGGTCCCACACTTGAACTGACCGGAACGAGCGGCGAGACGCATGCAATGCTCGGTGATACGCTCCCCAGAGGAGCGGCGACTATTCACCTTCGCTGGCGTGACGTTCCTGCCGGAGCGCGCCTGCGATTCATCACCGATGGCGCACGATTGAGCGAAGATACCATCGACCCGACGGGGGAACGTGCATGGAACCTCGACGAAGGTGCAGCACAATGGTGCGTTGCCGAAATTCGCGCAGCGGATGATACATTGCTGGCGGTGACGAATCCGATCTACTTCGCCGGTGAGGAGTAAGACCATTTCCAGACGAGTGAAAACAGGATTGCTCGTCATGAACGAGAACGCACCAGGTACACGCTCTCTCCTCATGCTCCGGCAGGCGATGACGGAGTAGCTCAACTGCACACCTCTGCTGCACAGGTGTCCGCCCTGACCCTGGAACTGCGCCTGGACAAGGTGTTGACCGCAACGCGACTTGTTGGTTGGATCTACGGCATGCGCCCTGGCGCCCTGGACGCTTTGCCACCTGGCTATGGAGCGCCGAATAGCGCACGGTGATCATACTGCGGCGCTGCATTTCGCTCAGATGTCAGCAGTGCAATTCGAGCGCCTGGGGGATCTGAGTGACCAGGCGCGTATTGTGGAAGATCTCAATAACACATCCGAAGTTGGTGTCTGGTCCCAAAACTACCGCGTCACGGCTGCTTATAACGGCGTCAGGCGCGCGACGTGGCGCCAATAAGAAACATGCGCGCCGTTCATACCTGCCCACACTATTGCCTGTTGTTACTCCTGATACTATCTCTGATGGGTTGTGTGGGAACACCATCAGTCGATCAGGCAGCTCCGCCAGCCACTCCTCTCCCTACTGCTGCCGCTCTGGCGGAAACATCTGCAGCGCCCGACACGACAACCCCCACCTGCCCCTGCAGTGCCGATTGCGCCCCCTACCCTCGCACCGGCAGCGTCGAACGACCCTTGTAGCTAGGTAACGCGCATCCCGCCGGATTCGGCGGAAGCGCGCGCGATTGGGCAGGCGCTGCTTGCGGAGATGTTAAAATAGCAGACCACGTTGAACATTCAACTCTTAACGTTCCGCACGGTACGACTCATCGAGCACTTCGACGACATGGGCGACTCTGGCGTTCAGACCAGCCTTGCGCACCCCGGCGACCAGCTGCAGGTGACAGCCGGTATTAGTCGTGACAACCAGCGTCGCCCCGGTAGACGCCACATCTTTCATTTTTGCGTCGAGCACCTGGTCGGCGATGTCAGGTTGAGCGATATTGTACACACCGGCGCTGCCGCAACAGCGATCGGGCTGGCGCAGTTCGACCAGTTCCAGACCGGGCACGGTGCGAAGCAACTCACGCGGCTGACGTGAGACGCGCTGGCCGTGGCGCAGGTGGCACGAATCGACATAGGTCGCGCGCACACGCACCTCACCGCGTGGCGGACGATGCAGGTTCTCGGCGAGAAATTCATTGACATCACGCACCAGCGCAGCAAACCGTTGCGCGCGTTCGGCGTAGATCGGATCGTCTTTCAGCAAATGCGGATATTCTTTCAACGCCAAACCACATCCCCCGGCATTGACAATAATGGCAGTGACATCTTCTGCCAGAAATGCATCGATATTGCGCCGCGCCAGTGCACGCGCAGCGTCGAGTTCACCAACGTGCGCATGCGCTGCACCACAGCACGTTTGCGCCATTGGTGTCACAATCTCAAAGCCATTACGCCGCAGCACCCGTCGCGTCGCCTGATTGACCGGCGCCAGAAACGCTTCCTGAATACACCCAATGACGAATGCCACCCGTCCATGGCGCTCGCCAGCAGCAGGAGCAGGAGTGCTGTAATCGACATAGCGCGGCGTCAATGGCGGCATAATAGCTTCCATCGCGCGCAGATGAGCGGGAAGAATATTCATACGGCGGACGAGAGCCTGGAGTCCGCTTTTCTGGTAGAGCCACAATGCCGACGCCAGCAGTTTCAGACGTTGACGGTACGGCATCAACTGATGCAGCCCCACCCAGCGCAGCACTCGTTCGGCGGGTGAAACATGGCGATGATGCTCAACCAGTTCGCGCGCCGGTTCGAGGAGCGCCCCATACTGCACACCGGAAGGGCAGGCGGTCTCACAGGCGCGACACGCCAGGCAGCGGGTGATGTGCGTCGTAAACGCGCCATCGATCTGTTCTTCTGCAATCCTGCCTTCACTGACCGCGCGCATCAGCGCAATCCTCCCACGCGGGGAGTCCATTTCCGTACCGAACACGTCATAGGTCGGGCAGGCCTGAAGGCAAAGCCCGCAGTGAATACACTGGTCCAGTTTTGCGCGATAATCCTTGCTCTGGAGCAACTGGATGACCTGGCTCATAACACTCCTAACGGCTTGTTACAGGGCAGCGACATCTCCGATCGAGATGGTGACATGGAGCGTATCTGCGCCCTCGTTGATTATTCGGGCGCCCAACAGGATGACGAGAACGACGCTTCTGCCCTCACAACAGGCAAAAGCGCCCTATCCAGGCGACTGCTGGCGAACTCCTGCCAGAGATGGCAGAACATGCACGATCGTCCGTTTCTGTGACTCCGTATCTGTGCTTCTCTCACATTGTACACCAAACTGTGAAGAGCATGATAAGATAGCGAAGGAGTCACACACTGAGGTTTGTTATGAACGACCAGCATCCTGAATGGCGCTTACCGACGCGACTGGTTCACGCCGGAGAACGCAGGCCCGCGCCGGCGGCGACGCCAACCGCAACGCCGATCTATACCAGCGCAACCTACCTGCACCCTAATTTCACGGCGCTCGATGCAGCGCTCGAACACGACCGCGACTATGTCTACACCCGTCATGGCAATCCGACCATCGCCGCGCTGGAAGAAGCGCTGACCATCGCCGAGCGCGGCGCGGGCGCAGCGGCATTTGCTTCTGGCATGGCAGCGTTGTATGCGGCGCTCCTAGCTGCCGGCACGCCACGCGGCGCCACCGCGCCCGCGCCGCGCGTCATCCTGGCAGCGCGCGACATGTATGGCGCCACCACGCTGCTGCTGCAGGAGTTGTTTGCCGCGCGCGGGACGCACATCGCCACCTGCGATATGTGCAATCTCCAGGACGTCGATGCTGCGCTGGAAACGTATCATCCCGAT
>JBEPYG010000145.1:0-10483 GCA_041641515.1 Roseiflexus sp.
TGCAGGCGCCGCTAGCGGTGGGGTGTATCGCAGCGATGATCGCGGCGTCACCTGGCGCGTCGCCAGCACGGGTCTGACCCACTTCTCTATCGGCGCGCTGGTCGTCGATCCGACCGCCGCCAGCGTCCTGTATGCCGGCACCGGCGACGGGGTCTGTCAAAGCGTCGATGGCGGCGTCACCTGGCGCGCCATCGGGTTGCGCGGGCAGTGGGTACACGCGCTGGTCTTCGACCCGCAGCGCCCGACCACGCTCTACGCCGGCGCCAGCGAAGGGGTGTTCGTTAGCGACGACAGCGGCGCGACCTGGCGCGCCACGGGGTTGACCGGTCGAGCCGTGCTTGACCTGGCCTTCGACCCGACCGCACCTTCCACACTGTACGCTGCAGCTGGCAGCGATGGCGTGTACCGCAGCGATGATAGCGGTGCCACGTGGCGTGCCGTTAATGCAGGGTTGAGTGGACATTCAGCATTGACGCTGGCAGTCGCGCCCACCACGCCGCCGGCGTTGTATGCGGGTATGGTTCGCGGCTCAATCTTCCGAAGCATCGATGGCGGCGCAACCTGGAGCGAAGCCGAGACCCAGCGAATCGGCGACGTGTACACGATCGTTGTTGACCCGACACTGCCGACCACGGTGTATGCTGGAACAGGCGAAGGGGTGTGGAGAAGCGTTGACGGCGGCGCAACCTGGGGCGAATATGGAGTTCTACCTGCGGCTGCTATTACGCTGAGTATCTCACCATCACGACCGACGACACTCTATGCTGGGACAACGTTTGGTGTGTACCGTCGAGTGATGGATGACTAGTAGGTCTGGTTGCCGTTTGCGTGAGGGCGCCATCTGGCGCTGAGGCAGTAACGACCAGCGGCAGCAGCACCCGCACGCCGGATGCGAGTATGACGGCGCCGAGGCGCGCCTGCACCCCTGCACGGGAAGAGTTGTCGCCAAGAAAGACGAAATTGGGCGTTTCATAGGGGTCGATCGGCCCACTGAATGCTGTATAGTCGCGCAGCGGACCGCTCAGGACAACGGCGCCATCACGACTGAGAGTGTAGTGGTCATTTCGGATCGTGAGAGCGTAGACAGACAGGCGGGTGGCGTCGATTGCTGCGCCCTCAGCCTGCGTGAACAGGTTGGGGGCTGTGCCCCCTTCCTGCGACCATACGCGGTCTTCCCAGAATCCAAGTTCGATACCGCGACGATCGCTTGCCAGCAGTGTGACGCTCCAGCCGGCACGGTCATCCAGACCATCGCCGTTGTCATCAGATGGCAGGTGGCTTTCCTCGATCACTTCGAGCGTGAACCATAACGTAAACCCTGCCTGCCTGTCGAGCACCGGCGCCTGTGCCGGATCGATGCTCCATCCTGCCAGTTCAGCAAGATCGCTCGTCGTGGTCAATACCGTGCTTCTGCCGTCGAACGTTGCGCGTGCATCGACCGGCGGCGGTAGCGCAGCAAATCTCAGCCTCCCCTGACTTTCCGGCAATCCGCCGCGCGCCGGATCGTACAGCAAAACGAACGGCTCGAACCCTGCAACGGCAGGAGCCGTGGGTGCAGCGGCGGCGGAGACGATCGACACTGCACCCAGTGCGATTGCTGCGCATATAAGCATCACGAGTGCGTGACGATTGAACATATGTCCTCCCCTTGACAGGATGATAAGGTCAGATATAATAGTTTAGAAATTATAAAAAATCCCACATCGTTCTGATGTTAACACTACAACGTGATTTCTGTTATACAACAGAGATACGTGTTCTATCGCGCCCGCGGCTGTTTTACGTCGGCGGGGCGGCGTCTCGTGGCGCGTGCGAAAGCTATCCCGTCGCCGATGCTTGATCGCGAGAGCTTCTCCCGAACCGTTGATCGTGAACAGGCGCCTGCGAAGGCGCAGCGAGCTCGAACATGTGAGGCTCATAAGCGTGGCGTTTGTGGACGTCGTGCCTTTGTAGTGCGATCATCAGGCGGTGTCTCGTTGTCGTCATGAACACTTGTGAGGTTCGACGTGTCGCCAGTGCGATCGAACAGGGTCAGTCCGCCGACGGTGACGCAGTACGTGCTCGAAACGGTGCGTGCCGACATTCTGAGCGGGCGGTATCCGATGAGTTCGAAGCTCGACCAGCAGGCGATTGCCGCCGAGCTGGGCGTCAGCATTATTCCGGTGCGCGAGTGCTTGCGACAACTCGAAGCCGAAGGGCTGGTGCAGATTTCACCCCGACGCGGCGCCTTCGTTGTGGAATTGTCGGTCGACGAGTTTCGCGAGATCTACAGCATCCGCGAAGTACTCGAAGAACTGGCGATCCACAAAGCGTTGCCACATTATACTTCGGCTCACCTCGATCACGTCACCCGAATCAACACGCGCTTCATCGAAGCGATCAATGATCGGGCATACGCAACGGCTCTGGAGATCAACCAGGAGTTTCACCTGACGCTCTACGAACCGGCGCGGCAACCATTGCTCCTCGACCTAATTTCGAGCTTGTCAACCCGTTCGATGCGATATCGCCAGATCTATGTCAATCTGCCAAATCGTGCACAGCAGGCAATTATCGATCACGAAGCCATCCTTGACGCCTGCCGATCCGGCGACTCGATTGCCGCCGGGCAGGCGGTGCGCAGCCACCTCCGTCGCACGCTGGAAGGCGTTCTTGCCACACTCAAGGTTGCCCCTGAGTCTGACAGCGACTCGATACATCAGCCATAGGTAACGGTCAAAGGAGGTCAACGTATGACTGGTCACACTTTCCAACGACGGATGCTCTGGACACTGCTGCTCGTCTGGGTCGTGGCGCTAGCTGTAAGCGCCTGTGGTCAGGCGCCTGCCGCACCCGCGCCCACTACCGCGCCTGCCGCACCCGCGCCCACTACCGCGCCTGCTGCGCCTGCGCCGACCACCGCCCCTGCCGCGCCGCAGGGGACACCGATCAAGGTTGGATGCTCATTGCCGTTGACCGGTGCATTTGCCGACACCGGCGTCTGGGTCGAACGCGGATACCGGCAGTGGGCAGAGGATGTCAATGCTGCAGGAGGACTGCTCGGTCGTCCCGTCGAACTGATCATCTACGATGATGAGAGCAAGTCCGAGAATGCAGTCAACCTGCTCACACGCGCCATTGCCGTCGATCAGGTCGATCTGCTGTGCGGCGGATACCCCGGCACCGCTGCCGCTGCGCAGATGGCGGTTGCAGAAAAGAACCAGAAGGTCTATGTTTCGATGGGTGGTCACATGGCGTCATTCTCGCAGGGGTTCACCTATGTGTTTGGCGCGCCGCCGCTGATGGGGCAGTGGTGGTACGAAGGGTTGTATGGCTGGCTGGCAACGCTGCCTGAAGCGGATCGTCCCAAAAAAGCGGCGATTTTCACGATCAACAATCCGGTCGGCACCGCCATTCTGGAGCCAATGCCGGAAAAACTGGGAGCACTCGGCATCGAGATCGTCGTCAATGAACGGTACGATGTTCCGCTGACCGATGCGACGCCGCTGGTGACCAAGGCGAAGGGCGCTGAAGCGGATATTTTCTTTGCCAATGGCTTCTTCCCCGACAGCGTGCAGATCATGAAAGCTATGCGCGCGCTCGACTACACTCCTAAATTGATCGCCCAGGGCGTCGGCTCGATCATCCCTGCCTGGGTGCAGGAACTGGGCGCCGACGGATACTATGTCTTCTCTGGCACTGCTGTCCATCCATCGCTACCATTCGAGGGGATCTCCAGGCTGAATGAAGTGGCCAGAGCAAAATACGAAGCGCCGGTTGCGCCGATCTATTTCATCTTTGGCTATGCCTGGATGCAGGCGCTGCAACGTGGCGTCGAGGGGGCGCAGAGCCTTGATCAGACGGCCATTCGCGACTGGTTGAAGTCAAACCAGATCACCACCGTTGCCGGAACATTTACCTTCGATGAGCGTGGGTTGCCGCCACCGTACAACTATCTGACCCAGGTGATCGATGGGAAGGTGGAATTGATCTGGCCGCCAGAGGTGCGCACAAAGGATCCGATCTATCCCAGACCTGCATGGGGGCAATAAGCCGCGATGATCTACGAACTGGCACAGTCACTTACCGGCGGCTTGCTGATCGGTAGTGCTCTGGCGGTGTTGAGCGTCGGCTTCAGCATGGCATGGGGCGTCACCCACGTGCTCAATGTGGCGCATTGCGCCTTCGCCGTGCTTGCCGCTTACCTCGGCTACTGGTCGCTCGAACGATGGGGCATCGACCCGCTCCTGGCGCTGCCGGTGATGCTCCCTCTGTTCTTCTTCTTTGGGGTGGCGATGCATGTGCTGCTTGTTCGGGCGACTGCGCGGCGGGCACACGACCTAGGGCTGGCAACAATGGTGCTGACGTTCGGGCTGGGCGTGGTGATGGAAAACAGCATGCAACTGGCCTGGTCTCCCGATCCGCGCGTGCTGAAGACGGCGTACAGTAGCCTGACGTTCACCGTCGGCCCGGTTATCGTTCAGGCGTCACAGCTGGTTGCGTTTGGGCTGGCAGTGGTCACCATCGGTGGGCTGTATCTGTTTGCTGAACGTACATTCATGGGCAAGGCTGTGCGTGCAGTCTGGCAGCAACCGGTCGGCGCTGCGCTGTCGGGGATTGATCTTGATCGGGTGACAACCATCGCCTATGGACTGGCAGTGGCGACATCGGCTGCGGGCGGGGTGGCGATGTCGCTGCTCTATACCTTCGATCCTGCCACACATTTGAGCTGGCTGGTCTATGTGTTTCTGGTGGTCATTCTGGGCGGGGTCGGCAGCATTCTGGGATCGGCGCTCGCCGGGTTGATCATCGGGTTAATCATCGGCGTCAGCAGTGTGTTCATTCCACTGGCGTGGAACAATCTGGTCCTGTTCGGGTTGTTGATCGTGCTCTTGCTCCTGCGTCCGCAGGGGTTGTTGCAGCGCTAGGGCAGGTGGATCATGCGCCGTGTCAGGTCGGGAATAGTCGCTTTGCCGGCGACGGATGTCGCGATCGGCATCGGGATCATCGTGACGCTCGCTGCTGTGCCGCTGCTCAATCCGGGCACGTATGTGCTAAGCTTTTTGTTTACCATGTTCATGTACGGCGCCCTGGCGGGGAGCTGGAATATCATTGGCGGCTACGCCGGGTATCTGAGTTTCGGCCACGCGGCGTTCTTCGGGGTGGGGGCGTACACAACCGCGCTTCTTCTCTTCTACTTCGGCTGGTCACCCTTCCTGACGATGCCGCTGGCAGGCGGGATGGCGGCGCTGTTTGCTGCGCTGGTCGGTTATCCATGTCTGCGCCTGCGCGGACCGTATTTCAGCCTGGTGACGCTCATCCTGGGGCTAGCGATGTATTCGCTCGTGCTCAATCTGCCGTTTACCCAGGGTTCGACCGGGTTGTTCCTGCCATTTCTGCGGGTGGATATCTCGACCAGCCACATCATCTTCTATGAGGTCATGCTTGCGTTGCTGGTTCTGGCGACGGTGACACTGCGCCAGATTACGCGCACGAAGATGGGCATCGGGCTTGCTGCCATCCGTGAAGACGAGGATGCAGCTGGCACGCTCGGCGTCAATGCGACACGTCTCAAACTGCAGGCATTCATGCTCAGCGCCTTCTTGACGGGTCTTGTCGGCGGGGTGTATTCTTACTACAAGAGTTATCTCGACCCCTCCTTTGTCTTCGCAACATCCATCTCGATCACGATTGTGTTGATGGCGCTGTTTGGTGGTCGGTTGACCTGGTATGGGCCACTGGTGGGAGCGGTTGTGCTGTCGGTGATTAACGAAATCCTGACAACCCAGGCGCCGCCGCAAACGGCACGGATCGTGTTCGGCGCTCTGTTGATCGGCGTCATTCTGTTTCTGCCGGATGGGTTGATGTCGATCGTGCAGCAACGTCTTGCGGCGCTCCCGGTGCGTCAGGCGCACCAATCGTCGGTGCAGGATCGGGTATCGTAGGGGAGCAGCAGCGATATGATGAACGCCGGTCTTCGTTATGCGCTCTCACGAGGAGGCGCCCACTGTCTGCTGCATCGGGTCACCACAACGGACATCTCTCGATGCCCGTCGTTCATTCTCGTGCGTCACGAACACTCTATTCGCCTGTGAATGCGCAAAGGCAGGAAGGAGGAACGACATGAAAATCTTCGATCTCAGTGTCCCGACCGAGATGAGTCCTAGCGAAGTCGAACCGGTGCAGGTCGAACATATCGATCACAAGCAGACGGCGGCATTCATGGCCAGTTTTTTCGGCGCCACCGTCGATGACCTTCCCGAAGGCAATGGTTGGGCGAACGATCAGGTAACCATTCGCGCACACGCCGGGACTCACGTTGATGCGCCGTGGCACTATTATCCAACCTGTGGCGGAGAGCGCGCTCGTACCATCGATGAAATGCCGCTCGAATGGTTCTACGGCGATGGCGTCGTGCTCGATATGCGCCATAAGCCGCGCGGTGGTCTGATCGAGGTTGACGATCTGCGCGCCGCGCTTGAAACAATCGGGTACACGCTCAAACCAGGCGATATTGTGCTGATCCAGACCGGCGCCGATAAACTCTGGGGGCAGGCCGAGTACTTTGCAGCTGGCGCCGGTATGAGCGCCGCAGCGACCCGCTGGCTGATCGAACAGGGCATCCGCACCATGGGCATCGATGCCTGGGGATGGGATCAACCGTTCTGGGCGATGAAAGAACGCTACCAGCAGACCGGCGATCCTTCGGTGATCTGGGAGGCGCACCGCGTTGGACGTGACCTCGAGTACTGCCATATCGAAAAACTTGCCAACCTCGACGCGCTGCCGCGCCCATTCGGGTTCAAGGTGGCCTGCTTCCCGGTTAAGCTGACCGGCGGCAGCGCCGGCTGGACGCGCGTCGTGGCTATTTTCGAGGATCTGTGACGCATCAGGCAGGAACCCAGGGGGACGATGCATCCGTATGCTGCAAGCTATCAACATCACCAGGCGTTTTGGCGGCGTCACTGCGCTGCGCAACGTCAGTTTCTCGGTAGACAGGGGAGAACTGGTGGGGCTGATCGGCCCGAATGGATCGGGCAAAAGCACCCTGTTCAGCGTCATCTCCGGCTTTCACGCGCCCGATGAAGGCACAGTGATCTTCGAGGGGCGAAATATTACCGGTTTTCCGTCACACCGTGTTGCACGACTGGGCATTGCGCGAACATTTCAGATCGTGCGTCCGTTCAGCGGTATGACCGTTGTCGAGAATGTTCGCGTCGGGGTGATCTACGGATGCGGCGAGCGCAACATTGCAGCTGCCGACCGACGCGCCAGGGAACTGGTCGAGTTCGTCGGTTTGGAGCAACGCGCCGATACGCACGCGCGCAGCCTGACCCTGGCAGAGAAAAAGCGCCTGGAGATCGCACGCGCGCTCTCGATCCAGCCCCGTCTGCTGCTGCTCGATGAAGTGTTTGCCGGTCTCAACCCGGTGGAAGTGCGCAGCGCGATCGATCTCATTGCCCGTATCCGCAGTCAGTTCAATGTCACAATCATCATGGTCGAGCATGTGCTCAAGGCGCTGATGGAAACCTGCGAACGCGTCCTTGTGCTGAGTTCCGGTGAAAAGATCGCCGAAGGGACGCCTGCCGAGATTGCAGCGGACCCCCGCGTGATCAGCGTGTATTTGGGGAAAACGTATGCTGCAGGCTGAGCATGTGAATGTCGCATACAATACCCTGCAGGTGCTATGGGACGTATCGCTGGAGGTGCGCGAAGGTGAGATTGTGGCCCTGATTGGCTCGAACGGAGCCGGGAAAACAACCCTGCTCAGGACAATTTCAGGGTTGATGAAGCCGCTGTTTGGAACAATCCGCTTCCTGGGTGAAGACATCACCAATCTGCCCCCCCACGACATCTGTCGACGCGGTGTGATCCAGGTTCCCGAAGGACGTGCCCTGTTTCCGCGTATGCGCGTCATCGAAAACCTGGAACTCGGCGCCTATCTTCCAGAAGCGCGCGCGCAGCGCCACGAAACGATCGAGCGCGTCTATCGCCTCTTTCCGCGCCTGAAAGAGCGCTGGCGGCAGGACGCCGGCACGCTCAGCGGCGGCGAGCAACAAATGGTTGCCATCGGGCGAGCGCTCATGGCGCGTCCGAAACTGCTCATGCTCGATGAACCGTCGCTTGGCCTGGCGCCGGTGCTGGTCGAGACGATGATGGACGTTCTCACGCAGCTGAATGCCGAAGGTATGACCATCCTGCTCGTGTCGCAGGAGGTGCATCAGGCGCTCGCGATTGCCCATCGCGCCTACGTGATCGAAAACGGTCACATTGTGCGGAGTGGAACATCGCATGAACTGCGTGACGATGATGCCATTCGCAGTGCATACCTGGGGTTGTAGTACAGAAAGGAACCTGTGATGAACAAGATTATCGTTACAGCAGCGCTGACCGGTGCAGTGACGGTGCCGACCCAGACGCCTTACCTGCCCTATACCATCGAACAACTGGCGGAAGATGCCGAACAATGCGCGCGTGCAGGCGCTGCCATCATTCACGTCCACGCGCGCAATCCAATCAATGGCGCGCCATCGTCGGACATGGAATTGTTCGGTGAGATTCTCACGGCGATCAAAGCTCGCACCGACGCTGTGATCTGCACCACAACCGGCGGCGGGGTCGGAATGACCCCAGCCGATCGGGTGCGGGTCGTGCCCATGTGGCAGCCGGAACTGGCAACCTGCAACATGGGGTCGATGAACTTCTCGGTTCATCCGGCGGCGCGGCGGTTTGCCGACGGCGACTACAAATTTCCCTGGGAGAAGCAATGGCTCCTGGGGAGTGAAGATTTCATCTTCCCTAACACCTTTGCCAGCATCAAGCATTTTCTGACCGAGATGAAAAAGACCAATACCCGTCCCGAATTCGAGATTTACGACACCGGTCATCTCTACAACCTCGATTTCATGGTGCGCGAAGGTCTGGTCGAGAAGCCGATCTGGCTGCAGTTTGTGATGGGCGTGCTGGGCGGCATTCGCGCGACGCTCTACGATCTGACCCATCTGCTCGATACGGCGAATCGCCTTTTCGGACCCGAAAACTACCACTGGTCGGTGATCGGTGTTGGATATCCGCAGCAGTTTCATATGTGCACCGCAGCAATCATGCTCGGCGGTCATGCCCGCGTCGGTCTGGAAGACAACATCTTCGTGAGTCGTGGGAAACTCGGTCGTAACCATGAACTGGTAGAAAAGATTGTACGAATCGCAGCAGAGTTCGATCGTGAACCGGCGACGCCTGATGAGGTTCGTGCGTTTCTGCAGCTCAAGGGGAAGGATCAGGTTGGCTTTTAGAGAATGGAGAAGGAGACGCAGCGTGCGTTTTGCGTACTTCACCGCCGGTATGCCGGACTACACTCCTGAAGAAGCAGTCGCAGCTCTGCGCGATGCCGGCTACGACGGGGTCGAATGGCGGGTGACCGATCAGGCGCCATCGGCTGATGGTCGTCCTGGGTTCTGGGCAGGCAACCGGTGCACCTGGCCAATGGCAACGTTCGTCGCCGATGCGCCACGCATCCGCGCATTGACGGAGGGCGCGGGACTAGCGATGCCGAATGTGGGAACCTATGTGACCTGTGATGACCTGCCGGCGGTCGAGCAGGCGCTGAAGGGAGCGGCGGCACTGGGCGCTCCATGCACCCGTATCAATGTTCCACGCTACGATGGCAGAACACCCTACCTTCCGCTGCGTGACCGGAGCCGAGCACAGTATCGCGAGGTGGCGGCAATGGCGCGGCAGTATGGAGTGCGGGCGCTGATCGAAATCCATATGGGCAATATCACTCCCAGCGCCAGCGCAGCTGCAGCGTTCCTGGAGGGGTTCGATCCTGCGGAGGTCGGGGTTATTCATGACGCGGGCAACATGGTCTACGAAGGGTACGAACAGTACCGGTTGGGTCTGGAGGTGCTGGGACCATACCTGGCGCACGTTCACATCAAGAATGCGCGCTGGGAGCGCACTGGCGCCCGCGACGACGGCAGCGTCGAATGGCGTGCAACGTTTGCGCCGTTACGCAAGGGGGTTGCCGATATCTCGGCGCTCATCCGGACGCTGCGGGCAGTCGGGTACGATGGGTGGGTGTCGTTCGAGGATTTCTCAACCGAACGACCGCTTGCTGAGCGGATCGCAGACAATCTGGCATATGTGAAGGGGCTGCTGCATGCGTAGGTATGCACAGAAGCGGCTCTGAAGCACCGGCGGCGGGGAGCAACGCCCCCGCCGCTGTGTGGTATCTTCCTCTCGACGCCTACGACGATGGCGGGTCTCCCGTCCCCGGATGTTGCGCCGGCGACGACAGCGGCGCTACCGGGGCGCCTGACGGAGGAACCGGCGTCTGTGGCTTTTTACCGCCGCGCGTCGCTTTGCGCCAGATCCAGCGGATGAATAGCACAAACGGCAACCAGACCGGCGTCCAGACGAGCAGAATGATCGCCAGGTCAACCAGCCCCTGCCCGAACTCAACCAGGTCGCGCAGCGCCAGGCGCGCCACCCGCATTGGTTGCCA
>JBEPYG010000146.1:0-10480 GCA_041641515.1 Roseiflexus sp.
GTGCGCCTCGACGGAGCTGGGCGGTTGAACTTGGCAACGGTACACTGATCGGACGCATCTCCCTGCGTGAAATCGATGAGCGACGCGGCCAGGCGCGCCTCGGCGTCACGTTTGCGGCGCCCTATGTTGGTCGTGGGCTTGGCACTGAGGCGCTCACCCTGTTTCTCGATTACTACTTCGAAACGCTTCGCTATCACCTGATGGCGCTCGATGTCGCTGCGCCGAATATTCGAGCAGTGCGCTGCTACACACGCCTCGGCTTCCAGTATGTCGAAAGCGACTGGCGCAGCGCTGGCGCTTTGTTCGATCGGCGTGTGCTCGATCAACCGATGTATGCATCGCTGCGCCGCCATTTCCGCAACGATGCGCGCGGTCTGAAGGTCGAGTTCTTCGAGATGCGCCTGCGCCGTGAAGAATGGATCAGACGTCGCACCTCCACCGGCGCCGGTCACCATGGGTGATATGCAGACAGTACCATCAGGTCTCTTGCACAGGGTGCTGTTGTTCCGTTATCATACATGTCGATTATAAACACTCTGTTGTGAGCGAGTAGGGTTCATGTCACTCATCGCAGGCAATCTCGGCGTTGTGCAGCGCACGCTCGATGCGTATCATCTCGCCTGGGCGGTGTGCGCCGGCGCTGCGGCGCATCTCTACGGCAATCGGCGTCCCATTCAAGATATCGATATCCTCATCGAACCGGGAAAGCTGCCAGAGGTCGTTCGTTTGCTCAACCAGCAGCAGAAGGTGGTGCAGTTCGATGGGCAGCGCATTCTCTGGCGCGGCATCAAGATTTTCGATGATCTGACAATCCGGCGCGGACGAGAGATCTACCCATTTACGCTCGATGCCGATATGCGCAGTCGTGTGCGGCGTTTGCCATTGCTCGGTTCTCTGGTGCCGGTGCTATCGCCCGAAGACGTGGCATTGCACAAAGCGTTGCTGGCGCGCGGTGCAGAGGAAGGGAAGCACGACATCGCCGACGCCACAGCTATTGCGCGCCGCCAGGCGCTCGACTATGACTATATGCAGCGTCGGCTGGCGCTTATGCGGGTCAATGGGGCGGCAACTGCGGCGCTGGCGCGAATCGGCGTGGAACTGTAAGCGTCTGTCTGGTACAGGGAAGGGGGCGACCAATCGGGTCGCCCCCTTTACAGTTGAGGTAACGCGCCGGGTCGCTTTTACGCTTCCGGCTCACCGTCAGGGAAGCTCGAGTCGCCCTCGACTGGCGCCTCATCGTCGAAACCGCCATTGTTTCGAGCTTCGTCGTCGTTGTCATCGCCGCCAATCAATGCCCGCAGTCTGCGCCGCAGCGCCTCATCGGTTTCGCGTTCAGTCCGCTCTGGTTCGGCGACTGCAGTAGCGGCGGCCGGTGCAACGTTCGCCAGTTCACCGATGATCTCCTCAGCGAGCTGGCGTCGTTTCTCGATCCCCGTGCCCGCTGGAATGAGCTTGCCGATGACGACATTCTCCTTGAGACCGCGCAGGTAATCCACCTTACCCGTAATCGCTGCTTCGGTCAGCACGCGGGTCGTTTCCTGGAACGAGGCGGCCGCCAGGAAACTGTCGGTTGTGAGCGACGCCTTGGTAATGCCCAGCAGCATCGTCGATGCCGTTGCCGGCTCACCGCCCTGGCTGATAATCTCGGCATTCCTGCGCACGAACTCCGTCGAGTCGATCAATTCGCCCGGCAGATAATCCGTGTCGCCCGGTTCCTCGATCCGTACACGGCGTAGCATCTGGCGCACAATGACTTCGATGTGCTTATCGTTGATATCGACGCCCTGCGAGCGGTACACTTTCTGTGCCTCATTAACCAGGTAGCGCTGTACTGCTTCGCGTCCCTGGAGCGCCAGCATTTCCTGCGGATCGGCAGACCCTTCCGTCAGGTGCTGCCCGGCGACAACGCGCGCCCCGTTCTCGATGCCCGATGCCAGGCGCGCGGTATGCGGCGCCACCACTTCGCGCACCTCGCGCTCTTCGCTGATCACGCTGATCTGCCCGGCGCTGATGCGCACGATACCGGAGAGACGCGCCACAATCGGCTCACCGTCCAGATCGGCGCGGTTGCTCTGCGCCAGCACATCCCCCTCGTTCACCTGCGCCCCATCGACCACTACCGGCTCGTAATGCGGCGGCAGTTCGTGGTCATCGGTGTAGATATCGGTGGAAACGACGCGAATCTTTCGCACTTCGTCTTCGCGCACAAGTTCGACGATGCCGTCGATCTCGGCCAGGATTGCCTTGCCTTTCGGCGTGCGCGCCTCGAAGATTTCCTGGACGCGCGGCAGACCCTGGGTGATGTCGTCAGCCGATGCCACGCCGCCGGTGTGGAACGTGCGCAAGGTCAACTGCGTGCCCGGCTCGCCGATCGATTGCGCTGCGATAATGCCCACCGCTTCGCCGATGTCGACCAGCTTGCCCGTCGCCAGGTTGCGCCCGTAGCACATGCGGCAGATGCCGTAGTCGGCTTTGCACGCCAGTGGTGAGCGAACATAGACCGCATCGATGCCCAGCTCTTTGCATTTGCGCGCCAGCTTTTCGTCGATCTCGTCGTTGCGATCGGCAAGAATCTCGCCTGTGCGTGGATTGACGAGCGGCGTTGCCAGCAGACGCCCAAGGATGCGTTGCTCAAAATCCTGCAACACCTCACGGTCGTCGGAACGATAGATCCACAGACCTTCATCCGTTCCGCAGTCATCGATCGTGACGATATTATCCTGCGCCACGTCGATCAGGCGGCGTGTCAGATACCCGGCGTCTGCCGTGCGCAATGCGGTATCCGCCAGACCCTTGCGCCCGCCGTGGGTCGACACGAAATACTCGAGCACCGACAGCCCTTCGCGGAAGTTGCTCTTGATCGGCAACTCGATGATCCGTCCGGTTGGGTCGGACATCAACCCACGCATGCCGGCCATCTGGCTCAACTGATTGATATTACCGCGGGCAGCAGAGTTGACCATCATCGCCACCGGTCCAAACGGGTTCAGGTGCTGTTTGACCGCTTCGGTGGTCTGTTTGGTGGCGTTCTGCCAGATCTCGACAATTTCGCGGTAGCGTTCCTCTTCGGTGATCAGACCGCGGCGGAACTGTCGTTCCACCTCAGTGACACGCTTTTCGGCTTCGGCAAGAATCTCCTGCTTCTTCGGCGGGATTTCGATGTCGTCCACACCGATTGTCATGCCGCCACGGGTGGCGTACTTGAACCCAAGGGTCTTGATCCGATCTGCCTGGCTTGCCGTCATTTCCGAACCGAAGTAACGCGCCAGGTCATCGCGTGGGCGGTCGCCGTACATCTTGCGAATCGTGTCGAGATCATCTTCCTTGAGATTGTTGAGGTTGGTGTAATACTTGTAGCAATCGGCGATGATCTCACGCAGACCCTTCTTGGCGATCAGGCGATTGCGGAAGCGCAGTGGCTCGAGCAGTTCATTGTTGAAGATGATCCGCCCGATCGTCGTTTCCAGCAGCATACGCGGCGTGCCGTCCTCATCAGCGTTGAGCATGCGCACCGAACGGTCGCTCTCGCCGTGCAGTGCGCCCGTCATACGCACATAGATCGGCGCCTGAATATCGACCAGCCCCTTATCGTATGCCAGCAACGCTTCATCGATCGAAGCGAACATCTTACCGCTTCCTTTTGCACCATCCCTGACCATCGTCAGGTAGTAACACCCAAGCACGATGTCCTGTGACGGTGTGATGATCGGATCGCCGGTGGCAGGCGACAACAGGTTGTACTTCGAGAGCATGCGCATGCGCGCCTCTTCCTGCGCCTTCCGCGAAAGCGGCACGTGCACTGCCATCTGGTCGCCGTCGAAGTCGGCGTTGAACGCTGCACAGACGAGCGGGTGCAACTGAATGGCGGACCCCTCGATCAGTTTGGCTTCGAACGCCTGGATCGAGAGGCGGTGCAGCGACGGTGCGCGGTTCAACAGCACCAGGTAATCCCTGATCACCTCTTCGAGCACGTCCCACACCTCAGGGCGCACGCGCTCGACGATGCGCTTGGCGCTCTTGATGTTGTGCGCTGCGCCTTTTTCCACCAGGCGGCGCATAACGAACGGCTTGAACAGTTCGAGCGCCATCTTCTTGGGCAGACCGCACTGGTGCAATTTGAGGTCTGGTCCAACCACGATGACCGAACGACCGGAGTAATCGACGCGCTTGCCGAGCAGGTTCTGGCGGAAGCGTCCCTGTTTCCCCTTGAGCATATCACTCAGGCTCTTGAGGCGATGCTTCCCCTTGCCGGACACCGCGCGCCCGCGGCGGCCATTATCGATCAGGGCGTCAACCGCTTCCTGGAGCATGCGTTTCTCGTTGCGCACGATAATCTCCGGCGCATTGAGTTCCATCAGGCGCTTCAGGCGGTTGTTGCGGTTGATCACGCGCCGGTACAGGTCGTTGAGGTCGCTGGTGGCGAAGCGACCGCCATCGAGTTGCACCATCGGGCGCAGATCGGGGGGGATGACCGGCAGCACCGTGAGGATCATCCACTCAGGGCGGTTACCGCTCTTGCGGAACGCCTCCACCACGCGCAGGCGTTTGGTCGCCTTTTTGCGACGCTGCCCCTGCGTGGTATAGACCTCATTCTGCAATTCTTCCGCCAGTTTATCGAGATCAACGGTGCGCACGATCAGGTCGCGGATCGCACCCGCGCCCATATCGGCGCGGAACACGCCCGGCGCGATCTCACGCAGCGCGCGATACTCCTGCTCGTTGAGGATACGCTTCAGTTTGATCGAGTCGATCTGTTCGAGGCGCTCCTTCTCCTCGCGCACCAGCCGGTCGAGTTCGCTCTGCAGGCGCTCCTGCAGACGTTCGCGCTCCTGGCTAGCTTCATACTCTTTGCGCTCACGTTCGGCGCCGGTCAGTTGCTCGGCGTCCTCGAGGTCGCGCTGCTTGCGTTGTTCGAGCGCGTCCAGTTCCTGATCGAGCAGTTCGTCCAGTACGTCGAGGGTCTTTTCGACAATACTCTCGCCCTCTTCCACGAGCACCGTACCGCGGAAGATGATATCCTCCTCTGCTATTTCGCCCTGTTTCTCTTCGAGATCGGTGCGCAGGCGTTCAGCTTCGGCGCTGATCTCATCGCGCAGGCGCCGATACTCCTCCTCGATGCGCCGCTGTGTTGAGAGCTGGGCAGTCTCCATGCCGCCCAAGTCCTGCGTCAATTGCGTCGAGAGTTCAATCTGCCGGCTCTCAGCTTCCGCCTGGATGCGCTCGCGCTTTTCGCGGTACTCTGCCTGCAATGCCTCGCGTCGCTGCTCCTTCATCTCCTCATCGACGTGTACGATGATGTACGATGCGAAATACAGCACCCGCTCCAGATTACGCGGCGAAATGTCGAGCAGCAGACCAAGGCGGCTCGGCGTCCCCTTGACGAACCAGATATGCGACACTGGTGATGCCAGCGCAATATGCCCCATCCGCTCACGCCGCACTTTCGAGCGCGTCACCTCGACGCCGCACTTGTCGCAGACGACGCCTTTGTAGCGCACGCGCTTATACTTGCCGCAGTAACATTCCCAGTCCTTGGTCGGACCAAAGATGCGTTCACAGAACAGACCATCGCGTTCCGGCTTCAGTGTGCGATAATTAATCGTCTCCGGCTTGGTGACCTCGCCGTGCGACCAGCTCAGAATATCTTCAGGCGACGCGAGACTGATACGAATAGCGCTGAAGTCGTTGATCTCAAGCATTGGTTTCTCCACGTCATACGTCTGTCGCAGCAACACCCATCCCTCCCGCAGGCTCGCAGCCAGCAGGAGGGTTCTCATTCGACAGGCGATTAGAATTCACCGCGCTCCATTCCCGACAGATTGATGCCATCGAGCGCCGCCAGGTCGCCGTCCGCGTCGTCGGTCAACTCCACGGGGGTTTCGTCGGCGCTCAGGACCTCAACCGACAGACCGAGGGATTGCAGTTCTTTGATCAGCACCTTGAAACTTTCGGGCACGCCCGCTTCCTGGATCGGCTCCCCCTTCACAATTGCCTCATACGTCTTCACACGACCCACCACATCGTCCGACTTCACGGTGAGCATTTCCTGCAACGTATAGGCGGCGCCATACGCTTCGAGCGCCCAGACCTCCATCTCGCCAAAGCGCTGACCGCCAAACTGCGCCTTGCCGCCGAGCGGTTGCTGCGTCACCAAGCTGTACGGTCCGGTCGAGCGCGCGTGGATCTTATCTTCCACAAGGTGCGCCAGTTTCATCATATAGATGTAGCCGACGGTCACCGGATGATCGAACGCCTCACCGGTTCGTCCGTCGTAGAGTGTAATCTTGCCATCGGGTGGCAAATCGGCGCGTTTGAGCCAGTCTTTGATCTCCGTCTCAGTGGCGCCATCGAACACCGGGGTCGCGATGCGATAGCCGAGGCGCGCCGCTGCCCAGCCCAAGTGTGTTTCGAGGATCTGCCCGATATTCATACGGCTCGGCACGCCGATCGGATTCAGAATGATATCGACAGGTGTACCATCCGGCAGGAACGGCATATCCTCGATCGGCAGGATGCGACTAACCACACCTTTATTGCCGTGGCGACCCGCCATTTTGTCGCCCGCCGAAATCTTGCGTTTCTGGCAGAGCAGCACATCGACGCGCTGATTGACGCCGACCGGCAGTTCAACATCGTCGTCGCGGGTAAACACCTTGACATCGATCACCTTACCACGCACGCCGTTCGGCACGCGCAGCGACGAGTCCTTCACCTCGCGCGCCTTCTCGCCGAAAATGGCGCGCAGCAGGCGCTCTTCCGCCGTCAGATCGGTTTCACCTTTTGGCGTAATCTTGCCGACCAGAATATCGTTCGGTTGCACTTCGGCGCCGATGTAGATGATGCCGCGGTCGTCGAGATTGCGCAGACTTTCCTGACCAACATTCGGGATATCGCGGGTAATCTCCTCAGGACCGAGTTTGGTGTCGCGCGCTTCGACTTCATACTTCTCGATATGGATCGAGGTGAAGATATCTTCGCGCACCAGGCGTTCCGAGACCAGGATGGCGTCCTCGAAATTGCCGCCTTCCCACGGCATAAACGCCACCAGCACATTCTGTCCGAGCGCCAGTTCGCCATTGTCGGTGCTGGAACTATCGGCGATAATATCGCCCTTGCGAACGCGCTGACCGCGCGAGACGCTTGGACGCTGATTGATGCAGGTATCCTGGTTCGAGCGCATAAACTTGCGCAGCCGATACGTGCGTTCATTGCCGTCGTCTTCGAGGATGATGATCTCATCGCCGGTCGCCGAAAGCACCACGCCATCGGCTTTGGCGACCACCACCTGACCGCTGTCGCGCGCCGCCACATACTCCATGCCGGTGCCGACAATCGGCGCATCGGGGCGAAGGAGCGGCACCGCCTGGCGCTGCATATTCGACCCCATGAGCGCGCGGTTGGCGTCATCATGCTCCAGGAAGGGGATCAGCGCCGTCGAGACGCTCACCACCTGCTTGGGCGACACATCCATATAATCGACGCGTTCAATCGGCACGTCGTCGAAATCTCCCGCAAAGCGCACCGACACCGTCCCTTCGAGGAAGCGGTTGTGCTCGTCGAGGGGCGCATTTGCCTGCACAATGACGAATTTATCTTCTTCATCGGCGGAGAGATAATCGACCTCCTGCGACACCACCGGACGGATCTTGATCGTCCGCAACGGCATTTCAACAATCCGTTCCGCAAGGGCGCGGTTGACCTCCTGTCCGGCGCTGGCAATCACCTCGCCGGTTGCCGGATCGACCACATCCTCGCGCAGAATCTGCCCGCGCAACAATGCAATCGTAATACGGCGCGCCACCGCCGCATCGACACGTGTGCCGCGCACCGCGATCAACTCACCGGTGCGCAGGTCGCGCACATCGCGCAGCAGCAACCCCTGGCGCTCCCACTCATTCGCGTTGGGCACCTCGCGATACACCTTGCGATACGGCGTCTCCAGGAACCCCATCTCGTTAACCCGCGCATAGGTGGACATCGTTCCGATCAGACCGATATTCGGTCCTTCCGGCGTCTCGACCGGGCAGATGCGTCCATAGTGCGAATGGTGCACGTCGCGCACCTCGAAGCCGGCGCGGTCGCGGCTGAGCCCACCGGGACCGAGGGCGGAGAGACGGCGCTTATGGGTCAATTCCGCCAGCGGGTTCGTCTGATCCATGAACTGCGAGAGTTGCGCGCCGCCGAAGAACTCGCGCATTGCCGCAACGACCGGGCGGATATTGATCAGCGCGTTGGGCGTGGCGGTCTCCGGGTCCTGCAGCGACATTCGTTCCTTGATGACGCGCTCCATGCGCAGAAGCCCGACGCGGAACTGCTGCTGGATCAGTTCTCCGACGGTGCGCACGCGGCGGTTACCGAGATGATCGATATCATCGGCGCGCAGACCGGGCGTATCATTGTTCAGTTGAATGATCCGCTCGACAATCTTGACAATATCATCAGGTCGGAGCACGCGAACTTTCAGATCGGGCGCCTGACTGCGCACCTCGGGGCGGGTATCCTTCTCCCACAGATTCTTGTTCAGTTTATAGCGCCCGACCCGCGACAGATCGTAGCGGCGTGGATTGAAGAGCAGCGACTCGATCAGATTGCGCGCATTCTCGAGCGTCGGCGGGTCGCCGGGGCGCAGGCGCTTGTACAGTTCCAGGAGCGCCTCTTTAGCGTGCCGTGCCGGGTCTTTATCCAGCGTCACCCGGATGTACGGATGGTCGCTGGTTTCGACGTGCGTAAACAATTCCAGCACGTCTTCATCGCGTCCGCGCGTATCGAGTTCGTTATCCGGCGCCCACTGCCCGCTGCCATCGGGGTTCGCCTTCCATCCCAGGACGGCGCGCAGCAGAATGGTGACCGGAATCTTGCGCTTGCGATCGACCTTGACCGAAATGACATCGCGCCGGCTGGTTTCGAACTCGAGCCATGCGCCGCGGCTCGGGATCAACTTTGCCGAGTGCAGGCCGCGCCCGGACGTGGGGTCTTTCTCTTCTTTGAAGTAGACCCCTGGCGAGCGGATCAGCTGCGAGACCACCACACGTTCGGCGCCATTGATGACGAACGTGCCATTCTCCGTCATCAACGGGAAGTCTCCCAGAAAGATTTCGCTTTCTTTCAATTCGCCGGTGCTCAAAATGCGTAATTGCACATTCACCCGGATCGGCGCCGAGTAGGTGATCCCCCGTTCACGGCACTCATGCTCGTTATAGCGCGGTTCCCCGAAGTGATAATCGAGGAAGCGCAGTTCCATATTTTTGCCCGTAAAATCGGTAATTGGCGAAATTTCGTCGAACAGTTCGCGCAACCCTTCCCGGCGAAACCACTCAAAACTGCTCAGCTGGGTTTCGATCAGTCTGGGCAACTCGATAGCGTTCGAAATCCGCGCGAACGAATAACGCTCAATCTTGCCGCGATGCAAGCTGTCAACGCCGATATCGTTCGGCATGATCAACGGCTGAAGCACAACACTTTCAATCAACGGGGGCATTGGCACCTCGCTCTTGCTTGCCAGCCGCCAGAGAGCCGGTCGCCTCATCGTGGACGGGCGACTGTGAACACACTATCGCCCTGACGCTGAGGATCATCGATCACTGGCGCCTGATTGCCGGATCCAGATGGTTTTGGCAGTAAAAAACCGAAAAACACAAACCCAGACTCACGGCGTCGTCGTCTTTGTGGGCAGAGACCGTGGGTCGTGTTCGTGCGTTTGATGGGTCTGATCTGGAGATGCGTCTGAATAACGCATTGAATGCCGGTGAGTTCCTCCTTCGTCCGCTCCGGCGTTTGCAAATTGCGAAATACAATGATACCACGCCGGTAGCGTGGTGTCAAGGAAGATGTTGATGGTGTCCATGATATTTTCTTGACAACCTCGTTCACAATGGCTATACTCCCATGTGTTCCGTAGGGGCGCTTCGCCGGGGCGGCGAGGCTGAGAGGCACCCTTGCACCTGATCCGGGTAATGCCGGCGTAGGAAATCGGAACTTCCTCCGCTTCCTCGGTCGCCTGCTGATCGCGTATTGCGTGCGACACGCCTCTCCCCGCGTCGGCATCTCCTTGCGGACACCGAAACCTGCTGGCTGTCTGCACATGGCAGCATTGTGGAACGTGAAAGGAGAGGTCACCATGAGATTGAGCGAGACGCTCTGGTCATCGATCAGCGGTATCTACCAGGACATCATTCACCACCCATTCAATGAGGAACTGGCACAGGGGACCCTCCCGCGCGAGAAGTTCGCCTTTTACATGCAGCAGGATGCGCTCTACCTGGCAGACTTTGCGCGGGCGTTGGCGACCATGGCCGGACGCGCGCCGGACGAGGAGGCGATCATTCAGTTTGTACGTTTCGCCGAGGGGGTAGCTGTGGTTGAGCGCGAACTGCACAACACGTACTTCCGTGAGTTTGGCATCGATACGCCAACCCGCCAGCAATCACCGTCCTGTTTTGCATACACGAACTTTCTGCTAGCTACCACCGCCTGCCGCAGC
>JBEPYG010000147.1:0-10433 GCA_041641515.1 Roseiflexus sp.
CATCGCTTGATCTGCTCACTCATTATTGCCACATGCCGGTTAGATAATTATAGTATATTGTACGGCATTTTCTTACGCGTGAAGCGGGGACTCTATGCTCTACCATGAGAAAGCTGCTCAGGCAGAAACGCTGCTCGATGAGGTCGGTCTTGATGCGTGGCTCATTTTCGTGCGCGAAAGCGTGATCCGTCCCGATCCCGGCATCGAGCTGGTCGTTGGCGCCGATGTGACGTGGGACTCGGCGTTCATCTTTGGGCGCGACGGGCAGCGCGTTGCCATTGTGGGGCGCTACGACGTCGCCGGCGTGCGCGCGTCGGGTTTGTTTCGGACGGTTATCGGCTATGACGAAAGCATTCGCGATCCTTTGATCGATGCGCTGCGCCGTCTCGATCCGCTGACCATCGGGCTGAACTATAGCCTCGACGATCCGACTGCCGATGGTCTTACCCACGGAATGTTTCTGCATCTCTGCGATCTCCTTTCCCAAACGCCGTTTCCGTCGCGGTTCGTGAGTGCTGCGCCATTGCTGGCAAAACTGCGTTCTCGCAAAACACCCGCAGAAGTAGAGCGCATTCGTGCTGCTATTGCTGCGACCGAAGAGATTGTCGGTCTGGTCGAGGAGCAGATCCGTCCCGGCGTCAGTGAGGCGCAGATCGCCGCTTTCGTGCACGACGAGTTTCGGCGGCGCAATCTGGCAAGCGCGTGGTCATGGGACGCCTGCCCGATCGTGAATAGCGGTCCCGATTCCGAAGCCGGTCATGGCGGTCCGCGTGACGACATTGTGGTGCAGCCGGGTCATCTGGTGCATATCGATCTGGGTGTACAGCGCGAGGGATATTGTTCGGACATTCAGCGCATGTGGTATGTGCGTCGTTCCGACGAAGAGTCGCCGCCGCCCGAGGTTCAGCGTGCCTTCGAGACGGTTGTGCGGGCGATCGAAGCGGGTGCGGCGGCGCTGCGCCCGGGGGTGCGCGGGTACGAAGTGGATGCAGCTGCGCGTCAGGTAATCATCGACGCCGGATATGAAGAGTATCGGCACGCGCTGGGTCATGGGTTGGGGCGCGCCTGTCACGATGGCGGTCCGTTGCTCGGTCCGCGCTGGCCTCGCTATGGCAGTACGCCGGACATGCAGGTTGAAGTGGGGAATGTGTACACCCTCGAATTAGGAGTCGCTACTTCTGCCGGCTATATCGGCATTGAAGAGGATGTGCTGGTTACTGATGGCGGCATAGAGTTTCTCTCGACGTTTCAGCGCAGGTTGTGGGAAGTGTAAGCTGTGTAGATCGGGCGCATTCCTCCATTGCTGAGCACCAGTGCACCGATGCCGGGCAGCGCCAGCAGGTAGAGCGTCAGAAATGCGGCAGGCACGGAGAAGAGTATCACGAGTGACGTAGGTAGTGCCAGCGCTGCGGCAGCTGCGATCAGGGTTCGGTCGAAGTCGGGGGGGGGATCATGCCTGGAAAGACGCATCCCCAGGGCGCGTGCGCTAACGGCGATGCCCAGAGCGATTGGCGCGTGCGCCAGCAACACCAGTCCGGCAGCGACCGGCAGACCGATAACAGTGGCCAGCAGCAATGGTAGCAGTATGATGATGACCGCCCCCAATGCACCGATTGCCAGCACACCGGCGCCTAGCGCTCGCAGGGGCGCGGCCAGCAGTGTCATACCGGCAGCTGCGCTTCGGCGGGGCCAGAGGCCGACGGTCAGCACAACCGCTGCCATCTGCATCAGCCAGACCAGCGCCACAACCAGCCCGCGTATGACTGAAGCGTCGAAACGCTGCCCTGTTGCCGCGAGCAGGGCCGCGCGCATGTTGGTCTGACCGGCAGTGCTGGCAAGTGCTCCAAGAGGAGTTTCGACACCGCGTATCAGGTTGAATGCGCCGGTCGTCGCCGGAACGAGCAGCAATGCCACTGCCAGAATGGTTGCTGCCCGGCTGATGACCTGACGTACTGCGGTGCGTTGAGCAACGACGCGGGGTGACGCCTTGGGCAGGCGGCGCATCGTCGAAGCCACCAGGTCCGCGGTTGGTTCGTGGCGCTCGAAGGCGCCGCTGCGTGCCAGTGCATCGCGGAGTGTATCATCAAAATCGTTCGAAGACATACGAGACTGTTCACTCCTATGATGGCATTTCTTCCTGAACCACGCCCTCGGCACGGAGCGCATCGGCAAGCATGCGGCGTGCGCGGTGCAATCGTGTTTTGATAGTGCTCTCCGGCAACCCTAGCGCCTGAACGATCTCCTCATACGAGAGATCGTGCCAGTAGCGCAGCACGGCGACTTCGCGATAGGCGGGCGGCAGGCGCAGGAGCGCTCGCTGAACTGCATCGCGTTCCTCGCGTTCGATGGCGCTGCGTTCCGGTCCTTTCCCCGAACTCGGTATGGTCAGCACCGTATCGTCCAGCGTCAGCCATGCGAAGCGCCGCCGCCGCAGCCGATCAATACAATAATTCGAACCGATCGACAGCAGCCACGTCGAAAACTTTCGCTCCCGATCGAAACGCGCCAGGTTGGCATAGACCCTCAAGAATATCTCCTGGCTGGCATCCTCCGCTTCCTGGGCATCCCCCAGCATGCGATACGCCAGATTGAACACCGCTCCTGCATAGCGTTCTACGAGTTGTGCAAAGGCGGCGTGATCTCCATCGATGGAGCGTGTAATGAGCGCGTATTCGTCAGAATGCTCCACCATGCGCCTTTACCATTCTGAAAGAAGTACGCACATACACCGTACAAGGTTTCGCCTGGTCGTTTCTGCTGCCAGCGCGGCGCCTGCGCTTGCAATACGACCCTCCATCGTATACCATGAGCAGCGTCGCTCGCCGGGCATCATGTGGTGAATGCTGGCGGGTGACGCCTGACATGCCGACGACCCGGCGGTGTTGCAAGGGAGGACAAAACGTGGCAGCGACATATAATCGCGATCAGATTCGCGCCGCACTGGCGCTCACAGACCCGGCAATCAGTTCGTTTCTCGATCTGCAGACCGGGAACGTCGTATCCATTACTGAAGGTGATCAAAGCCCGGCGAACCAGGAACTCAGCGCATTGATCATGGAAGGGTATGGCGACCGGTTTCGTTACATTCCGGGCGGAAACCTAGCTGCTGATGATGCAGCTGTGAGCGCCTGGCTCGAGAATGAAGGGCTGGCGTGAACCGTCCATTGTGGAGGCAGCGAAGACCGGAGGTTGTCCGTCTCCGCTGCTCCGATACCCTTATGCATCGTTCAGCGCTGCAACGCCCGGCAGGATACGCCCTTCCAGCAGTTCCAGCGAAGCGCCGCCGCCGGTCGAGATATGGCGAATCTTGTCGGCAAGCCCCATCTGCTCGACTGCAGCTACCGAGTCGCCGCCGCCGACAATGGTCATTCCCGAACAATTCGCCATCGCCTGTGCAATGGCGCGGGTGCCTTCGGCAAATGGCGCCAGTTCGAACACCCCCATGGGACCGTTCCAGATCACGGTTTGTGCGCCGGTGATCACCTCTGTATAGGCGCGAACAGTGTCGGGACCGATGTCGAGTGCGCGCCACCCCGGCGGAATCTCGCCGACCGGCACAACTTTGCGGTTCGCATCGGCGCTGAACGCATCGGCGATGACGACATCGGTCGGCAGCATGAGGCGCACCCCACGGCTTGCCGCTTTGTTCAGCAGATCGCTGGCGGTTGGAACCGAGTCCGGCTCGACCAGCGAGTCGCCCATCTCGTACCCTTGTGCCAACAGGAAGGTATTGGCCATGCCGCCGCCGATGAGCAGTGCGTCGACTTTGCCGAGCAGGTTTTCGATCACGCCGATCTTGTCGCTGATCTTGGCGCCGCCAATGATCGTGACGAATGGGCGGGCCGGATTCTCCAGCGCTCCCTGGAGAGCGGCGAGTTCGGCTTCCATCAGAAAACCGGCGACCGCGGGGAGGAATCGCGCAACGCCTTCGGTCGAGGCGTGGGCGCGGTGCGCTGACCCAAACGCATCATTGACGTAGACATCGCCAAGTTTCGCCAGTTCGCGCGCCATGCTTTCGTCGTTGGCTTCTTCGCGCGGGTCGAAGCGCGTGTTTTCGAGTATCAGCACTTCGCCAGGCTTGAGGTCTTGCGCAGCAGCCTCAGCCGCCGGACCGGTCGTTGCCTGTGTGCCTTTGATTGCCTTGGCTTCAGGCAGCAGTTCCGCCAGGCGCGCCACGACCGGCGCCAGGCGCATGCTTTCGACGACTTTGTTCTTGGGTCGCCCCAGGTGCGACATTAGAATGACCGCCGCGCCATGGTCCAGCAGGTAGCGGATGGTCGGAAGCGCCGCACGGATGCGGGTATCGTCGGTGATCTGTCCATTCTCAAGCGGCACGTTGAAGTCGACGCGAACAAGGGCGCGTTTGCCACTCCAGTCGATGTCGCGGATCGTCTTTTTCGCCATGGCTGTTCTCCTTCTCGTCAACCAGACGCTTCAGGGTGCAGCGCTATTGTAGCACAGCGCGTCGGAAGGTTTGCGCGACCGAATCCTGCCAGGACGAAGTTGCCGCTTTTCATAGCGACGGGTATAATCCTCTCAGGAGAATCGTGCACCAATGCGGGAGAAATCTATGCGGCTTCAAGGGCGTGTGGCTATTGTGATAGGGGCGTCGAGCGGTGTGGGGTATGAAACTGCTCGTGTGCTGGCGCGTGCGGGAGCGACTGTCGTTGCTGCGGCGCGACGTCGGGAACGGCTCGAAACGCTGGTATCGGAGATTGCAGGCGACGGGGGTAAAGCGGTTGCCATTCCCACCGACGTGACCGACTCGGAACAGGTCGATCGACTGATTGAAAGTGCGTTGAATCTGTTTGGACGGATCGATATTCTGATCAATTCGGCGGGAGTCACGCACAAAATTGCACCGCTCGAGCAATTCAGCAACGATGATTTTCGCCTCGTGATCGAAACCAACCTGCACGGAACGTTTTATGCGGCGCGTGCGGTTGTTCCGCATATGAAACGTCAGCGTTCCGGCACGATCATCAACATCGCGTCGCGCGTCGGCAAAGTCGGCGTCGCCAATATTGCACCGTTCTGCGCCGCCAAGTTTGCGCTCGACGGTCTCGGTCAGGCGCTTGCCGCTGAACTGCGTCCGTACAACGTGTTTGTGACGACCATTTTCCCCGGTTTGATCAATACCGAGCTGGAGCCGCTCAATCCTGGCGAAGAGTTCCGCCGCCGTTTGATGACGCCCGTTGATGTGGCGGAAGTCATTCTGTGGATCTGTACGCTTCCGCCGACGGTGCGCGTCGATGAACTGCCGATTATGCCGAGGCAGGTGGATATGTAGCTGCTCATGAGCCGTAGGCGTTGCGAATGGCGGTTGATGAGAGATCGACGCGAAACAGGCGCTCAGGCAATTCACGGAAGAGCGGGTGCAGCGAGGAGGGCAGGCGAATGTCCGCCAGGGTGCGAAAGACGCCGTCCTTGACGCGCCCGGCGACCAGGAATGAGCATCCCTGCGCGGCGATCGCGGCGAAGGCGGCATCACGCCCGAGCTCGCCGTCGTAGTAGCGCGGATCAATAATCCGAATGGCGGTATCGTAGCCGATCACGAATGTGCAACCAGGAAACAGGCTGGCTTTTTGCACAAAGAGCGGCGCGCGGCTCAACACAACAGGGTATCGCCCGCGAAACTGGTCGAGACGACGTTCCAGTTCAGCATACCCCAGTGGCGGCTTGTCGGCGTTCAACACTGGAAGTTCGAATGCGACCGGTGCACCGAGCAGGGTCGCAGCCGCCTGCGCCAGTTGTTCGTGTCCGGCGTGGAGCGGGTTGAACGAACCGGACAGCAACGCAACCGGCGGTGTTCCTTCCAGATATGCGCGCCCGTCGATGCCAACAAAGACGCATGCGACATCGCCCCGCAAGAGGAGCGTCAGCGGATCGGAGTGCAGCGATTCTTGCACCTCCAGCGTTTCGGAGGGTTCCAGTGCAAGATCGGGCGCTGCGACGCCACATGTGCTGGCGATTGCGCGTATAATCACCAGGCTGATCAAGCGTTCTTCGCCGGCGCGGTCGCGGGCTCCTTTGGCGAGGATGAGATCGAAGGTGCGCACCATCGTGCCATCGTACACAGCAACGGAGCAGCGGTGGGATCCGCGTTTGGCGCGGTCGGTGGCGATGGTGGCAGTACAGGCGACTCCGAGGCACGGTGTGGCGCCGTCGGTCAGGCGCATGGCGCGCCTGTAGGCAGCTTCAGCCATTGCACGCGCTGTTTCGGTGGAAACGAATGTTTTCGGTGTGCGACCGATCAGGTCGGCGAGTGACGCCGCAGCATACCGATCAGTTGCTTCGAGCACAGTGCGTGATGATCCGGGAACGCTGTGCAGCCAGTAGAGCGCCAGGCTGCCGGCGCCGGCAAACTCGAACACCAGCCGGTGCGGCGTGTTGTGGATTGCGGCAATCGTTTCCGTTGGCGCAATGGTCATGCTTTCAGTGTACCATACTCGCGCCGGTGTGCATCGGTGCAGAGTTGGCGGTGTGTCTGGCAGTATAAAATGAAATGACATGAACGGACGTTCCTCACTTACCCGCTTCGCCTGGCTCTCGATTGCGGCGGCAATCGTGACCATTACATTGAAAGCGGGCGCCTATGTGGTAACCGGTTCGGTCGGTTTGTTGTCGGATGCGCTGGAGTCGCTGGTTAATCTGGCAGCTGCGGTTATTGCGCTGATTGCATTGACGATTGCCGCGCAACCGCCCGATGAGGATCATACCTACGGTCATGAGAAGGCGGAATATTTTTCCAGCGGTGTGGAAGGGGCGTTGATCCTGATTGCTGCGGTGAGCATTGCGGTTACTGCAATTCAGCGCGTGCTGCACCCGCAACCGATTGAGCAACCGGGTCTGGGTCTGACGATCGCAGTCATTGCGTCGCTGGTGAACCTGGGTGTGGCGCAGATTCTGTTGCGCGCCGGTCGGCGCTATGAGTCGATCACGCTCGAAGCCGATGCGCACCACCTAATGACCGATGTCTACACATCAGCCGGCGTGATCGCTGGTGTGGCGCTGGTCAGTCTGACCGGCTGGTATCTGCTCGACCCGCTGATCGCACTGGCAGTCGCCGGGCATATCGTCTGGTCGGGAGTGCAGTTGGTGCGGCGTTCTGTGGCAGGCTTGATGGATACAGCGCTACCCGCGGCGGAACGTGAGGTGCTGGACGCGACGCTGGCGCCATTCCGCGCCAAAGGGATCGTTTTCCATGCCCTGCGCACGCGGCAATCCGGGGCGCGCCGTTTTGTGTCGTTCCATGTGCTGGTGCCCGGAACGTGGAGCGTCCGTCGTGGTCATACGCTGCTGGAGCGCGTCGAGCGTGATGTGCGCCAGGCATTGCCGAATACGACGGTGTTCACCCACCTTGAGCCGATCGAGGACCCGGCGTCGTTTCAGGATACAACGCTGGATCGGAATGAGGATCGGTAGATGTGATGCCGGTACGGGCACGGCGCGCCGTGCCCGTACAAGGATGCCTCAGGGAAGCAGCAGCAACTTTCCGCTCGTGGCGCGGCTCGCCAGAGCGCGGTGCGCCTCTGCCGCCTGTTCCAGCGGGTAGGTTGCGTCGATGCGCACCTTCAGTTCACCCGCCGCCATCCAGGTGAAGAGATCGCCGGCGCGCCAGAGCAATTCGTCGCGCGTCAGCAGGTAATGCCCGAGCGAGGGGCGCGTCAGGAAGAGTGAACCTTTCGCATTCAGTATTTGCGGGTCGAACGGCGGCACGGCGCCGCTCGATTGCCCGAACAGCACCATGTAGCCGCGTGGCCGGAGACAGTTCAGGCTTCCCTCAAAGGTCGTCTTGCCGACCGAGTCGTACACGACGTGGACGCCGGCGCCGTCGGTCAGGCGACGCACCGCCGCGCTGAAATCTTCCTGCGTGTAGAGAATGATCTCATCGGCGCCGGCGGCGCGCGCCAGCGCCGCCTTCTCTTCTGTTGAAACCGTGCCGATCACCCGCGCGCCGCAGCGTTTGGCAATCTGGATCAGCAGCAGACCCACGCCGCCGGCTGCAGCGTGGATCAGCGCCACATCACCCTGGCGCAGCGGGTAGGTGCTGTATGCCAGATAGTGCGCCGTCATCCCCTGGAGCATCACCGCTGCCGCCTGTTGCAGGTCGATGCCTTCGGGAACCGGCGCCAGCATCGTTGCCGGAACGATGGCATACTCAGCATATGCGCCCTGGCGCATGGCGTAGACAACCTGATCGCCAACGCGCACGTCGGCGACGTCGGGTCCGACAGCGTCTACGACCCCGGCGGCTTCCATGCCGAGCGTCATCGGCAGTGCGCCTTTGTACTGCCCGCTACGCTGATAGATGTCGATAAAGTTCACACCTGCCGCTGCAATTTTCACCCGCGCTTCACCCGGTCCGGGTTCCGGCACGGGAACGTCGTCCAGGCGCAACACCTCTGGTCCGCCATACTCATGAACACGGATTGCACGCATTACACTACTCCTGTGTCTGTCAGGGTCTCTTCACTCTGGGATGGCGCCAGCAACTGTTCGACGCGGTAGCCGCTCTGTTCCGCAGCTTTCGTCAGCGATTCGACCAGGCGGACGCATGCGGCGCCGATTGTATCGGCATCGGGCGGCGCTTCCACCCGCAGGGCGACGGCGGCGATCAGTTCCAGCCAGCGCAGGAGGCGCTCGAAGCGCTCTTTATTGAACCACAAGACTCCCTGGAAGCGATTGACCCGCGTGAACGACTGTACATCGCCATCGGCCATCAATGCTGCGGTCAGAGCGCGTCCGTCGCCGGCATACTCCTCGTGCCAGCATTGATGTGCGGTCAGCGCCTTGACGAGCGTGACTGCATCGGCGGCCACATCGTCGCTGTAGCCAAACTCTGCCAGCGTCGCCTGAAGCGCGCGTCCAAGCAGGTATTCGTCGATCAAGCTGCGGCTCTGACCTGCCACGTCATCGTCGGTGAACAGCAGCCCCAGGCGATGGAGGATTGCCCAGGCGACGGCGGTTCCCCAGCGTGACGGATCGTCTGCCAGCGGCGCGCCGACCTGTTGCGCCTGACGAGCATCGGCGCACACCAGTAGATCGGCGACGGTGTCGAGACGGTGACGAATATCGGTGACGATGCGGCCGGTATCGGCGGTTGCGCCGCTGAACGCGGCGAACTCGGTCAGGAAGGCGCGCAGATTTTGCTCGAACTGCTCGATTGCCGGGGATTCATCTTCTTGCCGTTCAGTGACCGGCTGTGCCCCGATTGATGGAGCAGCGTTCTCGACGTCTGCGCGACGGCGTGCAAGCGCCTCCAGTTCCTCTGGTGTCGGCTCATCTGCCGCGTCGGGTCCTTCGAGCATACTGTCAGCAATGTCTTCTTCGCCATCGAGGTCTGTCAGAACGCCGCTGTGAACAGCGCGCCGATCCGCCCATGCTGCCAGTTCGCGTAGCATCGCGGCGCTGACCAGTGCGCGGAAGGGAGTCAGCACCGGCTGGAGGAACATCTCGCGCAGTGCGATGTCGATGCTCGGCACGCCGCGTCCGCCCAGATAGGCGGTGATCTGCCCGTAGCGTCCATCGGGGCGCTCGGTGACTTCACGGAAATCGATGAACACGTGGCAGTCGTAAGGACCGAGTTCCACGTACAGCCCACGCTCCGCCAGATCGCGGCTGTGGCGGATATACTCCAGACCACTGCGATGGTCGCGGAAGATGGTGTAGTTGTTGTCGCCAGCGCGCAGCGCCAGACCTTCGGCGAGGGTGCGTTGCGTCAGCGCGCGTTGATCGCCTCTGTCGGTGCGCGCCATGAACGCTGCCGAGAGGCGTACCCAGCCGCTCGCGCGGGCGTAACGGTTGTGGTAGATCACCAGAGAGCACTCATCACCATGGCGGTTCGAGTAGGCGAAGACATCTTCGTTCACATGACCATCGGGCATGTAGAAATCGTACAACAGAAAGTTGTCAGTTCCGGCGAACAGGTAGCGGCGGTGGAGCAACGGAAAGATCTCGCGCTCATGCCGGGCGATCAGCCACTCATCGGGGGTCTCGTCCCAGTAGGCGCGGTAGTACTCCATGCCATACTTCTCGGCGAACCCCTCGATCTGACCGTGCCCGAACATCGGTAACCCTGGCATCGTCACCAGCATGGTGCAAACGCCGAAGTACTTATCGTCTTTGCCGAACTGATCGACCGCCGTGCGCTCGTCGGGGTTGTTCATGAAGTTGACGAAGCGGCGCAGCACCTCCGGATCGAACTCGAGGACATTCTTCATGATCTGGCGGTACTTGGCGTTTTCTTCGTCGCGCAGGCAGACCATGAAGGCGCTGTTGTAGACGCGATGCATACCGAGCGTGCGCACAAAATACCCTTCCATCAGCCAGAAGGCTTCCGCGAGAAGGAGCGTGTCGGGCGCTTCGACTGCACAGCGATCAACGACCTCGCGCCAGAACTCTTCGGGCATGGCGGCATCGAACTGTGCACG
>JBEPYG010000148.1:0-10393 GCA_041641515.1 Roseiflexus sp.
ACTGACGGACGTGCTGGTCGCCACAGCCGGGTCGGGTGTGACTATTCGACGGATCGATGCGGCGCCGGTGGATCGGGAGGCAGCGCTGGCGCTTCTGCGAGCGAATCACGCCGATGCCATCATTATTGGCGAGATTGCGCCTGGCGGGATGCTCGATGCAGCTACATTGACGCCGATGCTCATCTACGCGCCACGTGGCATCCAGGCGTTTGCCAGTCTCGATGGTTTTGTCGGACGATTTGCGTTGCCAACGGTCTACCCCCTTTCCACGCAGCCAATCAACGGTCGCATCGTTTTGCCGCGCCTGGTGCGTGCGCTGGCGGATTATAACAACGGACAGTACAGCGCTGCGGTCGCGGTGTTCGATAATCTGGAACGCGAACAGCCAGCGTTACGCCCCGGCCTGTTGCGCGCGCTGCGCGCAATGACCTGGTGGGCGCGCGGCAACTATGAGCAATCAGTGAATGAATTTCGTCGCGCGATTGCTGCCATGCCCGACGCGCCGCCTGACGAACTGGCGCGCCTCTACGTTTCTCTGGGCGCTGTGCAGCACGACATGGGTGATCCGGCGGCGCGCGATTCGTTCAATCAGGCGATAACCCTCTTGCAGGGGCAGGATCTTGGTGAACTGCGCTATAACCTGGCGCTCGAGGAATTGCGGTCGGGCGACCCTGCTGCTGCTGCCGTGTCGCTCGAACAGGCGCGGCGATTATTACGGCCGTCGACGCCGTTGCTCGTGACGCTTGCTGAAGCATATCGTCTCAGCGGCCAGTTCGATGCGGCATCAGCAACGCTCAGCGACGCTACCCGTCAGATTGGCGCCGATGACCGCATCGTTCCATTCGATCTGCGCCCGCTGATGAATGCCCGGTTGCGCGCAAGCGTTCAGAGCGAGCGAGCGCTGTTGCGAACGGCGCGTCTGGTCGATGCGCGCGATCCGTTGCTCTGGGAACTGGATAGCGCTCCATTGCTCAAGGAAGCAGATCTGAATCAAATCCTCAGCGATATTTCGCTTGCGCTTCGTGAAGCTGCAAACCTCGAGCAGGAATGGAGCAAGCGGGCCGCCGCCGCTGACTCGGAGCAGCGCCGGATCGATGGCAGTATTGCCATGCATCAGGTGCGCCGCGCCGATCTGGCAATCCGTCGCTATCGCTTCTGGCTGGCGGTCATTGAGGTGGAACTCGCGCGCCTGCGCGACACGCGCGCGCCAACCGGCCTGGCCGCGATCTGGGTCGGCCTGACGCGCACATGGTCGCCAGCAACCGATGCGCTGCGCCAGATCGAGATGCTTGAGCAGGTGCAATCGGGCAACGTTGAATTAACCATCCTGCGCGGTCGAGCGCTGCTGGTGAACGACCAGGAGAACGACGCGCGCACAGCTTTCGAGACTGCGGCGCGCCTGGCGCCGGAACGACCGGAACCATGGTTCTATCAGGCGATGCTGACATTGCCCCAGAACCGCGAGCGGGCGCGAGAGTTGCTCGAAGCAGCGGTGCAACGTAATCCAGCCTACTTTCCGGCGCGTGTTCGCCTGGCTGAACTGGCAGAGGAGGAACAGCAGTGGCAGGAAGCTATTGCCCAGCGGCGCTGGCTTGCTGAACATCGCACCGGCGTCGATGAAGCGCTTGCACTGGCGCGTGTGCTCCGCCTAAGCGGTTCAGAGGGGTATGCGGAAGCGGAGCAGATTCTGATGCCGCTGGTGGAGCGCAATCAAGCTGCTGCGATGATCGAGATGAGCCGACTCTACCGTGCTGTGGGGCGTCTTGATGCGGCGCGCAGCGTGCTGGAGCGCGGACTGCGGAACACTGCCCGCGGCGCTCTGGCGTATGCTGACATTGCCCATGAACTTGGGCTTGTGTTGACCGATCTGGGAGACATCGAACAGGCGACGCGTCAGTTTGAGGCGGCAGTCAATACGAATCCGCGGCATGTTCCTTCGCATTTGATGCTGGCATATCTGGAGCAACGCGCGGGGAATGACCGTGCAGCGGCGCGACGCTACGAAGCCGCGCTCGACGCCGGCGCCAGCGATCCGGCAGTTCTGGCGCAGATCGGCGCAACACTGATCGCCCTCCGTGAATATGATGCCGCTGTCACGGCGTATGAGCGCGCAATCGCGCTACAACCAGCTAGTGCATCATTCCGGTATCAGGCGGCGCTGGCGTATCTGGGGGTCGGACGCCTCGACGCTGCCGATGAGGCGGTGCGCCGGGCGCTGGAACGGCAGCCGGTCTACCCCGAGGCGCTGGCATTGCTGGGAGATATTGCTCTGAAGCGTGGCAACCTGCCGCAAGCTGCTCAGCAGTATCGTGTCGCGCTCCAGCAAAATCCGACACTGGCAGCGGCGCATATTGGTCTCGGACGCGTGGCGGCGGCAGGCGGCGACTGGTCGATAGCGGCAGGACATTTTCTGAATGCTGTCCAGGGCGACTCACAGTCGGCAGATGCACGGCTCTGGCTGGGCGAGGCGCGGATGCGTACCGGCGATCTTGATGGCGCAATTGCGGAATATCGGCAGGCGCTTCAGTTACGCGCCGATTTTCCGGAAGCGCACTTTGGACTGGCGCAGGCGCAGTTTGGCAAAGGGCTCGTTGACGAAGCATTGCGCGAGGTCACTCGGGCGCTGGAACAGCGGCCGCGTTATGCCGAGGCATTGTTGTTGTTAGGGAAAATCTACGAGCGGCAGGGATACAGCACGCGCGCGCTCGATGCCTATAAACGCGCTATCGATGTCAATCCACGCCTGGCTGAGCCGCACTATTATCGAGCGTTGATCCTGATCCGCGCCGACCGGTTGAGCGAGGCGCGCGATGATCTCGAAATCGCCGCGCGGCTGGACCCCAATTTCGCCGAGGCGCATTACTGGCTGGGACGGGTCTATCTCGCGCAGCGCAACGTTCCGGCGGCGGTCAATCGTTTTCGCGAAGCCGTCAACCGGCGCAACGGCGACTACCCGGAAGCGCGGTATTATCAGGGACGTGCGGAAGAGCAACTTGGAGATTTGAATGCGGCTATTCGATCGTTCGAGACGGTCGCCAATCAGAGCGACGATTCGCTGTGGGCGAACGAGGCGCGTGCAGCACTGGCGCGTCTGAGCGATCGCTAGACCGAGGGGATGGACAATGACGACACCATCAGCAACGGAGCTGCTCGATCAGGCAGCGTATCTTTCACCTGTCTGGGCGCGCTACAGCGATATTCTGGTCGAGCGCGGCGAAGGGGTCTATCTGTACGATGTCGAAGGACGGCGTTATCTCGACTTCACCTGTGGCATCGGAGTGACGAACACAGGCCACTGCCATCCGCGCGTGGTAGCGGCAATTCGTGAGCAGGCCGGGTTGCTGCTGCACGGTCAGGCGAATATCGTCTATCATCGTCCGATGCTGGAACTGGTCGCCGAACTGCGCACCATCGTTCCGCCGGAACTGGACAGTTTCTTCTTCAGCAACAGCGGCGCCGAGGCGGTCGAAGGCGCGATCAAACTGGCGCGCCAGGCAACCGGACGGAGCGATGTCATCGCCTTCGAGGGCGGGTTCCACGGGCGCACGGCGGGCGCGCTTGCGCTCACCAGCAGCAAGGGCAAGTACCGTTACGCTGTTGCGCCATTGCCTGCGGGCGTTCACTTTGCGCCGTATGCGGCATGTTTCCATTGTGCGGTCGCACGTGCTGCTGGCGCCGATCCGTCCGCGATTTCCGGCGCAGCTCCCGATGACGCCGGATGCTGCGGCAATCCGCTGCGGCAGATTGAGCACATGCTGCACACGCAGACAACACCGGAGAATGTTGCAGCTGTGCTGGTCGAACCGGTGCTTGGCGAGGGCGGCTATATCGTTCCGCCTGTATCGTTTCTGCAAGGGTTGCGCCAGATCTGCGACAGGTATGGCATCTTGCTGATCGTCGATGAAGTGCAGAGCGGCTTTGGGCGCACCGGACGCTTCTTCGCCATCGAGCATTTTGGTATCACGCCCGATGTGATGACCGTCGCCAAAGGCATTGCATCAGGGCTGCCGCTTTCTGGTATCATTGCACGACGCGCAATCATGGAACGCTGGCAACCAGGGTCGCATGGCGGCACCTATGGCGGCAACGCTGTCGCCTGCGCTGCTGCAGTCGCGACGATCCGGGCGATGCGCGAGGAGCGTCTAGTCGAAAACGCAGCGCGTCAGGGCAGATTGCTGAAAGCGGAATTGCTGCGCATCAAAGCACAGTTCCCGTCGATTGGCGATGTACGCGGATTGGGATTAATGATCGGCGTCGAACTGATGACGGCGGACGGAATGCCCGATGCTGCGCTGGCGAAACGTGTCGTCGCTGCATGTCGCAATCGTGGATTGCTCCTGCTGACCTGCGGCCCATACGATAACGTGATTCGTTTCATTCCGCCGTTGATTGTCGAGGAAGACCAGATTCGCGACGCTGTGCGCATCTTCGAGGAAGCGCTGGCGTCTTAGCAAGGCGTGGAGCTGTTCTCCGCGATCGACTGTCATCATGCCACATCGTGCGCCGTACCGGGTTGCGCTTCAGGCGCTGCAATCCGACCGACTCCGCCGCGACTATGCGGATCTCGCTGCTGAGCCGCAGTATAGGCTGGTTGGCGAGTTCTTCTTTACCGAATTATACGGTCCGCGCGACTTTAGCGCGCGTGATACACAGGCGCGCCGTTTGCACCTGCTCGTCCAGAGTTTTCCGGGAGTGGTTATTCGCGATGTCGAGCAGGTGCTCGAGCTGCTCGATCTGACGAATCGTCTGGACAATGAGGTTGTCGAGCAATTGATTGCGCTGGGGGCGCCGCTCGATTTCGATATGACGATGTATGAACGCGCCTATCGTCTGGCGGATAATTACGCTGACCGGGTGCGCCAGATCGAACTGGTGCGTCAGTCGCTCTACAATGTCGCGCGCCTGACACGCAATCCGCTTATGGGCATTGCGCTGGATCGCACAAAAGGTCTGGCGGATATGCTCGGCATGACCGATATCCACCGCTTTCTGCGCGTTGGCTACAAATCGGTGTTACCGGTGCGCGATATGCCGCGCTTTATCGAGACCATCGCCGTGCGTGAGATGAACCGTCTCGACCGAATCTATGCCGATCAGTTGAAGCAGAAGAAATAGGTATCGGTAGCTTCTCGGGGCGCCCTGCTCCGTAAGCGTTCACGCGTCTCGTCCCCGTGGTGTTTACGCGTCGGCGGGGCAACGTCTCGTGGCGCTCGCGAACGCTATCCCGCCGCCGGCTCCTGATCGCGGGGGCTTCCCCCGAATGAGCGGTTACCTCTCTGCCACAGTCTGCTGCAATCAGACGCTGGAAGGTCAACCGCGCATCATGCGCATATCAGCGTCAACCATCATCTCCACCAGTTGCTCGAATGATACTTCCGGCTTCCACCCCAGTTGCTCACGCGCGCGCGAGGGATCGCCGACCAGCAGATCGACCTCAGCCGGACGGAAGAAGCGCTCATCGACCACAACGTGCTTTTGATAGTCGAGCCCCACATAGCCAAACGCGAGTTCACAGAACCGTCGCACCGAGTGCGTCTGCCCGGTAGCAACCACGTAGTCCCCAGGCTGGTCCTGCTGGAGCATCAGCCACATGGCGCGCACATAGTCGCCGGCGTATCCCCAATCGCGCTGCGCATCGAGGTTGCCCAGGCGTCATTCGTGGTCGAGACCGAGTGCAATGCGCGCCACACCGTGAGAGATTTTGCGGGTCACGAACTCTAGACCACGGCGCGGTGATTCGTGGTTGAAGAGAATGCCGCTGCTCGCGTGCATGCCGTAACTTTCGCGGTAATTGACGGTGATCCAGTGGCCGTAGACCTTGGCGACGCCGTATGGCGAGCGCGGGTAGAAGGGGGTGGTTTCGCGCTGCGGCACTTCGACGACCTTGCCGAACATCTCGGACGAACTGGCCTGGTAGAACCGGATGTCCGGATCGACGATACGAATGGCGTCGAGCAGGCGTGTCACTCCGAGTGCGGTCACTTCGCCGGTAAATACCGGTTGTGAGAACGAGGTTTGTACAAAACTCTGCGCCGCCAGATTGTAGACTTCGGTTGGTCGGTGTTCGCGCAGCATGTGGATGAGCGAAACTTCATCGAGCAGGTCGCCGGGAGTGAGTGTGATGCGATCTTGAATGTGGCGAATACGCTCGAAGTTGACGGTGCTGGAGCGCCGGATCATCCCGATGACGTCGTATCCCTGCTCGAGCAGAAACTCTGCCAGGTACGAACCATCCTGCCCTGTGATGCCGGTAATGAGAGCGCGCTTTCGTGCCATGAAACATCCTCGTAGATATACTGGTCGTGTATGACTGTCTCTGGGTGACCTGAGGGGCGCCTGTTCACGATCATGAGATAGGGGAAATGCCCCTGTGAACAGGAATCGGCGGCGGTATGACAGCCGCAAGCGCCATGGCGCGTCGCTCCGCCGACGCAAAAAACCATGTGGTACAGGTTCACACTTTGTCGGGAGCGATGGCATCCTGCCCTCGTATGCACGACAAGAGCGGGAGGCTTACGCTGCTACGCTTGCCTTTTGCGCCTAGGTGTGAACCTTTGCCATGGGTGCACGATGTGCGAACAGGCGCCCTCGGGGCTATTTTATACCATTTTAGATTGTAGATTTTGGATTGTAGATTGCTGTGATGGCATTGAAATTGAGCACGTTCAGTTGCAGGCTCGGCTCCGCACAATTTTGGATTGTAGATTGCTGTGATAGCATTGCAATGTGCTCTGGTGAGCGTGCGCATGCCGCTTGTTCAGTTTCAATTGGTACTGTGCTGCACCTGTTCGTGAAGAGTACGCAGAGGAACGTAGAGTATTCAGCACCCTGAGAAACGCACAGTGCGTATCGTAGGGACGGTTTTTTCGGACAGGCACGAAGCCTGAGCCGGAACGAAAGCTTGCAATGAATCTTTCGTTCCGCCCAGGGAAACGCTATCGACGTGGGCCGCGTTTGCCGACACGACGATCACCGTTCATCACGCCGCAGGTCGAGCCAGGCGCACTCTTCGGGCGTCAGGCGCACCTCCAGCGCAGCGACGTTGGCGGCAAACTCCTCCGGTGTGCGGCACCCGACCAGCGCATAAATGTCGAGCGGCTGGCTCATGACGTATGCCAGCGCAACCTGTGGAATGCTCAATCCTTTCGCTTCAGCCAGTTGCTGCACACGCTCCAGGCGGCGAAAGTTCTCTTCGCCGGCGTAGGAATAGACCGCCAGTTTATCGAGATAATCCTCGAAGGTGTCCAAGTTGTCGCGCCGCAGCCGACCCGAAAAGAATCCGCCTGCCAAGCTCGACCAGGTGAAGAGGGGCATGCGCTGTTCGGCATACCAGGCGCGCGCCTCTTCATTCTGCGGACCGCTGATGCTGATACATCCTTCCCACGGTTCGCGGTACTGCTCCGCCAGACTGAAATTCGGGCTGCTGGCGACGAATGGCGTCAATCCGTGGGCAGCAGCGTATTCATTCGCCTCGGCGATCCGTCGATGGCTCCAGTTCGACCCGCCGAATGCCCGGATACGTCCGGCTGCCAGGTGTTCATTCAGCACCTCGACAATCGGGCCGACCGGCGCCGACGGATCGTCGCGGTGAAGCAGGTAGAGGTCGATATATTCGAATTTGAAGCGCGCCAGCGAGTCGAACAGGTCGGCAGTAATATCGAAAGGGGTGACCCGTTTGCGGTCGGCGTTATGATGCGCGCCCTTGCCGATGATCACCACCTGTTCACGAATGCCGCGTTCGTGTACCCAGCGCCCCATTGCGCGTTCTTTGTCACCCTGCCCATACACATGCGCCGTATCGAAGGTATTGCATCCCATCTCGAATACTGCATCGAGCAGGCGGAAACTGCCCTCCAGATCGTGCGTCGAGATCATGACCGACCCCTGAACCAGACGCGATACCGGTTTGTCGATACCGGGAACATGTCCGTACTGCATGGTTGTGCTCCTTATTCGATTGGATAGGTCAGCCCCCACTGCGCCCGAATGGCGTCCAGTATGCGCATAATACCGAGCGTCTCATCGAGCGGCATCACCGAGCTTTCATTGAGACCGGCGCGTAAACAGCGCATGGCCTCGATTGCTTCGAACTGATACCCGTTTCCCTGGTACGGTAGGTCGATCACCTCATCGGCGCGCCCGCTGCGGCTCAGGGTGATGGTTTTGGCGCGCCACCACTGCGGATGGACGCGGATCATCCCTTCCGTGCCCATTATCGTCGTTTCGTGCGGCGTTTCGGTGCGAATGGCGCTCCACAGCACCGCCATTCGCCCGCCGTCGTAGCCGAGGATCATCGCTGCCTCCTCGTCAACGCCGGTTGCGCCGAGGTGCGCCATCGTTGCGATGCGCTCTGGTTCACCGCCGAAGACCATCGATGCGAGGGAGACGGTATAGACCCCCACATCGAGCAAACTTCCCCCGCCGAGCGCCGGATCGAACAGACGGCTGCGTGGATTGACGTCGGTGCGGAAGCCAAAATCAGATGCGATCATGCGCACCTCGCCGATTGCGCCTGCAGCTAGCAGTTCACGCAGGCGCACAATCGCCGGAAGGAAGCGGGTCCACATTGCTTCCATCAGGAACAGACCGCGCTCACGGGCAACTGCGATCACGTCTGCTGCCTGGCGTGCATTGATCGTAAACGGTTTTTCGCACAGCACCGCTTTCCCGTGGCGCAGGCAGAGCAAACAGTTTTCGGCGTGCAGCGCGTGCGGCGTGGCGATGTAGATGATGTCAACGTCGGGATCGGCAGCGAGTTCCTCGTAGGAGGCATAGCGGCGCGGCACATTGAAGCGGTCGCCAAACGCGGCAGCAGCGTCGGCGCTACGTGACCCGACTGCAACCAGTTGCGCGTCGTCGAGCGACTGCAGCGCTTCGGCAAACACGCCGGCAATCCGTCCTGTGCTCAGAATACCCCAGCGAACAGATGATTGAGCCATACAAATATCCTTTGTGCTGTCATGGCGGCAGAACCGAATGGTCGAACCAGGCGCGCACATCGCGCCCATCAATGGTGGCAACAACAGTGATACGCCAGTCTCCCTCCATCGAATACAGGGTGCGAACGCCATATTTGCCAGGACCAAGCTGGTCGGCGATTGGCTGGTGCACGCCCATTTCCATCTGGGGCATGGTAAAGTCGAAATACACCAGGGTCGCCTCAACCGGTCGATCAGCAGTGTCAGTAATCGTTGCTGTGAACGAATAGTCGCGCAACGCCACCGGTTGCGCCGGTCGTTCGAGTGTAATGGTCAAACCATCGACGACCCGTTCCTCAACAACGGTTGTCGTTGCACCGCATGCGCCGATGGTAATACCCACAATCACGAGCAATATAATATGTCTCAGTGTCTGCCGCATGTGGTGTCCGATGGGAGATAAGGGGTGTGACCGGTTTTCACGGGGATCTGACTGCAAATCTGTGTTCGATTTGTTAATTTTTGTTCTCATTTTTTTATTTCAAGAGTGTTCATGCTTATTGTAACCATAGTATTTTGAGTCGGCGGAGAGACGTCTCAGAGGGTTTGTGAAATCTATACCGCTGGTTCTTGATCTCGAAGGCTCTTTCCCGAACCTCTGCACGTAAACAGTGACTGGATTTCTTGATTTTTGGTTTCTAGTTATCAGTTTTCGGTTTTCAGTTCCTGCTCCATCGACGACGCCTTCTCGCCTGGTGGATAGCGCAGCGATACCAGGAAGCCGATCAGGATATGCTGAATATTGATGAGCAAAAACAGCGCCGACAAGCTCAGCGCAATCTCGGCGGGATGCCCGTGGCGTTGCAGCATAGCGATCAGTACGGCATCACGCACCCCGACCCCGGCAAAACTGATCGGCAGCGCCTGGAGGATGGCGATCAACCCGGTGGCTGCCAGGATTTCGAGGACTGGAATATCGTCCAGGCGCAGCGCCAGATACATCAGGTAAATGCGCACAAAGGTCGAAGTCGCCGAGCCGATGGTGCTGATCAGCAGCAGCGCCAGCGGCGTGAAACGCAGACTGAGCGGGGCAAACTGATCGCGCAGGCGTTCGAGCGCCGCGCGCAGGCGCCCGCGCAGCAGCGGCAGCGCCAGTCCCAGCGCCCATTCCCGCGGTGCGCGCGCCATCAACCCCGGTGTGGCGATCAGTACCGCAGCTGCAAAACCGATTGTCGCCAGTTGCACAACGCCGCGCGTTTCGGCGGGAAACACATCGATAAATGCCGCCAAGCTCAGCACCGCCATCACCGCCCAGATCACAAAATCGAACAGGCGATCAAGCAGAATGCTGAGCAGCCCAGGCGCCAGCGGCACCCCACGCTCACGCAGATACCATGCCTTGATAAAATCGCCCGACTGACCAGGCGTAATACCGCCGGCGTACAGCCCGATCGCGTACAGCGCCGCCAGATAGT
>JBEPYG010000149.1:0-9983 GCA_041641515.1 Roseiflexus sp.
TCGCTGATCGAACGACCGCTGAGCAGCGCCGAGATCACGGCGCTGGCATTGCTCATGATCCACCTGTACCCGGCGGCGCTCGCTGCAGCCTGCTCGGCGTCGTTTCAGGCATACCAGCGCATGGAAGTGACGGCGCTGATACTGCTGCTGACGAATGTGGCAAAGACCCTTGCCGGGGTTGGGGCGCTTCTGATGGCACCCGACGTACCATCTCGGGTGGTGGCGCTGGCAGCGGTCGCGCTGGCGGCGACCATCCTGAATGCTGTGGTGTTCTACGCGCTGCAGCGGCGGATGCTGTTCCGTGCGCCGCTGGTGTGGGACTGGCCCACCGGACGTGAGTTGTTGCGTGAAGGATTCCCGCTGCTGCTGAACAGCCTGTTGCTGGCGGTCTTTTTTCGGTTCGATGTGGTGCTGCTGCGGGCGCAAGCTGGCGCAGCCGCGCTTGGACTGTATGATGCAGCTTACAAGGTCATTAACATGACGCAGATCGTGCCGCCCTATTTCGTGGCGGCGCTCTTTCCGCTCCTGGCGCGCTACGCAGTGACAGATCGCGTCGCCCTCGAACGCATGTATCACCGCGCGCTCGGGTTGCTGCAACTCCTCGCCTGGCCCGTCGCGGTTGGCGGAACGCTGCTTGCGCCGTTCATCATTGCAGTGATCGGCGGGCAGGCATTCCTGCCAGGCGCAGCGCTGGCGCTGGCGATCCTGATCTGGTACCTGCCGCTTTCGTATGCGAACGGTGTGACCCAGTACGTGCTCATCGCGCTGCGAAGACAGCGCGCAATTACGGTAGCGTTTGTCATTGGCGCGGTCTTCAACCTGGGGATGAACCTGCTGTTCATCCCAATGTATGGGTATCTGGCAGCGGCGGTAGTGACGGTTGCAACTGAGCTGGTGCTATTGTTGCCATTTTTGCGCACCCTGCGGCGTGAAGGCGCAATGCCGCCACTTCTGCGCCTTATGTGGCGCCCGGCTACCGCCTCACTCGTAATGGGCGCTGCCATGTGGCCCGCGCTTGGTCTCTCGCCATGGCTGGCGATCGTGGTCGGAGTGCTGATCTACCTGGCAGCGCTCTGGGCGCTTGGCACATTCGGTCCTGAAGAACGGGCGCTCATACGGCGTATGCTGGGAAGAAGCGGCGCATCTTCCGGCTGACACCATTTTTGATTGTGGAACCCACGGTTCGCTCAATTTTGCGGGGCATTTCCTGAAGCGGTTGCGTCCCAACCAATTGAACATTCATCAGCTATCAGGCGAGCTGTGGCGGAGTGGCGTACAAGATGTAGTACCAGGCAACATCGGTTAATCATTTCGTTAATTCCTCATATTGGTAGTACATACCCGTGGTGCATATGGTTTTTTCCAGGAACAATCAATCACTGGAGGAGCCAGCGCCATGGATTACGACGATCTGCCGGATGACGCCCCAGGAGGCGATTGCCCCGATCATGGACCGTATGCCGACGAAGAATGCCCAAAATGTGCGAATATCGCTTGCAATGCCCTATAATGGTTCAAAACCAGCCTGTTCCCGTCCGTAATCAATAATGACAGTCGCGAAGCGTGCAAGCAAGTGCATGCCGATGTTGGCGCGTGATGCGCGCCCCAGATCACCCGCCCACGTCAGCGGCGCATCGACATCCACATCCGTCAGAGTAAACGGTCCCAGACGCACCTGATCGAAGCGGCGGCGCACCACTTCCCCGCCGCCGCCAAACCCCTCCCCCCGAACAATGCGCACATCGGCGCCATCTTCGTGCAACCCCAGGCGCGCCGCCAGATCCGGACTGACAGTAACGGCTGCATTCGAGCCGGTATCGATCGTCGCCTGTGGGATGACAATGTCATCGATCACCAGATCGCCAATTGCCGGGAAATGTTCGAAGAACGAGAGAGGCATCACAACGCCGGCGGCGCCCATTGGTGGAAATCCCAGGTCAGGGTGCGCCAGCACCAGTGAGCGTGTTCGAAAATCGATCCGCAGCGTCAGATGACGCAGAACGCTATACCCGAGGACGACGCCCACCGCGAAGGGCAGCCCGCTCAGATCAAGCGCAGGCGCATAGAGATCGCGGATGGTCAACGCCTGGCTGCCGGAAGCATCTCCATTGCCCAGGCGCAACCAGGGAAACACAGCTTCGGTGAAGGCAACCGTGTCGCTGGCGGCGCCTTGCCCGATGCCGCTGCCGCCGGTTGGCAGTGCAAGCCGACGCGCGAGCCGTGCATCTACCGCCGAGGGATCGGTGCCGGTATCGATCAGCACGCGGAGCGGATGCCCGCCTGGACCGGAGGCCTGGCAGCACAATACGCCAAAAGGCTCACACAACGCAACGGTTGTCGCGCCTTGCGCCGGAAACTCGATCAGCGTGCGATCTTCGACCATACAACGCCCTAGATAACAGATCGGCTCACCCGCACGCAACGGATGAGCCGATGACGCTCGCCAGAACCGTGCAGCGCGCTTATACAACCGCCTTCTGGAAGCACGCACGGTGATGGTAGGTCTTATTGCGGCGCCGACCGTCCATAACCACGACCATCTCACGGTCGTTCATGATGCGCTCACCACAGTTTGCACAGTTATGATTGGTGACTTTGCCGCTCTTGTCGCGCGCGGTAACGTCGGTTTTCGATTTCTTTTCTGCCATGACGGTGCTCTCCGTTGCCTGATGCCGGGTTGTCAATTGCCGCCGATATTATAGCAGGAGAGACGTTGCTGTGCAACGTCTCTCCGCCACCAAACGGCGACGGTGCAGACGTTGCCGTGCAATGTCTCTACGCTTTGCACACCTTACATCCATCAATTGCACAAAATCGTAGTATAATTAGAGATGTCGCAAGGTCAAGAATCCCCGCAACCCTGATGCCTGCAACACTCGTCGTATTCGTGACGGTCGCGGCGATCCGCCGCACAGGAGGCGCACATGAACACAGTTCGACCCGGTGATCTGACGTGGGGCAAAACAAAAACGAACAACAATCTGGTGGTAACGGTCGAGCGCAACCGGCGGATTGCGGCAAGTGCAGAGCATGTTTTTGCCACGCTCTCTGATCCGCAGACGCTGGCAGGGCTGCTCCCTCGGGTAAAGAAAGTCGAAGTGTTGCACCGGGGGACATCCAACGCGCGCGTTGCAACCCATATGGCGGTGGGTCCGTTTGCGACTATTCGCTCTGAAGGCGATGTCCAGTGGCAGCAGGATCGCGAGGTTGTCTTTACATCGCGCCACCCGGTGAGCGTCGAGTCACGCTGGTCGTTCGTGCCGGATGGGAAAGAGACTGATCTGAGGGTGAAACTGACGATTGATCTCACGCCGATGCTCGGCCCGCTAGCTGCAATGGTCCCTGCCGATCAGGTCGCAGGTATGATCGAGCCTGATCTTGATCATGCGCTGACCGCACTTGCCCGACGGATCGGGGGTTAGGAAACTGGACGTGTGAACGCCTGAATTGCGTGATTGCGTAATTGTGAAATTACGAGATTGCGAGATTTTGAGATCGTCGTATGATGACGTTCGCACGTTCCCATATTCCCCATGCTGTACCATTCCCGCTGTCAACGAATGGGCAACGAATAAACGAATGCCGTCGCGCTCTTTGCACAGATGTCCAACCTTGACACCCATGCTTCTACGTTCTCACATTGCACGTTCGCGCGTTGCCCATGTTCCGACGTTCGCACGTTCTATGTTTGAGACCGTTGAGGTTGGGGCGCTCACGTCTTACACCGCAATGAGATTGCCTGTGGAATGCAAAGGTGCGTGCTCAGACGTATCGTACTCATAGTGTTTTTGCTGCGGCGGGGCGACATCTCGTGACGCTTGCGAACGTCGTCCCGCCGCCGCCGCTTGGTCTTGGGAGCGTCCCCCTGAACCTGCAATCGTAAACCGTTGCCTGCGAAAGTACAACGAGCTTGACAGAGTGAGAGCCATAGGCGTGAACTTTGTGGACTTCGCGCCTTTGTGGCGCGATCATCAAGCGATGTCTCGTTGTCGTACCGGTTATCGTTGATAATACTGCATTGCCATATGCGGTTTCGGGCGTTGTGATGCCAGGCGTAGCATTCTGAAATCAAACATGGCATTGACAGGTGCAGCGGTTCGTGCCACCGGCGAGGCGCAGCGGCAGCCTCCGGTCAACCGGCGCGAGACCTCAAGGGTCGAGCACGTTCCTCATTCCACGTTCGCACGTTTCACGTTCCACATTCCCCGCACCTGTGGTATGATGCATGGCGTCGTTTTTCTGCCGTCGAACGCCATGATCGATATTCCCCGGATTGCTTCTGGACTGGTATTGAGCGCTGCGATTGGCGCAGTCGCCTACCGCCGACAGTCGCTTGATCGGAGTGGATGGCTTGGCGCCGTTCTGACCGGAACGCTCACCTTTGGTTTTGGCAGCTGGACATGGGGATGCCTGTTGATCGTCTTTTTTGTGTCGTCCAGTGCGCTTTCCCATTTTCGGCAGGCGCAGAAGCAGCGCATCGCCGGTGAGAAGTTCGAGAAAGGCGGACGGCGCGACATCTGGCAGGCGCTCGCCAATGGCGGTGCAGGCGCGGCGCTTGCCCTCATCTATGGGTTGACCGGCGAGCCGTCCGTGCTTCTGGCGGCATACGTCGGTGTGATGGCGACGGTTACCGCCGATACATGGGCAACCGAGATCGGCGTCCTCAGTCCGCACCCGCCGCGCCTGATCACCTCGGGCAGGGTCGTGTCGCCTGGCACGTCCGGTGGCGTGACACTCTATGGACTCGGCGCTTCAGCTGCGGGTGCGCTCCTGATTGGCGCCGCAGCACTGGCGCTGATGATTGCCGAATACAGAAACTGGCTTCCTCTGTTATTGCCTGCGGCGCTCGTTGGCGGCATCGCCGGGAGCCTGTTCGACAGTTTGCTCGGCGCCACCGTGCAGGCAATGTATCGTGCGCCGTCCGGTGAAACCGAAAAGCGCGCATCGCGCGAGGGGCGCACCTATCCCCTGGTGCGCGGCTGGCGCTGGATGAACAACGACATGGTCAACTTTCTCAGTTCGCTGGCGGGTGGCGCTGTCGCTGCCGGTGTGTATGCCGGGCTCAGCGGGTGATTACACTGCCGGTATTTGCTGAGTCAAACAATGCCAGGCGCCAAGACCCCAGACGATATCAGTGCAGTCAATCGCCACAACTTCACGGTCGGGGAACAGTTCTGCCAGCGTTGCTGCTGCGCGCTCGTCGTTGGAATGGTTGAATGCAGGCAGCAGAATGACCTGGTTGGCAATATAGAAGTTCGCATATGAAGCGGGCAGGCGTCGCCCTTCGTAGATGACAGCCGGCGGCATTGGCAGTTCCACGATGCGCAGGGCGCCGCCGCGCTCGTCGGTCATACCTCGCAAACGGCGCAGATTGTCCTGGAGTGCATCGTAGTTTTCGTCCGCCGGGTTCTGCTCCACGACTGTCACGATCGTATCGGGGGCAACGAAGCGAGCCAGGTCGTCGATGTGCCCATCGGTATCGTCGCCGACGATGCCGTCGCCGAGCCAGAGCACCTTCGAGACACCGAGATAATCGCACAGCCGCTGCTCGATCTGCTCGCGGGTGAGGTGCGGGTTGCGATTGGGGTTGAGCAGGCACGCCTCGGTCGTCAGCACCAACCCTTCGCCGTTGACATCGATCGAGCCGCCTTCCAGCACCATGCCGCCATCAAAACAGGGCACGCCAAGCGCTTCCGCCATCCGCCGGGGAATCTGGTTATCCAGGTCATACGGCGGATATTTGCCGCCCCAGGCGTTGTACTCCCAGTTGATCGCCGCCAGCGGCTGTTCACCCTCACGCACGACAAAGATGGCGCCATGGTCGCGACACCAGGCGTCGTTCGTCGGGAAGCGGTGGAAACGGATGTCACCTTCGGCGCCGACGCTGCGTAACAACCGACGCGCTTCCTCTTCCATCGCGTCATCGTTGACATTGATATGGACTGTTTCGGAGCGCGCCAGCGCTGCGACCATGCGCGCATAGATCGGCAGAATGATGTGCAGTTTGCCGGGCCACGACTCTTCGTTGTGGGGCCAGGAGAGCCAGGTTGCCTGGTGTGGCGCCCACTCAGCCGGCATCCGATACCCGAGTTGCACTGGCGTCGGTTGCGATGTCGTCATCGTTCCTGCCTCACTCCTCGTCAATGTAGCGCCTGGTGATGTCGCCATACGCATCGATGCGCCGGTCGCGCAGGAAGGGCCAGTGGGTGCGTTGCTCATCGATACGCGCCAGATCGACTGGTGCAACCAGCACCTCAGGACGATCAACGGCAGCTTTTGCCAGAATCATTCCACCCGGATCAGAGACAAAACTCTGCCCCCAAAACTCGATGCCGCCATCGGGATCACCTTCGTGGCCGGTACGGTTGACGCTGACGATGTAGCATCCATTGGCGATGCCGTGGGAGCGCTGAATAATCTCCCAGCTCGCGTGCTGCGCCGCGCCGTAGACGTCCTTCTCTTGGGGGTGCCAGCCAATGGCGGTGGGATAGAACAGAATATCGGCGCCGCGCAGCGCCGTCAGACGCGCGGCTTCGGGGTACCACTGATCCCAGCAAATGAGGACTCCGACGCGCGCATAGCGGGTGGGAAACACCTTGAATCCCAGATCGCCGGGGGTGAAGTAGAACTTCTCGTAGTAGAGCGGATCATCGGGAATATGCATCTTGCGGTACTTGCCGAGGTAGCGTCCATCGGCATCGATAACAGCGGCAGTATTGTGGTACAACCCCTCGGCGCGCTTCTCGAACAGACTGGCGATGATTACCACGCCAAGGTCGCGCGCCAGTGCGCTCAGCGCTTCGGTGGACGGACCGGGAATCGGCTCCGCCAGCGCAAAATGGCGGTGATCCTCGCTCTGGCAGAAGTAGAGCGAACGAAACAGTTCCGGCAGACAGACAATCTGCGCGCCACGAGCTGCAGCTTCACGGATGCCCGCGACGGCAGCGGCAAAGTTGTGCTGCGGATCGTCGGTCATCCGCATCTGAACAAGACCAACAGAAGCAATGCGAGACATCTGATTCTCACTTTCGCGGGATGCAGGCAAAACCACAGAGCGTGTACAGGAAGACAGGAAATATTGTACCGGAAAGTCCTTGCCGGTGCATGACGGTTCAGGATCAACAACCCCGACTACCTCCGTCTCGATTGGAGCCATTCCTCGCGCAGGGTTGCAATATCCTGACGCCAGGCCGCCACTAGCGGGTCAGTTGCCGGATTGCCGCCGTCGCGCGCGACGTGCCATTTGCGGAATGCCAGCTCATTCTGCGCCAGCGCAAGACGCCACGGAATACCACGACTTCCGAGCGCGCTAAACATGCGATCATTCACAATTGCGGAATACTCCTCAGGGGTGACGCTGATACCGACTTCGTCCGCCAGATAGGTGCGAATCACGTCCCGCTCCCAGCGTGACGTGAGCGCCAGCAACACCAGCAGCGCAATATAGAACACACCCTGGACTATCACATTCATGATCGCAGCTGCGGTCCAGAGCGCAAACGGCGGAATGCCCATCAATCCGACTTCGACATCGTACCCCATCATCACCACGATGATACCGAGGAGGAAGATACCGACCGAATTGTTGAGCGCATGTCCAAGCGTTGCTGCAGCATAGCCGGCGACCGGCGCGCCTAGGGTTGCGCAGCCGTCAGTCGACTGACGCGCAAACCCGACGCCGGCGCCACAGATGGCGCTCCAGAGCATATGCCCGTTGAAACCGAGAAAGACGAAACGACCGGCGAACTGTTCGGCAAAGGGCGCTACGCCGCTTTCAGCGTACCCCTGCATGACATAGAGCGCATATTCAGCAATATTGAAACCGATGCCAACCAGCGCCCCATAAATGATGCCATCACGCACATTGTCGAACTCAGCGCGCAGAAACCAGAAGAGCACAAGGATCGCCAGCCCCTTGAACGCCTCCTCGACCGGCGGCGCAACCAGTGCTGCTGCAAGCAACTGTCCGATTAACTCGGAATCGACCCCGCCAACAATCTCCAGGCTAACGGCGATGAAGCCGAAACCAAGCGCGTTGAAAATAGCGGACAGACCGGTGCTAATGACGGCGCCCCACACGACGGCGCCGATTGCCAGCCAGAGCGACTCACGCTCACGCCGGTCGAGCCAGCGCAGGAATGCCAGCAGTGGCAACGATGCCACCGTGCCGATCAGGAGTCCGGTCACAAAGACGCCGACACGCGCAAGCGGCTCGAGAATCCAGAGCGCCAGGTGACCCAGAAATGCGAAGCCGAGCAGCACCAGCATCCCGGCAACGAACAGACACCCTCCGAACGGTCGTTCGATAGGAGAGCCGACCATTGCACGCGCGACCAGTTTTGCCGAAGCAGGCATAGACTCCTCTCATACCATTTTTGATTTTTGATTTTGGAATGCCACGCCTGGCATCACAACGCCTTTTGATTTTTGATTTTGGAATGCTACGCCTAGCATCACAACGCCTAAAACCGCATATCAACGATAACTGGTATCACATATCCCACGTTGCATCGCCAAAAAATCCTTTGGGCGCATGCGCCAGGAAGCGCTCGATAGCCGCACGCCGGTCGCCAAGACGAAAAGACGATCCGTGACCAGGGCAGCAGACAACATCATCGCTCCAGGTCAGCACAATGGTGCGCAACGTCGTCAGCGTTATGCGGAAATCGTCTGCTGACCAGGTACGTCCCGGTCCACCGTCGAACAAGGTGTCACCGACGATGGCAATCGGCGCGCCCTCCACCAGGTAGCACACCATATCGGCTGTGTGACCGGGGGTATGCCACGCCCGAATCGCCGAGTCGCCAACCGTTACCACATCACCGTGCGCCAGCGTTCGATCGACGCGCAACGTCACACCGGCAACGTGAGGACCAGGATGGGCGAACACTGGCACACCGAGCCGGTTGCGCATCTCCTCGAGTGCGCCAATATGATCGGGATGCGTATGCGTCAGCACAATGGCAACCGGCATTGTGCCATCGAGCATTGTCACCAGTTCGTCCGGTTCCGCGCCAGGATCGATCAGGACGCTCTGGCGCGTCGTCGGGCAAACCAGCGCATAACTGTTCATGGGCCAGGGACCGACCACTCTGGTGCGCAGTTCCATAGACGCTCCGCTTCGGAAGAAGGCGTTTCCCGCTGCATCTTAGCGTATCGCAATAGTGAGTGTCAAATGGCGACCAGTAGAGGGGTGCGCGCCTGATCTGGCAGCAGGCAAATCTCCACGTTGGGCGAACACCCGTGCGCGTATCAGGACAGTCGCTCTCGACTGTTCACGTTCGCCGCGAACGCCGCGTTGCCGATCCCGCACGTCGCCGAGCGCCGGACACGTTCCACCGGCAATGACACGCGCGCTGCACCGGCAGCAGGCGTGTGCACCTGTGGTACAACCGCCAGACCATCACGGTGGCGGCGGGTGTCCGCCTACCATAGAGAGCAGCGCAGGTGCTGTTTGGCTCACTCAGGGCGAACCCGGAACCGGCCTGTCTCTTCCTGAACACCTCGGCGCCGTGTCCCCCTGATTGGCTCAGAGCGTCGCGGCGCATTTCCGGCGAGCGAGAAGCGCGAGTGGCAAGACGAAAACCGTTGTTGTCGTTGTCAGGGTTGTCGTCGTTGCGATAGGCGAAACGGGCGTTGTCGCGGTTGTTGTTCCACGAGCCGCCGCGCAGCACGTATGCACTACTCGCACGTTTGTTTCTTGTGTAAAGACTTTCCGCGCTCACCTTGCCCTTGAACGGATAATCCACAGGCGGCGTGCTGCACCACTCCCAGACATTGCCGGCCAGTTCCTCGGCCCCGCAGGCCGCCGCGCCGTGGGGGAAGATGCCCACGATTGCCCGGTTCATGCATCGCGCGCACCGCCTGAGCTGCGATGTGCTGCGTGGGGCGGGTCAGCGCCTGAACCCATTCCGGTGTCGTTTGGGCGAGGCGCCGCATCTGAACCGTCATCTGCCGGACAAACGCCTCCTGACGATTCCCGA
>JBEPYG010000149.1:9993-10375 GCA_041641515.1 Roseiflexus sp.
GGTTGTGATCGACGAATCGTACCGTCAGATCAAGGAGCGCTCAAGTCTCCGACAACTCAGGCCTGCACCCACTCAACGCCCGCCGGTTGACAGACGCTTCTGCAATAGGTACACTACTCTGTGCGCGGCGCGTCTGTCCGATGGTGTTGCAGCAGCCGCTCGTTATTCAGGAGGAGAAGCACGGTGTTCGAGAGTTTGCCCGATGGTCTGGTTACCATTATTGCATTTCTGCTCATGCTCGGGCTGCTGGTGCTGGTTCACGAGCTGGGGCATTTTCTGACGGCGGTATGGTTCGGCATCAAGGTCGAGGAGTTTGGTCTCGGGTATCCGCCGCGCGCAATGGTGCTCTTCGAGCGCAATGGCGTCAAATATACCCTCAACG
>JBEPYG010000150.1:0-10367 GCA_041641515.1 Roseiflexus sp.
GACGCAGACGCCACCAGCGTGTTGATTTCCTGTGCGCGTGTATTGTTTGATGAGGTCGAAGTGGTAAGTGTTGTTCGTTGACCATGGAGCACCTCGCATACCATGCGAGGCAGGGGGAGGGAAGGAAACAGGCGAACATACGCAAGCGTGCGCCTGTTGATGTTTTCCAGTCAATAATCCCCTCACACCCGCGCAGGCGGTCTTGCCTTGGTAACCGATAGCTTCAGACCGACGGCATCAGGCGTATGCCGGATTAGTTTCTGAAAGATCATAAACAGACGCAACGGCGTCGCAGAAACAAAAACCCGAAGCCTTCCGGCTTCGGGGCATGCTTGCAGCGAACCAGACATGTGCGCACTGCGCAACGCCTGATAATCACCCGGAACCCAGCTCCAGGATTACGCGCGCATAACCCTGATGCGGTTCACCAGGCGATCGCCATGTTCGCCGATCTTCTCCCATCCGGACTGTAACCGTCGGCGCCGGCTTCGCACCGGTCTCCTGCCTTGCGGCTCGCGGGCTCGTGCAGCACGCTGCACATCACCGCCGATCGGGAATTTCACCCTGCCCCGAAGATCGTGCCTATAGCATAGCAGTGTTGATCGTCGTTGTCAAGAAACATTAAGGAACAATTTCACAACCAGACACCGGTTTGGTGACCGCAAACGAAATCATCAGTGGGTGGCGCGCTGCTGATAGAGACATGTCAACGCCGCGCCAATCGCTTGGGACAGATCACCCAGCGCCGCCGGAACAATCGTCAAAAAGCCGCGTTGCGGCGCCCAAAGATACGTTTCGGCGGTGTCGCGCACGATACTCAGGTAGCGCTCGCGAAATGCCGCTGTGGTTGCCTCGGGGTCCATCAGGCCGCCGCCGATCACCACATACTGCATGTCGAGCGCCATCGCCAGCGTTGCTACGAGCAGTCCTAATGCGCGCGCCTGAAAGTCGAAAATCTCCAGCGCCAGCGGATCGTTCTGTTGTGCCAGACCGCGCAGGCGGAACGCCCGTTCGCGCATGCTGATCGTCGAGGTCGCCAGTTCGTGATCCGGATAGCGCGGCAGCCGTTCTTCCAACAGATAGGGCAGACCCGACAAGGAGGTGTAGACCTCGAAGCAGCCCCACGTCCGTCCACAGCCGCAGGGGTATGGTCGAGCATCGAGGAGATGCAGTGGGGCCGGCATATGCCCGCCTTCCATGCCATTGAGCGAGTCGCCGTCGAGCGGCAGACCATCGCGCCCGACATAGGCGCACCCCAAACCGGTGCCCGGCGCCAGCATTACAACAGTTGCGTTGCTGTCGCCACGCACATGCTGCGCTTCGGCGACGCCGCCCATGTTGCCGTCGTTGCCGAACGCCAGTGGAATCGGACGACCGGCGCGCTCTGCCAGCGCATCGCTGAACGCGGTGTAGAGATCGAACCCGGCGAAACTTTCCGGCAGGTTCGGCGAGCGACCAAGGACGCCGAAGCGCTCATACGGACCGGGAATGGCGAGACCGACACCATGCACCTGATCCCATGCCAGCCCGTGCTGTGCCAGATACTCGTTGATCGCCTCGACCCATCCGCGCACTACCGCTGCCGGACCGTTCACCGAGCCGGTTGGGCGTTGCAGGAGTTGCGTAGAGATGATCGTCCCATCATCCCAGACGCCGCCAACTTTCGAGGTTGTGGCGCCGCCATCGGCGCCGATGTAGACATGTCGTTTCATGGTGAACCTGGCTTTTCTGCGGATCGCTATAACAGGTTGCACCATTGTAGTCGCTCGCAACCAGATGTCAAAATGACAGCGCCATGCTATACTTGAGCCTGGGTTTGTTCGTTGGGACGGAGGGTGTGTTGAGTGCCCGCTGCCCGTTTTGTAACGCACCGGTCATGCCGCGGTCGCGCTTTTGCCCGGAGTGCGGTCGCGCGTTGCCGCGCCTGTCGGCGCCACTCTCTGCATCGCCACTAGACGCGGGTGGCGATCCGCCAATCGAAGGGGCGCTGGCGAACGGCAAACGTTTGCAGATCAGCGGCGATACGCTCGATCTGCGCGAACTGATAAACGTGGTAGAATCGAGCGTGCGGTGGTGGCAGCGCGGACTCAAGAGCAGCGACGCTGTCACGCGCGAGCAGGCGGCGCGGGCGATCGATGAATTGTCGCAGATCATGCGCAGCCTCTCGCAGCAACTGGCACAGGGGCGCACCACCATTCGCATGACCAGGAGACTGCCTGCGCTGCGCACGTTTGATGTCGCCTGCCCGTCGTGCGGCAGCGGCAACCGGGCAAACGCCCGATTTTGTCAACGGTGCGGCGCGTTGCTGAGTACTGCACCACGGGATGGAGTCGGATCCGTGCAATCACGCGCTCTCTCATTCCAGATCGTTGCGCGCACCGATACCGGTCGGGTGCGCCAGCAGAACCAGGATGCGGTGTCCACAAGCGAGATTGATCTGCCCAATCGTCAGAAAGGGTATCTCTGCCTGGTCGCCGACGGAATGGGCGGAGCGGCGGCGGGAGAATACGCCAGTCGTCTCGCGGCTGACGTGAGTCGCGCCTATCTCGAACGAGAGTCGGCCAGCCACCCGCCGCCAAATGATGAAGCATGGCGGACACTGCTGCGCGACGCTGTACGCGCCGCGAATCGTCGGATTTATGACGCAGCGCATGCTGATAACGCACGTCGGGGGATGGGAACAACCCTCACAATCGCGCTGCTCGTCGGTGACCGGTTGCACATCGCGTCTGTCGGCGATTCGCGTGCGTATCTGCTGAACCTGAACGGCGTCACCGATGATGGCGCGCCCGCTGCGCAGCTGACGTCCGACCACAGCCTGGTGGCGCGTCTGGTTGACATTGGTCAGCTGACGCCGGAACAGGCGCGCACCCATCCGCAACGCAATATTCTGTATCGTTCCATCGGAACCGACCCGTCAGTCGATGTCGATACCCGCACCGAAGCGCTTGAACCGGGTGATATCGTGCTGCTCTGCTCCGATGGGCTGGTCAACCATGTCAGTGATGAGGAAATCGCCCAGATTGCACTGAGCGAACCAGACCTTGATCGTGCTGCAGACCGCCTGATCAGCCTGGCGAATGAGCGTGGCGGACGGGACAATATCAGTGTGGTGATGGTGCGTGTCGAGGGTCACACACGCTAACGCGGCGGTTGTGTTCTGACGTGCATACGATTGTAATGGCCTATGCCTCTTGTTTGCCAGTCGTGCGGCGCACTCAACCGCGACAACGCTCGCTACTGTCTGCGCTGCGCTCAACCGCTCGCCATCGAACGCCCGTCTTCCGACGATCATGCGTGGCTGGCGGCGCAATTGCTTGCTGTTCCTGCCAGTCCGAACCTGACGGCTTCCACAATGCCGCAGCACAGTGCGCCACCCCGCGAAACAGCGTCGTCGTCCACACCGGTTTCTGCGTCTCCGATGCACTGCAATGAGGAGCATGCCATGGATGCGCCATCTGCCGCCCCGGGAACGCCTGCGCTTTTTGCAGGTCGCTACGAAATCGTCGCCAGATCCGATACAGTAGTCGAAGCGCTCGATCGCCAGCCGTGGCGGCGTTGCTGGTCGTGCAATACGACGACCAATGAACCAGGCGAGGCATACTGCACCCAGTGCGGCGCGGCGCTCGATGGTCGCCGCTACCGTGGCCTGCTGACGACGGGCGATCCGGTCGGTCTGGCGCTCATTCCGCATATCACCGACGCTGCGACGCTTGCCTTCCTTCCCCCAATCTGGGATCAGGTGAGCGACGGCGATCAGACTCTGACGCTCACCCCGGCAACCCCGCCAACGCCGCTCACGCTTCCGCTCGGTGAACTCGAAGCGCTCTTCATCGGGCGCGATCTGGCGCGCCTGGCGGCTCTGCTGCACGATCAGGGGTTTGCGCTTGGCGCCATCGAGCCGGACGATCTGGAGATCACACCAGCCCACGTGACACGTCTGCGGGATGTGCGTGGTTTGCACCGCGCCGAAGGAGACGATGCAGCTGCAGACTTGCTCCACCTGGCAACGCTGCTCGAAGCGCTGACCGCCACGCCGCGCACCACCAGGCGCCTCGATGAGGCAGACATCACCATCGACGCTGTGCCAGCGATCGCCGACGTACTGCGCGAAATACGCACCGGGAACGTCACCGATCCCGCCGAACTGGCGCAACGGTTCGATCTGATCATTGCGTACCACACCGCACCGACGCCGCTGCGGGTGTGGTTCGGCGCCGCCACCGACACCGGCAGGGTGCGCGATCTGAACGAAGACAGTTTGCTCGCGTTCGATCTGCGCCTGATCCGTCGCAACCAGCCACGCGCGTGGAGTCTCTTCATCGTTGCCGATGGCATGGGTGGTCATAGCGCAGGCGAGGTCGCCTCGGACCTGGCGCTCCGTGGCGCATTGGAGATTGTGCAACGCGAGTATCTGGCGCCGACAGTGGACGCCGATGCCCAGGACAAAGAGGAAACGCTCCGCGATGTCGTGCAGCGCGCCATTCTCCAGGCAAATGAGTATGTGGTGCGTGAAGCGCGCAATCGTGGCAACGATATGGGCACAACCATGACTCTGGCGTTGATTGCCGGTGATCGTGCGATCATCGGCAACGTTGGCGACAGTCGCACGTATCTGTTACGGGAAGGGAAACTCCGGCGCGTGAGCCGCGACCACTCACTGGTGCAGCGCCTGGTCGATCTCGGACAGATTACGCCCGACGAGGTCTATACCCATCCGCAGCGCAACGCGGTACTGCGTTCGCTGGGGGACAAACTCAACGTCGATGTCGATGTCTTTGTGGAACGGCTGCGTCCAGGTGATAAGCTGTTGCTCGCAAGCGATGGGTTGTGGGAAATGGTGCGCGATGAACGGATGGAACAGATTATTGCTGCCAATCCTGATCCACAGGACGCATGCCAGGCCCTGATCGATGCAGCCAATGCTGCAGGCGGCGACGACAACATCACAGTCATTCTGGCATGCTTTGAGTCATACTGAAACCATTATGCGATGTCCTGTCTGTAACGCATTGAACCCCGACGGAGCGCCGTTCTGCACTGAGTGCGGCACCCGTTTGACCGTTCAGTCGGCGTCTCCAGCAACGGCGGCCACCGGCGCAACGCCACAGCAGACGGTGCTTCAGGGACGCTACGTCATCGAGCAGAAACTGGGGCAGGGCGGTATGGGTTCCGTCTATCGCGCACGCGATCTGCGTCTCAGCACGGTAACCTGGGCGATCAAAGAAATGAGCCAGGCGCAGATTACCGGACCGCTGGAACTGCAGGAGGCGCGAGCTGCGTTCCAGCGCGAAGCTGAACTGCTCGCCAGTCTCTCGCATCCGGGATTGCCGAAGGTCGTCGATCATTTCGAGCAGGACGGTAAGGCATACCTGGTGATGGAGTTCGTCCCCGGCGACTCGCTCCTCGCCGTTGCGCGGCGCGAAGGTCTGCCGTTTCCGCTGCCGCGCGTGCTCGATTGGGCGCGTCAGATCTGCGAGGTGCTGGACTACCTCCACAACCGACCGACACCCATCATCTTCCGTGACCTCAAACCGGCGAATGTTATGCTGACGCCCGAAGGGCGCATCAAACTGGTCGACTTTGGCATTGCCCGTATCTTCAAACCAGGCAAGGAGCGCGACACGCAGGCGTTCGGTACGCTTGGCTACAGCGCTCCCGAACAGTATGGGCAGAGCCAGACCGATCCACGCTCCGATATTTATTCGCTCGGGGTGCTGCTGCATCAGCTGTTGACCGGCCACGACCCGACGCGCACACCCTTCCGGTTACCGCCAGCTAGTCAGATCAACCCTGCGATACCGCAACACATCTCCGATGCCATTGCGCGCGCAGTCAATTCTGATCCCAATGCACGATTCCCTGATGTGCGCGCGTTCTATCAGGCTTTGACGGGGCAGCAGCAGGTCATTCTTCAGACCGACGCACAGACTGAGATGGTGCAGCCCCGGATGGCAATCGCCGGTTCGTTCGGACAAACGACGCCGGTCTCATCGTTTCCTTCTGGCAATGCAGCGGCGCAGCCGCCGTCCGTGCCATTGCCGACCACCGGCGTCGCCAATGCCGGGCGCTGGATCGGCATTGTCAGTGTGCTGATCATGGGGTTTGCAACGATCCTGGTCGTCATCAGCGCCGCAACGACGGGTACTGACAGCGAACTGGCCGGTGCAGGCTACCTGATCGCATTCCTGCCGCTCGCAACGGGACCGCTGGCCTTCCTGCTCGGATTGATCGCACTGCTCTCCCCTGCAACATCGCAAACGATCAGGGGACGACAGCACGCCATAATTGCTGTTGCGACCGGGCTGGTCACCGGACTTTTATGTTGCGGCATCTTTACGCTGGTGGGATCAAGCGTTTGAGATGTCTAAGAAGATGACGAAGCGCAACGATCGGCTGACACACTGCGTCTAACTGGACAGGTACGTATGCGCTAAGGAGAAGCGTTATGTCTACGGAGGTCACGCTGACATGTACATGGGGGCGTGCACCGCTGGTTGCCAGCTCATCGCCGCAGGTCGCATATCTGCTGGTCGAAGCGCAGGCGCAGGCGGTGACCAAGCGTGTACCGCTTAATTTCTGTCTGGTGCTTGACCGATCAGGGTCGATGCAGGGCGCCAAACTTGCAGCGCTGAAGGAGGCGACAAAGCAGGTGATCGACACACTGACGCCGCAGGACATTGTTTCGATAGTGCTCTTCGACGATACTGTGCAGACACTCGTGCCTGCGACGTTCGCGACTGATCGGGAAGCGCTGAAGGCGCAGGTGGACGCCATCGAAGAAGCTGGCGGCACGGCAATGTCGGTCGGGATGGCCGCCGGCATTGTCGAATTGCGCAAGAACCATGACCCTGAGCGAGTTGGCGCCATGCTGTTGTTGACCGATGGACAGACATGGGGTGACGAGGATCGCTGCCGCGCGCTGGCGCAGGAACTTGCACGCGACCATGTCCGGGTCACGGCACTTGGTCTTGGCGCCGAATGGAACGAGAAGTTGCTCGACGACATCGCCGATGCAACCGGCGGGCTATCGGATTATATTGCCGATCCGGCGCAGATCACAACATACTTCCAGCACGCGGTACGCACAGCGCAGGGCACCATGGCGCAGGATGCGCGCCTGTTGCTGCGGCTGGTGCGTGATGCCGCGCCGCGCGCCGTGTACCGCGCTAGCCCGATTATCGCCAACCTTGGCTACCAGCCGATTGGCGACAGCGAGATTGCCGTGCGGTTGGGCGCTATCGAGACCGATGCGCCATCGAGCGTCATCATCGATGTGATGGTTCCGGCGCGCGATGCAGGGAGTTTCCGGATTGCGCAGGCAGAACTCCACTATACGCCGGTTGGCGGTTCGGAGCAGGTAATCAAACAGGATATTCTGCTCGAATTCGTCGCTGACCCGGCACAGGCGACATACGACCCGCGTGTAATGAACCTGGTCGAGAAAGTGACAGCGTTCAAATTGCAGACGCGCGCACTGGCTGAAGCGGAGGCGGGCAATCTGTCGGGCGCAACGCAGAAATTACGCGCCGCAGCGACGCGCTTGCTCGATTTGGGAGAACTCGAACTGGCGCAAAAAGTCGCCGAGCAGGCGGAGCACCTCGATCAGGGTCAGGCGATGAGCGCCGAACAACAGAAAGAACTGCGTTATGCCACCCGACGCCTGACGCAAAAACTGGAGGAATAGCCTCTTGAAGCCTTTGGAGGAAGGGAATGATAACGTGTCCAACGTGCGGCGCTCAGAACGAGCCGGTCAACCGTTTCTGTGAGCAATGCGGCGCACGCCTCGAACCCAGCGGTTCGATTCCATCGGTATCGGTCGCACCACCTGCCGCGACTCCACAAATCTGCCCCAGCTGCGGCGCCCAGGTGCTTCCCGGTCAGGCGTTCTGTGAGGAATGCGGTGCATCGCTCACTGCTATTGCATCGGCTGCCAGCACAGGCGCGCCACCGGTCAGCATTGATGCACCAACCGTCTTTGCACCAGCGCCTGCCATGCCGGTCGCGGGCTCGATCTGCCCGTCGTGTGGGCATCAGACCATGCCTGGGGATCGGTTCTGCGATGCATGTGGCGCAGCGCTTGCGCCTGCACCGCCTCCGTCGATTGCCGATGTTCCCACTGCCGCAGCACCCGAACCACTGTGGACCACCCCTGCAGCCGACGTTGCTTCGCCAGCGCCTTTCGAGCCACCTCTGCCAACGTTGATAGAAGCGGCGCCCCCGCCGACTCCGCCTGTCGAACCAGCAGCTGCGGTTGAGCTGCCGGTCGAAGCGGTTGAACCTCCGCCTCCGCCTGCTCCCGCAGCTCCCCCGATCGATGTACAGGCGGAGTATGAAGCGAAACGTCAGACGCTGCTCGATGAAATCGCGCGCCAGGATCAGATTGTTGCACAACTCGAGCAGATGCAGGCGACCTTTGGCGCAGCAACGCCCCATGCCATCACACTGGCGCTGGATGAAGCGCGTCAGGCGCGCGCAAAGGCACAGGCAGAACTCGATGCGCTACAGCCGCCGCCACCGCCTGTCGATCCAGCTGTGGTCGCCGCGCTCAACGATGAGATCGCCCGACAGCAGCAGATCATTACACAACTCGAGCAGATGCAGGCGACCTTTGGCGCAGCAACGCCCCACGCCGTTATGCTGGCGCTTGACGAAGCGCGTGATGCGCTGGCGAAAGCGCAGGCGGAACTGGCAGCGCTCGGTGTCGTTGCGCCTGTTGCCGCAGCGCCGGCGCCAGAACCACCACCCGTTGCGCCGGTTGTCCCTGAGTCGGTTGCACCGCCGCCGGCGCCGGTTGTCTCTGAACCCGCTGCACCGTATGCCGCCCCCCCGGCTGAGCCTGCTGCACCATTCCCCTTCGCGGCGCCGCCGGTATCTGATATGGCAGTGACAGTCACGTCACCGCCTGAAGATCTTCCGTCGGCAGCAGCAACGGTGCTGGCGCCGCCAGCTGGTCCGCGACTGGTGTTCGACAACGGGCAGGGGGAAATCACTGTGCCTTCGGATAAAGCGGAGATTACCATTGGGCGCGAAGATCCGATCAGCGGCATTCACCCGGAGATCGACCTGACACCCTTCGGCGGCGAGAGCGGCGGGGTGAGCCGCCAGCACGCACGCCTGATCCGCAGCGGCGGGCAGTGGTCGATCATCGATCTGGGCAGTACGAACTACACCAGAGTAGATGGGGTACGGATCGAACCAGGCGCGCCGCATCCGCTGAAGGATGGCGCGCGCCTGCAATTCGGACGACTGGCGGTGACGTTCAGGTTGTAGTCGTCCGGGCATCATCACACGCCGAAGGGCGCAACTCGTTGCGCCCTTCCACAACCTGCTCCAAGTGTCATGCTCCCGGCGCAAGCGCCAGATTCTTGAACGCCTCGACCTGCATACGAATAGCTCGCTCGGTGGGCAGACGTTCAATGCTTGATGCGCCAAAAAAGCCAGCGATGCCAGGCATACGTCGTAATGCGATACCCACCTGATCCGGCTCATCAAACGGACCACCGTGGCAAATGACAAGAATGTCGGAACGCACCTGGCGTCCCGCTTCTGCGATCTCCATGACTTTCTCGATAGCCTCATCGAGAGTCATCGCCACGCCGGCGCCAATACTTCCCGACGTCGTCAGACCAACGTGCGCCACCAGTTGATCGGCGCCGACGCGCGCCATCTCGCGCGCTTGATTGGCGTCGAAAACGTAGGGAGAAGTGAACAGATCCATTTGATGCGCCAAATGGATCATTTCGATCTCTTTGTCATATCCCATACCGGTCGCTTCGAGATTGGCACGGAAATGACCGTCAATCAAACCGACTGTGGGGAAGTTCTGTACCCCTGAAAAGCCAATATCGCGCAATTGTCGCAGGAATACTGGCATCAAGCGAAACGGATCGGTGCCACATACCCCGGCGAGGACTGGCGTGTGCCTGACAACCGGCAAAACTTCACTCGCCATCTCGACTACAATTCCGTTTGCATCGCCATACGGAAGCAACCCGGCAAGCGATCCGCGACCAGCCATACGATAGCGCCCTGAGTTGTAAATGATAATAATGTCTGCACCGCCAGCTTCTGCGAATTTCGCAGAAATACCAGTGCCAGCGCCAGCGCCGACAATAGGCCTGCCGGCTGCGACCTGAGCACGCAGCCGCTGAAGTATCTCCTCGCGGGTAAATGCCATCTCACGCCTCCTGACCGGTCTTATCGGTCTGTAAGAGATCCAGCAGCGTTTGGGCGACCTGACCCGAAAAAGCGGGATCATTAATGTTCGCGTCAATTTCGATATACGGGATGCCCGGTTTGAGATGTTGCCTGATCGTATCGAAACAGGCACGATCGGCTTCCGGGTCCCAGAAATCACCACCAGG
>JBEPYG010000151.1:0-10248 GCA_041641515.1 Roseiflexus sp.
GGACCGGGTTGGCAGCGTGCTGGCGCGGGCAGCATTCGTTATCGTGGCGCTCATCGTGGCGCTTGGATTGTGGCGCGGTCAACCGATTATCGATATGCTGATCTTCGGCATTGCGCTGGCAGTCGCAGTCGTGCCGGAAGCGCTTCCCGCGGTGGTCACGATTTCGCTGGCGATCGGCGTCCAGAAGATGGCAAAGCGTCACGCGCTCATCCGCCGCCTGCCTGCCGTCGAAACGCTGGGCAGCACCTCGGTCATCTGTACCGACAAAACCGGTACGCTGACCAGAAACGAAATGACCGTCCGCCATATCGTCACTGCCGGTCAACGCTTTACCCTTTCCGGCTCAGGGTATACACCCGCGGGTGAATTCTTCCTCGACGACCGTCCAGTTCCGGCGTCTGAGCCGCTTCTGCTTACCCTAAAGGCGGCTGTCCTTGCATCCGATGCGCGTCTGGTGCAAAAAGAAGACGGCGCCTGGGAAATCAAAGGCGATCCCACAGAAGGTGCGCTTCTGGTCGCCGCAGCGAAAGCCGGTCTGTGGAAGGAAAGTCTTGACGCAGAAAACCCGCGCATCCACGAAATCCCGTTCTCGTCCGAAACGAAACGCATGACCACGATCCATCAGGGACCCGATGGCACAGCCGCATATGCAAAGGGGGCGCCGGAGGTCATCCTGGCAGGATGCGACCTTGTGGTCTCTGCCGATGGCGTGTGCCGGCTGGATGATGCCGAACGCGAGCAGATCATGCAGCAGGCTCAGGAGATGGCGAGTCAGGCGCTTCGTGTCCTGGGTATCGCATTCAAACCCGGCGCAACGCCAGAACAGGCGGAGACCGGGATGATCTTTTTGGGTCTGGTGGGCATGATCGATCCACCTCGACCAGAAGCTAGAGACGCAATCGCCACATGTGTCGCAGCCGGTATTCGCCCGATCATGATCACCGGCGACCATCCACTCACTGCCCAGGCGATTGCAAAAGAACTGGGGCTTCTCGATAGCAGGCGGGTCGTCACCGGCGACGAACTGGAGGCGATATCTGATGACCGCCTGAAGCGCGATGTTGAGGACATTAGCGTGTATGCGCGCGTTTCGCCGTCGCACAAACTGCGTGTGGTCACGGCGTGGCAGGCAAATGGGCATGTTGTGGCCATGACCGGCGATGGCGTCAACGATGCACCGGCGCTCAAGCGGGCAGACATTGGCGTGGCGATGGGCATCACCGGCACTGACGTAACCAAAGAAGCTGCTGCGATGACCCTGACCGACGATAACTTTGCATCGATTGTTGCAGCGGTCGAGGAAGGTCGGGGAGTTTTCAGCAACATCAAGAAGTACCTGATGTATCTTCTCTCGTCGAACATTGGCGAAATCGGGCTCATGGCCGGCGCGTCGCTCATAGGACTGCCGCTGCCGCTCTCGGCGGTGCAGATCCTGTATGTCAACCTGGCGACCGATGGACTGCCCGCGCTGGCGCTGGCGGTCGACCCGCCCGAAGACGATCTGATGAAGCGTAAGCCGCGCAATCCGCGCGTTGGCATTTTCACCCGTCCGGTTGTCACGCTGATGATGCTTGGCGGCATCTGGTCGGCGCTGGTCAACCTGGGGTTGTTCATGTGGGCATTGGGTTCGGGTCGCGGACTGGAGCAGGCGATGACGATGACCTTCGTGTCGCTGGTTTTGATCCAGTTCTTCAAAGCATACAACTTTCGTTCTGACCGGCACTCGGTACTGCGCAGACCATTCGCCAACAAATGGCTCAACCTGGCTATTCTCTGGGAACTCGTGCTTCTCTCGCTGATCGTCTATCTGCCCTTCCTGCACGATGCCTTTGGCACCTATGCATTGCCGTTAACAGACTGGTTGATCGTCGCGGGACTAGCAGTGACCGTCGTGCCGGTGCTGGAACTTGCCAAGTGGATGGAACGTCGCGGATGGTTTGGGAGTCTGGACCCCGACTCTGACTGAACTGTTTCTTGTACCTTTGAGGAGGCAGGAAACCCTACATCTGGGATTCTATCCACAGTTATCCACATTTTGTGTATAACGATGACGATATGCTGACAGTTTCTGTGCAGCTGGAGGCAGGGATGACTCGTATCAGACCTGATCGCTGCGATCGATGAAGCGCTGCTCGGCGCTTCTCAATGCGGAACCCAGATCGCTGAAGATGCGAACGCCTTGCAATTGGATGCCAAGCTCGACAATCGTTTGAGCGACTTCGGGACGCACGCCGACGATCACAACGTCAGCGCCGAGCAGGCGCAACCCCTGGATCAAGGCGGTTAAGCCCTGAGCTACGTGGGTGTCGATCAATGGGACGCCGGTAATGTCCAGAATGAGCATACGGGCGCGAACACGTTCGACGTGCTTCAGCGCCTGATCTTGCAATTGTTGTATTCGTTCACTATCGAGTGCGCCGATCAGCGGAACAACCAGCACATCAGAACCGATGGGCAGAATGGGCAGACTCAGTTCGCGAATGATCGCGCGTTGCTCGGTCAGGTCTTTGAGCAACTGCTCCTGATATGCAGTGCGTTCCTCGAGTTCCTGCAATATCTGTTGCAAAGTTTCGGTTTGCATGTGTACCCGCAGATCGAGTTCTTCATTCAATGTCTGCAAAGCATGCGCCGTCTGATCCGCCTGTTGCGCTGCAGCGCGCAGTTGCTGCTGAAGGCGCTGATTTCCAGCACTGTTGAGGGTGCTGGTGAATGTTGCAAACAGCGAGACCAACCCGATAGCAAAGAATTGTATGTTGCGCAGGAGGATGCTCTCCGGTGACCCTACCGTTCCGGCAACGACAGCTATGCCCGCGAGCACGCCGCCAAACGTGACGATGATCCAGAGGGGACGCAGGACTATCGCTGCCATGAGCAGCGGCACTGGAAAGAATAGCGGGACGACCCATTGGTCTGCATTGGTCACCGCAGAACCGGTTATACCAACGAGAGCCATGCCTACCATCAAGGTCCCTGCCAGGTCTACGTGTCCGTAATGCGCCAGCGCCATCACAATCGACTGCACGGCAAGGCTGGAGATCACCGCGATGATCGCCGGGGTGATCAACGTACTTCTGACTGCGAGCAGGACGTATCCCGCAAGCAGAACGGTCAACACGGAAAGACCTGTCGACAGCAGGATAACGTTCTGTCCCCTTCGGCGGACGTCCTCGTCGTGATGTCGCACATTGAGCAACCGAGACATCTTCGTCTGCATGGTTGTGAACTCCTATGAGCTGCTTGAATGACCACTCAAGCTTTCTTGGGGAAGGCGAAACACGCCGGCATCGTTTTCTCGCGTCTTCCAGACCGCGAACTGCGGATCGATGCCTTCATCAATGGTATCTGCGATTATAGCAAAGAGCACGCGGAAACGATGCCAATTGGGGTCAGAAGTGTGGATGCTGTTAGTGTGGATGCTGTTAAGCAGTTATCCTTTCGTTGTTTGAATACGCCACAAGGAAGGACCGGCGCTGCGTGTCGCTGGTTGTTTGATAAAAGGGTCGAGCACCTCGCGAAGTGTACTGGCGTCGACCGGTTTTTGCAGATAGCCGCTCACCATGTGCAGACGGGCAATCACCGGCAGATCCGGATGCGCGGATATGAGGATGATCGGCGGTAAGGGCATTCCGCGTGCGCGTAACCGGCGCACAATGTCGCCGCCGCTGAAGGTTGTCAGTTCGTAATCGAGGATAATCAGGTCAAAGGATATTTGCCGCGTCAGGCTGAGTGCGGCGCTGCCGTCGCCTGCCGGAATGATCTGAAGGCGCTCATAGCAGGCGTTGAGCAGCTCGCAGAACGAGTCGCGAAAGACGCGATTGTCATCAACGACGAGGATGTTTAGAGGCATTGGTGTCTCGCTTTCTCTACCCTTCTGCACGTATGCTACCACGCTGTCAGCACTGGCGTCTTACCGGGATGGAGAAGAGGATACAGGTGCGCTCCAAAAACTTGCGCGCTATGCGCTCGCCTGCTACACTACGCGCCGCTATGAAATCCATCGGTGTTGCTCTTGTGTCGTTCAACACACGCGATCTACTTGCGGCATGCCTGGAGTCGCTCCAGGCGTGTTCGCTGCCGTTACGGATTGTGGTGGTTGATAATGCTTCCGCCGATGGCAGCGCGGCGCTTGTGCGCACCCGCTTTCCGCAGGTTACCCTTATCGAGGCGGGATGTAACCTGGGGTTTGCTGCTGCGACCAATCGGGCGATCAGTGCGTTACGCCGTGAGTATCCGTCGCTCGAGTATGTGCTCGTGCTGAATCCAGATACGGTTGTCCACGAAGGCGCCATCGAAACGCTCGCGGCATTCCTCGATGCCCATCCACGAGTCGGCGTGGTTGCACCGCGCCTGCTGAACCCCGACGGAACCCTTCAACCTGCAGCTTTCAGTTTTCCAACGCTGCTGATGACGCTGCTCGACCTCTTTCCGCCGGGTGAAGTATTGCCTGGACGCCTGTACCATTCCTGGTGGCATGGTCGCTATCCTCAAGAACAATCCGGCGATATGCCGTTCCCTATCGATCATCCGCTTGGCGCGTGTATGCTCGTCCGTTGTGCGGTGATCGATCAGGCAGGCCTGCTCGACGAGGGGTTTTTTATGTACGCCGAGGAAGTGGACTGGTGCTACCGCATACGACGCGCCGGGTGGGCGATCTGGCAGGTTCCTGCCGCCCGCGTCGTCCACGTCGGCGGAGCGGCGACCAGTCAGTTTCGTGCGCGTATGCTGGTAGCGCTGTATGCCAGCCGGTTGCGGTTCTTCCGTAAACACTACGGCGAACGCAAGGCGGGTCTCCATCGGGGCATTATTCGTGTCGGCATGCTGCGGTTGATGCTGCGCGCCTGGCACGACTACGCTCTCCACAACATTGGTCGTGATGAGTTGCGATCACGATTGTGGGCGTATGGGAGTATTCTCAATCTATGACTTGTGCTCGCACTGAACCCGCACCAATGCTGTCGGTTGCGATCATTGCCGGGAATGAAGAGCGTCACGTCGGTGATGCCCTTGCCAGCGTCGCCGATCTTGCCGGTGACATCGTCGCCGTGATCGATAGCCGTTCACGCGATACGACTGCGGCGATCTGTCGCGACTACGGCGCGCGTGTGTACATTGAGCCATGGCGTGGGTTCCCGGCACAGCGTAATCGCGCACTGGACCTGTGTGCGGGAACCTGGGTGCTGTTCCTCGACGCCGACGAACGGGTGACGCCTGAACTGGCGCAGGAAGTTCGCACCACACTCAGTAACGGTACAGATATGGCAGGATTCTGGATCCCGCGCCACAATCTCTTCTTCGGGCGGCGTCTGCAGGGTGGCGGATGGTATCCCGACTATCAGTTGCGCCTGATGCGCCGTGGGTGCGCACGCTACGACGAGTCCCGCCTGGTGCACGAATTTGCGACGCTTGATGGTCCGGCGGGCATGATGCACGGTCATCTGGTGCATCTCAATATTGAGCGGTTTGATGAATTATGGCGTAAACAGCGCGCCTATGCCTTTCAGGAGGCGCAGACCCTTCTGCTGGCGAATGCACCGGTACGCTGGCGGACGCTTGTCAGTGCGCCGGTGCGTGAGTTCTATCGACGTTTTATCACCCTGCACGGCTATCGCGATGGTGCGCTGGGTTTGTTTCTCTGTGCGACAATGGCGTACTTCGAGATAGTCAAGTATGTTCATCTCAGAGGTCTGGCAGCATGCCGACATACGTTGACCCCGCAGTCTTGAAGATGCGCCTTCCGGCGTTACGACCAGATGCTTGCAGTTATCATCGTTTCCTGGAATGTTCGCGATCTGCTCGATCGCTGCATTGTAACGGTCCACGCCTCGCTTGCCGGATCGGGCATCGCGTATCGGATCATCGTCGTCGATAATGCGTCGACCGATGGCACATCTGCGATGCTACGCGCACGACATCCCGATGTCGATGTGATCGATGCGGGGCGCAATCTGGGATTTGCTGGCGGCAACAATCTGGCGTTGCGCCGTGTGTTTGCTCGGAATGAATCGGGTGTCCGGTATGTGTTGCTGCTCAACCCCGACACTGAAGCGGTTGGGGATGCGATTCCGACGCTGGTGCGCTATCTGGAGGAACATCCCGATGTTGCGGTGGCAGGACCGCAGCTGCGGTACCCGGACGGAACGGTGCAATCGAGCCGGCGACGCTTTCCGACCCCAGGCGTTCTGTTCTGGGAGAGCACACCCCTCGAATGGCGCTGGTCCGACAACCCGTGGGTGCGCCGTTACCGTTGCATCGACATGCCGGATGACCGGGAACAGGCGGTTGACTGGCTGGTCGGCGCGGCGCTGATGGTGCGGCGGTCGGCGATTGATCGTGCTGGTCTGCTCGATGCTAGCTTCGTCCTGTATTCTGAAGAACTGGAGTGGCAGCAGCGCCTGGGCGCCTGGGGTCGCATCGTCTATCTCCCAGCTGCCGAGATCATCCATCACGAAGGAAAGAGTAGCGTGCAGGTTCCGGCATGGCGGTTGATCACCTTCCATCAGAGTCGTCTGCGGTATGCGCGGCTGCGCTACGGTAACCGGCTGGCGACTGCGCTGCGCGCATTCCTGATCGCAGCGTATGGCGCAGAACTGGTGATTGAAGGAGGAAAGTTGCTGCTCGGACATCGCCGCGATCTCCGGCGGCAGCGGGTCGGTAGTTATCTGGCGTTTCTCCGAGCCATGGCGAGGGGGTAAGAACCGGGAACTCCGTTCGGGGTTCACGACCGAAGGGTCGGGCGCACGTTGCACGTTCAAATACTGTTGGTGGAGTTGTGGATATTCCGAAATTTGGTTGGGCGAACGTTTCACGTTCGCACATTGCACATTCTTACCTCTCTTGACCCTCGATGCTACTCGCTTGCTCTCTCACCATATTTACTTTTCGGACGGTTTCATGGTAGCATAGAGTGGTAACGTGAGAGAGTAGCTCATGCTCAAACGATGGTTTCAGCGTCGCAGACGGCTTGGCGACGCACAGCTCGGGCGCGAGTACAAGGTCGATGATGTCATCGAACAGCGCTACGAGGTGCAACAGGTGCGCCGCGGATATATGGGGATCGTCTACATTGCCTACGATCGCCAGCGCCGCCGGCGTGTGGTTTTGAAGACGTATCAGACGAAGTACCTCTGGGATGAGGCCGCCATTCGGCGCTTCAACGCCGAGGCGGAACTCTGGATACGCCTTGGCAGCCACCCCAACATCGTCTGCGCCTATGATATCCACACCTATATGGGGCGTCCTCACGTCGTCGCCGAATATGTCCACGGCGGTCCGCTCCGCGCCCTGGTTGGACGCCTTCAACCCCTGGAAGCGATCGACTATGGTATTCAGATCTGCCGCGGCATGCAGCACGCGGTCGATCAATTGAACCTGGTGCACCGCGACCTCAAGCCGGACAACATTATGATCTCGTTCGATGGGCGCGCCAAGGTGACTGACTTCGGCTTATCGAAGGTGCTGCGCCCCTGGCAGATATTGTTCGATGCCGAACATATCGAGCAGCAAAGTCGCGTCTCCATGCGCGCCACGTTTTCGACTTCCGGGCTGGCGGGCACGCTGCCCTACATGGCGCCCGAACTGTTCGATGGCGTGACTGCCAGTGTCTGGAGTGACATCTATGCATTCGGCGTGACCCTCTATGAACTGTTCGTTGGTCGTCTGCCGTTTGATGCGCAGCGCGACGATGCTCTGATCCGTCTGATCCGCAAAGCGCCGCCGCCCGATCTGCGCCTCCTGGCGCCGCACACACCGCCCGATGCCGCAGCGATTATTCTGCGCTGTCTGGCAAAACGACCTGCCGAGCGGTTTCAATCGTTTGCCGAGCTCGAAGCGGCGCTGCAGCGTGTTCGTGAGTCGCTCGCCGGATCTCCCTTCGCCGATGCGTCGCCGTTCGACAACCGCGATGAGGCTGAGCGCTGGAAGGAGCGCGGCCTGGCGCACATGAACATGGGAGAGTACAAAGAAGCGATTCGTTGTTTCAAACGCGCCGTCGAACTCGATCAGGATCAACCGGATGGCTGGCACCTGATTGCGCACTGTTCGCTCAAACTCTGGCTGTACCGCGAAGCGTTGCAAGCTGTCGATGAGGGCCTGCGGCGCGCGGTGAGTCGTACCGAGTTTGCACATCTGTATGGTACGCGTGGTGATATTTTTGCGACGATGCAGAAGCCGGTCGAAGCGCTGGGTGCATATAATAAAGCGCTCTCGTATACACCAAGCGCACCGGCCTTGTGGCGCAGCAAGGGTACGTTGCTGCAACGCCTCGGCGAAATGGCAGACGCGCAGGAATGTCTGGAGAAAGCCATCCATCTCGATCCGTCCGATGCCGTTGCCCGTCGTCAGCTCGGCGATCTGCTTTGCCAGCGGGGACGGCATAAAGTTGCGGTCGACTCCTTTGCCGAGGCGCTGAAACTCGATCCTCGCTCGGTTGATGGATGGGTGAAGTATGGATCGTGTTTGCTGCATGTGGCGCGAATGGAAGAAGCGCGGCATGCCTTCGAGAAGGCGCTTCAGATCGACCCGGAAAACAGAGATGCTCTTGCTGGTCTGCAGCGGGTAAAAAAGTAACCGGATTTTGATATTTCATGTCAGGTTTCTGTTATAATCACACAGTATGCAGGGATGTGGCAGCCGCCTTCATTCGAACGCCTGGTCGAGCGGCGCTACCTGTCTCCTGAATGAGGGCGCCTCGCTGGTGGTCAGCCTGCGGGCGGTGGTTCATCCAACTGCGCCAGTTCTGTCCATCGACCTGCTGTGCTGTTGGGAACAACCAGGAGTGCGATGCGTTGCCAGACGCGCTCCGTGATATTCATTTCGTAACCAAGGAGATGCCAGTCGATGTCACGGCGTGTTGTTGTTACCGGCATGGGCGCTGTCAGTCCGTTGGGGCTCGATGTTCCAACACTCTGGCAGGGTATCCGCGAAGCGCGCAGCGGTATCACTCCGATCACCCTGTGTGACGCTTCGAATCTTGATTCGCGCATCGCAGGCGAGGTGCACGGTTTTGATCCGCTCAACTATATGGACCGGAAAGAGGTCCGACGGAACGACCGCTTCATTCATCTGGCGATTGCGGCTGCAGCCGAGGCGCTGCGCACCGCAGAGTTGACCGTAACGCCGGAGAATGCCGAATCGATCGGTGTTATCATCGGCAGCGGGATCGGCGGCATTACTACCCTGGCAGAAGGGGTGATTACCCTGCAGGAACGCGGTCCTTCGCGCATCAGCCCGTTTCTTGTGCCGGCCATGATTACGAACATGGCTGCCGGTCAGGTGTCGATGCTGTTTGGTCTGAAGGGACCGAACTACTGTACGACATCCGCCTGTGCAAGCGGGGCGCACGCGATCGGGGAAGCAGCAGAGATCATTCGGCGCGGATGGGCGTCGGCGGTGGTGGCTGGCGGCAGTGAGGCGCCGATCACGCCGATTGGAATTGCATCGTTTGCCAGCGCGAAAGCGATTTCGACACGCAATGACGATCCGGCTGGCGCGTCTCGCCCATTCGATGCCGGGCGCGATGGGTTCGTGCTGGCGGAGGGAGGGGCGATGCTAGTGCTGGAAGACCTGGAGTTTGCCCGCGCGCGCGGCGCGCGCATCCTGGCGGAACTGGTCGGCTATGGTCTTTCGGCGGACGCCTACCACATCACGCCGCCGGCGCCGGGCGGCGAAGGGGCGCTGCGCTCGATGCGCGCTGCGCTCAAGCACGCGGGTCTTACACCCGATGATATTGATTATATCAATGCGCACGGCACCAGCACGCCCGCTGGCGACATCGCCGAAACCGAGGCGATTAAGCGCCTGCTTGGCGAACGCGCGTACCGGGTGCCGGTCAGTTCGAGCAAGTCGCAGTTTGGTCACCTGCTTGGCGCTGCCGGGGCAATCGAGGCAATCGTCAGTATCCTTGCCATTCAGGAAAACCTCCTCCCGCCAACGATCAACTACACCACGCCCGACCCACAGTGCGACCTCGATTATGTGCCCAATGCGGCGCGTCCTGCCCGTATCGATGTAGTGCTGAGCAACTCGTTCGGCTTTGGCGGTCATAATGTCTCGCTCGTTTTCCGACGCTATGACGAAACCGCTCGATGAACTCATCAAGCGCCTTGGTATCACGTTTTCCGATCAGCGTCTGCTCGAGCAGGCGCTGACCCATAGTTCGTTCCTCAATGAACGTGTCGATGAGCGCCTCTCGCTGTCCAGCAATGAACGCCTGGAGTTTCTGGGAGATGCGATTGTCAATTTTCTGGCGAC
>JBEPYG010000152.1:0-10228 GCA_041641515.1 Roseiflexus sp.
CATGAGGAACGATATGAGTGAATCTGAACAGACGAGTAGTCGCAAACTCGATCATGTCCGCATTGTGCTCGGCGAAGATGTCGGCGCCAAAGGCGTGACCACCGGCTTTGCCGCCTACCGCATGCCACACGACGCAGTGCCTGATCTCGATCTTGCCGAGATCGATACCAGTTTGACATTTCTTGGGAAGCGCATGCGTGCGCCACTCCTCATCAGTTCGATGACCGGCGGCGCGCGTGATGTGGCGCGTATCAACTTGGCGCTCGCCGAGGCAGCCGAAGCGCTCGGGCTGGCGATGGGGGTTGGTTCGCAACGCGCTGCACTGGTTGACCCGCGCCTGGCGGATACCTACCGTGTCCGGCATGTTGCGCCGACGATCCCGCTCCTGGCAAATATCGGCGCGGTGCAACTCAACTATGGGTTTGGGGTAGACGAGTGCCGCCGCGCAGTCGAGATGATTGAGGCGGATGCGTTGGTACTGCACTTCAACGCGCTGCAGGAAGCTGTTCAGCCGGAAGGAAATACGAATTTCAAAGGATTGCTGCGCCGGATTGAAGAGGTCTGCATGCACCTCGACGTTCCGGTGATCGCCAAGGAGGTCGGCAATGGCATTGGCGCAGCGACGGCGCGTCGTCTGGTCGATGTCGGTGTCAAGGTCATCGATGTCGCCGGGGCAGGCGGCACCAGCTGGAGCGAAGTCGAGCGCTTCCGCCACACAACCGAACGCGGCGCACAAGTCGCGGCGGCGTTCGCCGGGTGGGGCATTCCAACAACCGAAGCTATCCGCCAGGTACGAGCTGCGCTGCCAAACATTACGATCATTGGGAGTGGCGGTGTGCGCAGCGGCGTCGATGTAGCGAAGGCAATCGCGCTTGGCGCCGATCTTGCTGCAACTGCCAAACCGGCGCTCATCCCGGCAGTCGATGAACGGGGAGCGGCAGCAGTTGTCGAGAGTTTGCAGGTCTATATCGATGAACTGCGGATTGCGATGTTCTGCACCGGCTGCGGCAACTTAGCGGCGCTGCAGCAACTGCAACTCGAACGGATTTGAGCGCTGCGCGCCGGATGGTCGCCGCTATGTATGTGACATCCCTCAGTCTGCGCGATTTCCGTAACTACGAACGGCTCGATCTGAAACTCGAACGTGGCGTGACGCTGCTCTACGGTCCCAACGCAGCAGGTAAAACGACGGTACTCGAGGCAATCTACTTTCTGGCGACGACCCGCTCGCCACGCGCCGGCGCCGACCGTGAACTGGTGCGCTTCGAGGCGCAGGGAGACATCGGCGTGCCTCCGTTTGCGCGCCTGGTGTGCGATGTGGCGCGCAACGATGGGCATGTGCGGCTCGAGGTCGTTGTGCAGCGCCGTGCTGAAGAGGAGATGGCGACCGGTACGGCGCCGACGATCAAAACGGTGCGGGTTGATCGGAAAGCAGTCCGCGCCCTCGACCTGGTGGGCAATCTGCGTGTCGTGTTGTTCACTCCTGCCGATATTGCACTCGTAACCGGTGCACCCGCCGAGCGCCGCCGCTATCTCGACGTAACCCTCTCGCAGATCGACGGACGCTATGTGCGCACTTTGGCGCACTACCAGAAGGTCGTCCAGCAGCGCAACAGTCTGCTGCGCGCCTGGCGCGAGGGTCGGCGTCCGTTGCGCTATGCCGACGATGAACTGGCATTCTGGGATCGGGAACTGGCGATGGCGGGAACGTATCTGCTGCGTGAACGGCTGCGCGCCATCGTTGATCTCAGTGCGCTGGCAGGACCGCTCTACTGCCGGATGTCGGGCAGCGATACGCCGCTCATGCTGACCTACCAGAGCAGCGTGGCGGGTGTCGATCCGGCTACCGACAGCCGCGCCATCGAGCAGGCATTTCTGGCGCACCTGGCGCGCCTGCGCGACGACGAGATCGGTCGAGGGCAGACGCTGATCGGTCCGCACCGTGACGATGTGCTGATTGCAGCCGGCGGCGTTCCGGTTGGCGCGTATGGTTCGCGCGGGCAGCAACGCAGCGCTACGCTGGCGCTCAAACTGGGCGAGGCCGAATTGATGCGGATGCGCACCGGCGACGCGCCGGTTCTCTTGCTCGACGATCTGCTCTCCGAACTGGATGCCGAACGGCGGGCGCATGTGCAGGATGTCCTGGAACGTCCCGACCAGCAAACCATTGTGACCGCCACCGGAACCACCGACTTCGACCTGAATTTTCTTGGCCGCACCCGCCGCTGGCGCGTTGAAAGCGGGCATCTGTATCCCGCGTAAGAGCAGTGTGCGGGGCATCTGCATCGGGGACTGACCCAATAGCCTCTCCACCGCATGATGCCATTTTAGATTGGAGTACGGCGCATCGTACCCCAACAGCGTCAGACGGATACCGGAACCGGTATGATCCGTCCATTCCAGCGACCCGGCGAAGCCTCGAACCGTCCCGGCAGCGGATGACCGCAGCGCGCGCATCGGCCGGCGGCGTCGAGCCGCCAGCGCTTCAGGCGATGCCAGTCGCGCTCGATGAGACAAGCGCCGCAGTTCACGCAGTATGTCGCCTGACCCCTGGCATCGTGCACATTCCCGGTGTACACATAGCGGATGCCGGCAGCTAGCGCCTGATCGCGAGCGCGCTGCAGCGTGGCGGGAGGGGTTGGCGGTGTATCGAGCATGCGATAGTCTGGATGAAACGCCGTGAAATGGAGCGGTACGTCAGGACCGAGTTCGTGCACGAACCAATCGCACATACGCGCAATCTCATCGGGTGAGTCGTTCGCACCGGGGATGATCAGGTTCGTGACTTCCAGCCAGACATTCGTTTCGCGGCGCAGCCAGCGGAGCGTATCAAGCACCGGCGCCAGCGAGCCAAGGCACAATTTCCGATAGAATGCTTCGCTGAACCCTTTGAGGTCAATGTTTGCAGCGTCGATATGCTCGAAGAAAGCAGGCCGCGCCTGCGGTGAAATATACCCCGCCGACACAACGACCGTCGCCAATCCACGTTCGCGCGCTGCACGTGCACAGTCGATAGCATACTCGGCGAAAATGACCGGGTCGTTGTACGTAAAGGCGACACTCCGGCAGCCGGTAGCAAGCGCCATCTCCGCGACCTCGTCCGGCGTTGCGCGTGCGTCGAGCAGCGCCATCTCGCGCGCTTTGGAGATCGACCAGTTCTGGCAGAACCGGCACCCCAAATTGCAGCCGGCAGTACCGAACGAAAGAACACCGGTACCGGGGAGGAAATGAAAGAGCGGTTTCTTTTCAATCGGATCGGCGCAGAAACCAGACGCGCGACCATACGATGCCAGAACGATCCCCTCATCGCGCGCCTCGCGCACAAAGCAGAACCCGTGCTGTCCAGGACGCAGCGTGCATCCGCGCGGGCAGAGATCGCACTGAAAGCGGCCATCGGCGGTGCGATGCCACCACTCGCCGAGAACGACGCCAGGCGCCAGCATGGTGCGTTCGCTCATGGTGACCTCCTTTGGTAAACCGATGCTATCTGAGAGTCTACACCTTTTTGGGGAAGAATCAAGGATGGAGTGGCGTTTCTTTCACACCCGCACCCGGTACTGAACGTCTCAACGTGCAAACTCCTTCTTTCGTGGTACACTACCATCGTCACATCCAGGCATCATCTAACAGGAGAAAAGGCATCATGCGCGCCGTTCGTTTCGCTTCCTTCGGTGAACCCGCCGATGTTCTGACGGTCGAAAACATTCCGGCGCCGCAACCGGGTCCCGGTGAGGTACTGGTGCGAATGCAGGTACGACCAATCAACCCGTCCGATCTGTTTGTCATTCGCGGACTGTATGGTACATTGCCGCGTTTGCCCGCTGTTCCCGGGTTCGAGGGCGCTGGTGTGATTGTTGGCGTTGGCGAGGGAGTGATTAACCGGACTATCGGGCAACTGGTCATTCCAATGGGTGCGCCGGGTCTCTGGCAGGAGTATGTGGTCGTTCCCGCCGAGCGGGCCATTCCGGTTCCCGGAGAGATCGGCGACCGTCAGGCGGCAACGGCGCTGGTGAATCCGGCAACCGCCTGGCTGATGCTGACCGAGACGCTCCGGGTCGAACCTGGCGAGTGGGTGTTACAGAATGCAGCCAATTCCATCGTCGGGCGGCACGTCATCCGGCTGGCGCAGCGTCTTGGCTTTCGGACCATCAATGTCGTGCGACGGCGTGAGGTGATGGACGACCTGCGCGCATTGGGAGCGCATGAACTTATTTGCGAGCAGGACGAGCAGGTGGTGGCGCGGGTGCATGCGTTGACGGGCGGGAAAGGCGTGCGCTACGCGCTCGACTCGGTCGGCGGCGCGAGCGGGTCGCGTCTGGCAGCGTCGCTCGGCGTCGGCGGGATGATGCTCGTCTATGGCGCGATTGCCGGCGAGCCGCTCACCATTCATCCGGGCATGCTCCTGTTCCGCAGCGCCTCGATTCGCGGCTGGTGGCTGACGCACTGGTTTCAGAACGCCACGCCGGAACAGGTGCAGACCCTCTTCGCCACTCTTTTCGGGTTGATCGCCGATGGAACGCTCACGACGCCGATTGCAGCGGAGTACGATCTGTCCGATGTGCGGGAAGCTGTGATCGCCGCCGAGCGCAAGACACACGCCGGCAAGGTGCTGCTGGTGGGGTAGCCGGCGGACGGGCCGTGCATACGATACCGCCGTTTGAGCGTATAATACCAGAAGAGTAGAGTGCATAGAGGCACAGGAGGGATGCGGCAATCGCATCTCTTTTGGTGTCCGGCGCAAGGAGCGTAGGTTGAACGACTCGCTGCGTATGCGCTCCTGTGCAGTCCATACGTTTCAGGAGAACAATTGCATGCGTATTGCAACGCTGAGTGTTCATAGCAGCCCGCTCGCCCGCCTGGGAGGTAAGGAGGCGGGCGGAATGAACGTGTATGTTCGTGAGTTGAGCCGCGAGTTCGGACGACGCGGCATTTCGGTTGATATCTTCACGCGCGCTCAGGAACGCAACGCCCCGGCGATCATCCAGGTCGATCGAGGGGTGCGACTGATCCATGTACGCGCTGGTCCCGCTGCTCCCTACGACAAGAATCGCCTGCCGGACTACCTGCCGGAGTTCGTTGGTCGGGTGCGCTGTTTCGCCGATAGTGAAGACCTGCATTACGACGTCATCCACAGTCACTACTGGGTTTCCGGCGAAGCGGCGCTAGCGCTGCGTCGCAGCTGGGGTGCGCCCGTCGTTCATATGTTCCATACCCTTGGCGCAATGAAGAATCAGGTGGCGCGCGGCGCTGAGGAACAGGAGACCAGGCAGCGGGTTGCGATCGAGCGTCGTATTCTGCGGGAGGCTGATGCAATCGTGGCGGCGACGCCGCTCGACCGGGCGCAGATGGTCTGGCATTACAACGCAGACGTCGAGAAGATCAGGGTTGTGCCGGCCGGTGTCGATCTGCGCCGCTTTCAACCACGCGATCCGGCGGCGGCGCGCGCTGCGCTCGCTTTGCCGCCGGCGCCGCACCGTGTCATCCTGCTGGTGGCGCGTATCGAGCCGCTCAAAGGCATCGACGCATTGATCGAAGCTACGGCGTTGCTGCTGCAACGGCGCCCTGAGTGGCGCGGCGCACTGACGACGCTGATCGTCGGCGGCGGGAGCGAAGAGGAACGCGCACACTGGAATACCGAGCAGCGCCGCCTCGATGCAATCCGTCAGCAGCTCGGCATTGCCGACGCGGTTTGTTTTGCCGGAGCGCAACCACAAGATCGTTTGTCGCTCTACTACGCCGCCGCCGACGTCGTCACCATGCCGTCGCACTATGAATCGTTCGGGATGGCGGCGCTCGAAGCGCTGGCATGTGGTAAACCGGTTGTTGCCACGAATGCGGGCGGTCCGGCGTTTATCGTGGAAGATGGCGTAAGCGGGGTATTGACCCCGCCGGGCAATGCGGCAATGCTGGCGAACCATCTCGAACGGTTGCTGCACAACGATGCAGAGCGCACTGCAATGGGCGCAGCTGCGCGCGAACGCGCACTCCGGTTCGGCTGGGAGCACATCGCCTGCGATATTCTCGGCATCTACCGCGATCTGCTCCAGCAGCGCAGCGCCCGGGTGCGGGTCGGGTGAGGAATGTGGTTCCTGGATTTTTGATGTTCGATTTTCGGTTCCTGGTTTCTGGTTTCTGATTTTTGTGCAACCAGTTCGACTCCAATCCGGCAATCGCCGTCGTCGGCGGCATCACGCGCAACGTGCGGCGGCGCCAGTGTGGCGTGCTGTGGCAATCGCAGCAGGCGCGCTGCTGATCGTGCTTGGCACGTGCAGTGCGCCGCTCGTGGTCCGCAGGACCCAGCAGGCGAACGTATCTGCGCCGACCGCATCCCCAGCAGCAACAACCGTTCCTCAATTCGCGGCTGCTGCCACGACAACGCCACAACCAACGCCGACGCCGCAACCTTCGGCGACGTCAGCACCTGCGCCATCGCCAACTCCAACGCTCATGCCGGGCGCCGGTCCTGACGCGCCGCCGCTTAGTCCGCTTGGTCGCGAGATCGATGTCTACCTGACCGGACTCACGAGCAGTGGGCAGTTCCAGGGCGCGGTGCTCGTCGCGCAGAATGGCGAGGTGGTCATTGCGCGGGGGTATGGCAACGCCGATGACAATCTTCCCAATACGGTGCAAACGCGCTTCCGCCTTGCATCGATCACCAAACAGTTCACCGCCGCCGCCATTCTTGCGTTGCAGCAGGACGGCAAACTGACCGTTGACGATACCATCTGCACCTACCTCGAACCTTGCCCCGACGCCTGGAAGCTGCTGACGATTCGCCACTTGCTGACGCACACATCCGGGCTGGTTGACTACACCGCCTTTGCCAGTTTCGAGCCGACCGAAATGAACCCGGCGACGCCGCAAGAACTGGTTGAGCGATTCCGCGGTTTTCCGCTCAGTTTTGCACCGGGTACGCTCTACCACTACTGTAACTCGAATTATGTGCTGCTCGGACTGATCATCGAGCGCGTGTCGGGTATGGAGTATGCCGACTACCTGGAGCAACGCTTTTTTGCGCCGCTCGGTATGACCAGCACCGGCTACGATACCAATCGCGGCGCGATTATCGACGGCGCACAGGGGTATGTCGTGCCAGGTAAGAAATCCGGCTTTCTTGATGCTTCTACCCTGTATGCTGCCGGCGGTCTCTACTCGACAGTTGGCGATCTCTTTCGCTGGGATCAGGCGCTCGCCACTGAAGAAGCGCTTGCACGCGCTCAGCTGGATCAGATGTTCACTCCAGCATTGCGCAATTATGGTTTTGGCTGGAAGATTGAAACAATCGATGGGCGACGGCGCATCAGCCACGCCGGCAACATGACCGGCGTCGCCACCTTCTTTGCCCGCTACCCCGACGACCGCGCAACGATCATTGTGCTGGCGAATATGGAGTACGCCAACGCTGAAGGGATCGCCGGCTACATTGCATCGCGCATGTTTGCGCCGCCGGCGACCGCAACCCCTCGCTCCGGCGGGTGACCGTTATCGTGCCTGAACCTCGTATTGACGCCAGATCTCCCTGCAGATGCGTCGCACCATGCCGTGATGACCATGCGCCTGGATTGCACGGGTCCCCGGTCCACATGCGGGCGAGACGCCGCCGTACCCGGCAACGCCGTTCACATCAGTCTCCCATGCGACTTTGCCGCACGCGAGGTTATCGTTGGTTCGCCCACTCCGGCGTCGGCGATTCGATGATGAGCATTGCGCCGCTCCGCGGATGCGGCAGTTCGAGCCGTCTGGCATGCAGGTGATGATGATGAACGGCAACGCCGCGCCATGTTGATGGTCCGCCATACTTGACGTCGCCGATCAGCGGATGTCCCAGAAAGGCGAGGTGCAGTCGAATCTGGTGGGTTCTCCCGGTCAGGGGCCATGCGCATACCAGTGTCGCATCGTCCATCCGTCGGATGACTTTCAGGCGGGAGCGCATAGCTTTGACTGTTCCCCCCTGCGGGAGCACACGCCCGATCTCTTCACGCGGGAATACGCGGAAGATGCCGCCTCGTCCACGTCCGTGCCCGGTTTCGATCTCGATTGCGTCGAAGGCAGGCAGCTTGGCGCAGAGCGCCAGGTACGTTTTGTGGGCGGTTCCTTCGTGAAAAGTGCGCTGGAGCGCTGCATTGACATCCGGCGTCTTCGAGAGCAACAGCACGCCGGACGTATCACGATCGAGGCGGTGCGCCAGGTGCAACGGCGGCGCTGAACCGTCGCGCGTCTCCAGAAAACGCGCCAGTGCCGCGCGCAGGTGTCCCTCTGCGTCCCATGGCGTCGCTTCGACATACGCCCCCACCGGTTTATCGAGTGCAATCAGATCGTCATCTTCGTACAGGATCATCTCCTGCGTCACGACCGGATCGCGGTAGACGCCGTCGGGTGGTCGTTGCACGATGATGGTTGCTCCGGCCGGCAACCGCATCTCTGGATCGCGCACACGCACACCATTCACCCATACGCCGCCGCGTGCGATCAGATCTACTGCGTTGGCCTCGTTGCCGGGAATGGAAGCAAGCACAGAACGGAGCGAAACGTCGGGGTGGGTTACGGAGATGGAGAGTGACGCGGTTTCTTTCATGATGCACCGTCGCTTGCCGAAGATAGCGCTTTATCACACTTCAATTGTAAGGTCATGGCAAAGAGGGTTCAACGCACAAATTGAACACCCACCTGCGCCGGTTATGTTCTATCGGCTGTCACACCGCCACTGCCGGGCCACACCTCATCGACCGGCAATAGACGCAGCACGATAACCATCTCAAACACGACTCAACACATCCTGTGGTGAACGCGCAACGGTAATACCATTCATTTGCAACCCAAGCGCTGTGATCGTTTGCGCCATTGCCGGAGAAATACTGGTTATTGCCACCTGGCAACCGAGCAACTCTAGCGCCTGTGCCGTTCGTAGCAAGCTTTGAGCAACCGACGTGTCGAATGCTGCAACTCCGGCAACATCGATAATCATCAGGCGGAGACGCTGAGTGCTAGCTACAGTGAGCAAGCGACGTAGCAGCGCCTCAGCACGTCGAGTGTCGATCTGCCCGACGAGTGGCGCCAGCGCTACGCCGGGAGCAATCTCGACAGTCGGTGTTTCCAGTGTTGCGACGAGGTCTCGCAACGCCTGTTCGGTTTTCTGCAAACGATCTTGTTGTTGCTCCAATTCGGCGGCGCGCTCTTCAGCAAGACGAGCCTGTTCCTGAGCGCGCGCAGCATCTTGTGATGCACGACGCGCGAGCGTGGCAAGTCGCTGTAACAGATAGGCAAACGGAGCGGTCGCGAGAGTCACAGCACCGAAATACACTGCCGCTGCCCCGATCCAATCTGCAGCTGAGTTCAGGGTTGCGATTTGCTGTGGAAGAATGGACAGAATGCCCTGAACGTGTAATCCTCCCACTACGCCGATCGATAGCAATGAGATCAACAGCATCACAATACCGCTGCGCACGCCAAACAGTGCAAACGTCAGCACCACGGTAGCCATCCAAAAGACACGTCCGCTTCCGATCAAACCATCAGTCGCCAAGACGAACGTACTCAAAATGACCAGAATAGCTAACAAACCCAACGCACGCACGGTGAAACCGATGCGGTGCACAAATGCAAAAAATAGAATGAGAAGGTACGCTACTCCATAGGCTATCAAATACGGAACAGCGTCCATCCCCATTGCCTGATAGTCTGACCATCCGCCGCCAATGAGTGTGACCAACCCAGCAGCAGCGAGAATCCATAACAAGGTGTTCAAGAGACGAACACGCCAGCGATTCAAGACCATCGTCGTATCATTGCTCATTATCTCCCCCCTGATGCCTCGACCAGATCGAAGGCACGTATCGCTTCTACTTTCGCACGCCGCAGCGCCGCTTCATCCTGACCATCGCCATCATCCAGTTTGGCACGGTTGCTGCGGGTAAGTGCGAAGAGTCGTGCAGGATTTCTTCCTGCTCGTTGCTCAGCGCGACCTTGCGGCGTGCCATAACCTTGCGTGCAACGTCGATCATTGACTGAATGCTGTACTCGCGGAAAACTTCTCCGCCCCAGGTAAACGGCGGAATAGTCTCAGGCGCAAAATAGACGCCAAAAATGTTTGAGCGAGTGCCAAGACCAACATACGGATGGAGCTGTAAGTGTTCTTCAGATCGCTGTTGGTCGTCATCGCGCCGATATTGACCCACTCGCCGAGGTACGAATGCCCAAGAAAACCGTCGTGGCGCTTGTTGCTGTACCC
>JBEPYG010000153.1:0-10162 GCA_041641515.1 Roseiflexus sp.
TTAACAGCCACGACCCAAACCAGAGATCGCGGGTGCGCCGGGCCGCTGCAATAAAATCCTGCACCGGGCCGAGCGTGACCAGGAAGAGGTGTTTGGTCATGAAGCGCTCCTTATGTCTCAGACTGCGTACCTCAGCCTCACCTGCTAAGATCAATGTATCATCGTTTCCTGCCGATTGCCATCAGCACTCCTGCTGATTGCAATTCAGCATCTCTGATGATTACAGTCAGCTGTCCTGTGGATACAATTGTTCAATAAAAGCAGCAAAATGCTCGTACACGAAGCGGTAATCGAGCGGTTCGCTCCTGGTCAGCCCCCAGGCGATGCGACATTCGGACAGGATCGCGGTCTTGTGAGTGTTGACGGTGCTGAGCGAAATGCAGAGACGTTCGGCAACCTGTTCAGGGCGGAGTCCAAGCGCGAAGGCGCGGAGCACGTCGCGGCGTCGTGCGCTGAGTCGCTCCCAGACCTGCCGGCAGCGCGGTTCGTCGCCTGCGATCAATCCTGGAGTCCGCCGCTGAATTGCTGCCGGGTCGGCGAAGGTGCGCAGAGCGGGGAGATAGGCGCCCCATGGCGTGATCGGGAATCTGAGCAGTCGGAAACCATTAGCTGGATCGAGGTGCATGTGAGCGCCGCCTTTGACCCGCTCGAGCGTCGCTTCCGGGGTGTACACATGCCAGATCTGGTCGTAGTGGTCGCAGAAGAGGACGGCGACTGAAACAGCTAGCATGGCCATCATGCGTCGACCGCCGCTGAGACAAAGATGGAGACGACGTCCCTCATTTTTGAGGGAGACGATCAGGTCGCGAATGGCGCGAAATGCGGCGTTGACATCAGCATCAGTGCGAATATCGTCGAGTTCGTTGCCGTCGCGGGTAACAATAATGCGCTGTAGCCGACAGCGCCGTCCACCATAGTAGTCGTCGATGAATTCTCGCTGAAGGCGCTGCCACGCCTGCCAGGTGCGTTCGCGATCACGGTTGAGAGAGAGGACGTAGAGTTCGCGGATCTGTTCACCCCGGTCAAAGAGGGCGTCAAGTGCGAAGGTAATGACCTGAGGTTGACCGCCGAGCGTAGCTATTACGGTCGATTCGGTGTAATCAGTCATAACCTGATACGATCTCTTATTATGATGGGTGTCGTGATCATAGCATATTTCATCGCACTGTGAGTAAGGATGTTGAAGTTATCGTTCTGTCTGACGTAGCAGATTGAGGGGAGAGGGAGTATGAAATATACAGCACGCACCTGTACCATCTGAGCGCGTTCCACCATCATCCCGACTCACCGATCAGTTACACGCAAGCTCGCGCAGTTCCTCGACTGTTCAAACGTCCCCGCCACTATTTACCACCGAACAGAATCAGGCCCAGAGCACTTGGGTCATAGTAGGTTCTTACCTATATGAGCGCAGGTCTTGGTCGGTCATACTCTGGAAAACGTCGCCGACGCCGACCTAGGTATGCAGCGCTAGCGTGATCCAACAACATACAACCGGCAATGATGCCCCTGTCTTCAGTTGTGATTCTCCGGAGCCGATGCCGAACCATACGGCAATGCTGACGATGAAAGGGGTATTCGTATGACTTGGAACTCCATCCGCTTTGTTCCGATCCTTCTTACCGTTATCATCTTGCTCGCAGCTGGCATCCCGGCGGTCGCACCGTTGGCAGCCGCTCCTTCTCTTGCCACCGATACCGTTTCGCTATCGCCGATCACTCAGGATCAGCAATCAACCGATTTGCAGTCGAGCTTGCCACAGGTGATTGCAAGTGGGGACCGCACATGTGTGATCAATAGCGCCGGGCAACTCTACTGCTGGGGCGCCTACTCGACAGTGCCTGATGATCTTGGCCCGATCACCCAGGCTAGTGTAAGTTTATCACACATATGCGTTATCACCGGCGCCGGCTCCTTGCGCTGCTGGGGCGATAACTCCTATGGACAGCTCACGCCACCGGTCGATATGGGTCCGATTGTGCAGGTCAGTGCTGGCAATAATTACACCTGCGCGGTGGATCAGTCTGGGACGCTGCGCTGCTGGGGCTCGCACCCGACGGTACCGTTAGATCTGGGAGTCGTTGCAAGTGTGAGTGCAAGTCAACCTGCCTTGGGTTCGGCGAGTAGCAGTTACACTTGTGCCATAAAAAGTGATGGCACGCTGCGCTGCTGGGGGTATAATTACTACGGTCAGGCAGCCGTGCCCGGTGACCTCGGTCCTGTCAGCCAGGTCAGCGCTGGCGACATTCACACCTGCGCAGTCAAAACCGATGGCGCCTTGCGCTGCTGGGGGGGGAATTTCTTCGGTCAGGCATCTGTGCCCGGTGATCTTGGTCCCGTCAGCCAGGTCAGCGCTGGCACCTATCACACCTGCGCAGTCAAGACCGATGGCACCCTGCGTTGTTGGGGCAATAATTCCTACGGTCAGGCAGCAGTGCCCGGCGACCTCGGTCCCGTCAGCCAGGTCAGCGCCAGCATCAAACACACCTGTGCAGTCAGGACCGATGGCACGCTGCGTTGTTGGGGCGATAATTCCTACCGCAAGAGCACAATCCCTGAACAACTGAGCCCGGTTACCCACTTCAGCGTGGGTATTGAATACACCTGTGCAGTCAAGACTAATGGCGCCTTGCGCTGCTGGGGGAATAATTACTACGGTCAGGCAGCCGTACCTGGCGACCTCGGTCCCGTCAGTCAGGTCAGCGCTGGAATCCGCCACACTTGCGCGGTCAAGACCGATGGCACCCTGCGTTGTTGGGGAAGTAATAGCCACGGTCAGGCGACAGTGCCGAACGATCTCGGTCCCGTCAGCCAAGTCAGCGTCGGCTACATACATACCTGCGCAGTCAAGACCGATGACGCCTTGCGCTGCTGGGGGAATAACTACTATGATCAGGCAGCTGTGCCCGGCGATCTCGGTCCCGTCAGCCAGGTCAGCGCCGGCATCAAACACACCTGTGCAGTCAGGACCGATGGCACGCTGCGTTGTTGGGGATCTACATCCTATGGTGGTCGAGCGACAGTGCCGAACGATCTCGGTCCCGTCGGCCAGGTTAGCGCCGGCGACGATTACACCTGCGCGGTTAAGACTGATGGCGCTCTGCGTTGTTGGGGATCTAATCCTAATCTCTATGGGCAAGCGACAGTGCCGAACGATCTCGGTCCCGTCAGCCAGGTCAGCGCCCGCTATTATCACACCTGCGCAGTCACGACCGATGGCGCCTTGCGCTGCTGGGGGAATAACTACTATGGTCAGATAACAATCCCAAATACTCTGGGATCGGTCACCCGTGTTAGTGTCAACGCGAACCATACCTGCGCAACGCAGACGGACGGCACCCTGCGATGCTGGGGACAAAACGACTATGGTCAGGCAACGGTGCCTCGCGATCCGCTCGACACCTCGGCTGCCCCGATGGTCGTTGCTATCACCCGCGCCGGCGCAAGCCCGACCGGCGCAGCCAGTGTGGTCTTCATAGTTACCTTCTCGAAAGCAGTGACCGGCGTCGATCCTTCTGACTTTACTCTCACCACGACCGGTAGTATTCGGGATGTGAGTGTAACCGGCGTGGACATGATCGGCGGCTCGGCCTATTACTCTGTGACGGTGAGTACCGGCAGCGGGAGAGGGACTATTCGTCTCGATGTCAAAGATTCGGGGACGGGCATTACTGACAGTGCCGGAAACCCGCTTGCTGGCGGCTTCAAAAATGGACAGGTCTACGTCTTGGAGCGACCCGGCCTCGCCCCAGAACCGGGATCTCTGACGGTGTATTTGCCACTGGTTGTGCGCTGAGCATCTGACGCGCCCGCGCTATCCGAGAACCGCCCCGGGGCACGGCGACGCCGTGCCCCAAAGGGCAACGTCTTTACGCCATTGACGCTGCCTTGCACCATGGTGACGTCGGTTCACGTTCGCGCGTTCCCGCGTTCTACGTTTCCACGCGATTATGTGAGACGCCCGCGCACCCGGCAGCGCTGTTCACATCAGTGCATTACCGTTTCTTCGGCTGGCGCAATCGGGTTGTGTGTGCGGCGCCAGTTCACCGCCGGCATGATCAGTTCGGGTCGCACCCGGTCGCGGTGCTGCATCACGACGCGCATCACGGACTCGAGCAGCGTCTCGCTCAGGTAGTGCGGCTTCAGACCCAGATCGAGCAGGCGCGTATTTGCAGCATTGTAGTAGTGCTCTTCCTTCTCGACACGCGGATTGGGCAGATGGTGAATGGCGACTTCGAGCCCGAACTCCTGTGCCGCTTCGCGCACCGCTTCGGCGAGACCGGCGACGTTGAACTGTTCGGTGAACTGATTGAACACCCGCAATTCACCACGCGGCGCCGGGTTGAGAATGGCAAGTTCGACGCACGCCAGAGTATCGCGAATATCGAGGAAGCCGCGCGTCTGCCCTCCCTTGCCATAGACGGTCAGCGGCAGACCGACAGCTGCCTGGACCAGGAAGCGGTTGAGCGCCGTGCCGAAGACGCCATCGTAGTCGAAGCGCGTCGCCAGGCGCGGGTCCATCGTTGTTTCGGGCGTTTCCACACCATATACCACGCCCTGATTCAGGTCGGTCGCACGCAATCCCCAGATGCGGCAGGCAAACAGGATGTTGGTGCTATCGTGCACTTTCGTGGCATGGTACCAGCTGCCGGGTTGTTTTGGGTAAGGGAGCGTATCGGTGCGTCCCTTGTGGGTGATGGTAATGTACCCCTCTTCGATATCGATATTCGGGGTGCCATACTCTCCCATCGTGCCCAGTTTGACAAGATGGCAATCCGGTGCGTGGTCGGCAAGCGCGTAGAGGAGGTTGAGTGTCCCGACCACATTGTTGACGTGGGTGAACACAGCGTGCTGACGGTCGATCATTGAGTAGGGGGCGCTACGCTGCTCACCGAAATGGACAACCGCCTCCGGCTGGAAGTCACGAATGACCGGCTCCAGAAAGGTGTAGTCACACAGATCGCCAATGAAGGGGGTGATAATCTTGCCGGTGATCTGACGCCAGACTGCAACGCGTTGCTGAAGCGTCTCGATCGGCGTCAGGCTTTCGGCGCCGAGTTCGTGATCCCAGAGTCGCCGTGAGAAGTTGTCGAGGACGGCGACCTCGTGGCCGCGCTGCGAGAGGTGCAATGCGGTCGGCCAGCCCAGGTAGCCGTCGCCGCCAAGGACGAGAATGCGCATACGGAAAACTCTCCTTAGATTTCGGGTGAGCGGGTGCTTTCTCCTGAGTATACCACAGACGATACTTAATCATAACGCACGAGTGTCAAGAACGTATTAAGGGCAGGTAAAATCATTACGATTCCGGATCAGGTGCGAACTGATCGTGCAGTTCCTGCAGCCGCTCATCAGTGTGGCGCGCATAGTACTGCTCGGTAATGCGGGTATTGGCGTGCCCCAGAATCGCCGAGACTTCAGAGAGTTGCGCGCCTTCGTTGAGCAGCCAGGTGGCGACAAAGTGGCGGAACGTGTGCGGGGTAACGCTCCGCAAGGCGCGCGCTTCGCGGGTGCGCCCCTCGCGCTCAATCTGATCCGCCACGCAATGAGCGGCGCCGGTGACAATCTCCCATGCCGCGATGCGCCCCAGGCGTCCGCCGGCGCCGCGCGGACCGTGGGAAATGAATAGCGCTTTGGCGCACGGAAAGGTGGCGTGTCGCGCGTGAAGGTAGCGCAGGATTGCCCGTTGTGCGTGCCCACGCAGAAAGACGGCGCGACGGCGCTCCCCTTTTCCGACGACGAAGGCGCGCGGGAGCACACTGCCATCATCAGCGCGAACGTCATCGACGTTCAGGCTCAACACCTCGGAGATCCGCGCGCCGGTGGAGAAAAGGGTGTGCAGTAATGCGGCATTGCGCAACATATTCAGACGGTTGCGTTCAGCGCGGCTCCCCGGTTCGCCAGGTGGCAATTCGCCGTCGTAGAATGTCACCAGTTTGCGCAGATCAGGAACATCCGGCGCGCGGCTGGCATAGGCGCGCGGCAGCGCATCGCGCAGGTGCAGGCGTACCAGCGCCAGATCGCAACGCAGATGACCGCGATCGGCAAGAAACTTGCAGATCGCCAGCGCGCCGTGTCCATAGGTCAGAACCGTGCCATCCGCCATGCCGCTCAGCGATTCGATCCATTCGCCCAGATCGGACGCTGTCATGTCGGCAACGGCGCGCTTTCCATTGCGTTGCGCCCAGTCCGCAAACGAGCGCCATGCATCGCAGTAGGTGGCAATCGTAGATGCCGCCAGCGGCTTGCGACGTGCGTGTTGCACTGTAGCCCAGGCGTCGGCGGCGCTGGCAATCGTCAGATCTTCCATGACAGGTTCGCTGTTCAGCCCCCCATGCGGCTACGCCGCACACTGCCGAATGCAACCAGCGACAGCGTATGACTCCAGTTGGAGGTTCGCTCTCCGTCGAGCTGCACGGTCTTTCAGAAATGAATCCGGGATACGCCTGCTGCCGTGGAGCTCAAGCTCTCGGCTGGCATGGCGAAGCTCGCCTACGCGAGCTCGCACGGATGCTGGAACACCATCACGCCTGCGGCTATGTCTGGCAAAGCTCACCTTCGTGGGCTCCATTGTCGAAGGCGCCCTCGCACGCTAGAGCCGAGGCATTTCCACCCATAGAAACGGATCATCTGGCGAGATACAACTGTATCGGCTATCGGCTATGTTCATGTCAGTAAGCTGGTGTGCGGCGTCGCTCCAGCACCTCGTTCTGAATCAGATGTAACTCATTAATCTCGATGGCGGCGCCGAGCACCGCAGCGACCGGCCGATTTCCTCTATCGACGACCAGCACTGCCGTGCCAAGCGCCACAAGTTCCGGGTAATCGTGTGCGCTCAATGGGATGACCCCCAGATCGGTGATTTCGGATGGCACATCCTCGCGACTCCAGACAGTCCCATCGATAACGCCGCTCATCACCAGGTGCAATCCCTCTGCATAGTCGATCTCGATGAATTCGACGCGCTGTCCGCGGCAGGTTGCGTGCACGATCAGCGTATGATCGGCAGACGATGGATCCACACCGATCCGCATGCCGTCCTGGATGCCGGGTGCAGCAGCATCGCGCAGGATCAGCACATGCTGCGCCATAAACGTGTCGGGTCCGAGGTCCGTCACGACGTCGATCTCCGGGTAATGCATCGCAGCGTGGCGTGAGAGCAGCGCCCAATCGCACTGGTGTGACACCAGCGCCTGCACGCGCTGACCGGCGCCACGAATGAAGCGCAATTCCAGATCGATCGGCAGGCGGTCGAATTGGGTGCGCAGACCGGTCGCTAGCCCAATCAGGCGGCGCGAGTAGATCAGCGGAAGCGCACCAACCAGTGGACGCCGCATTGCAATCGTCCAGAGAAGAGGATAGTTGACAGCAACAACGTAGGTGCCCAACCGACCCCGCGCTTCAAGGTGCACTGCGCCAACCGATGTCAGGTACTGCAATCCGGCCTGCACCGTCCCAACGCTGGCATCCAGGCGTGCAGCGTACTCATGAACACGGGTGATCCGGTCGCCTGGCGTTCGTTCGAGCAGCGAGCGCGCCAGAGCGGCAACAATCTGCCCATGTTTGGAAAAGAGCGATTCGTTATCTTCGTGTGCAAGGAGAAGCCTGTCGAACTGGCGGTTACGTGTCATTGAACTCTTCCTTAACACTGGCGCAGATGCGAATGTAGCACACGGGGTGTTGTTGTGTCAACCGTCATATTTTTGGCGCGTATGCACATATGCTTCGCACGTATAGGTCATGCAGAAGCCAGACCGCTGCGGGTTTGTGTGTTCGGAAGCAATCTCCCGAATCGTAAACGGGTGCCGTTTTGGGGTTCTCAGCGCTACCATGAGGCTGGTGCAGATTCCGGCTGCATTCCGATCCATGTTTCAGAGAATGCCAGAAATGCGGAGCTAGCCGAGTCACCTGCCGGCACTCTGGTTTCACCAGGGAGCGGCGTGCCGTTGACCAGAACGATCCCCCTGGCGCACGGGCAGATGACTGCCGAGACATCGTAGGCAATCGGACCGCTGGTGTTGTAGAACAATTCCAGCGCTGCATCGAACATGTCTTCCCATACCAGTTCGATCACCTGCGTGCCGATCGTGCACACGATGCGGTGACTCCGCCGACCATTGGGATACTGAATAAACTGCGCCGATTGCGGTGCGAGCGCCTCCAGACCGAGGTCACGAAACCCATCGAAGTACTGGTTGAATCGTGCGGTTATCATGCGCGCCAGCGCCGCATTGTCGGCATAGACCGCCAATAGCGGGAGATCGTGGCGACCGGTCGCCTCCTGGTCGATGCGCATGACCAGAACAGTCCCCTCGCCGTGCTCCGAGTATGTGCAATGCCAGCAACTGGTCCAGACCATTGCTGCATCGCTGCCTGACCGATACAGGGTGATCAGGTGATTTTCTCCGGCAAAGAGGACCGGTCGCCTTTTGTCGAGGAGAGCCACATGCACCTCATTCTGATCCAGCAGCGAAACCATAGCGTACATCGTACCATAAGCGTGCACCGATCGAAGCAGGCTGCACAGGCGCCGAGAAGAATCGGCGACGGACGAGTGTTGACGTACACGAACACAGCATGCCCCGCCGCAGCAGGATATCGCGCATCATACCCGCGCTTCCAGGAGCAACGTAACGCACGACGTTGACATACGAACATCTTCGCTATACTATGCGCCATCTGGCGGGAGATGAGTTGTTCCGGACACGATCCACGAGGGGATACGGGAGAGGCGCAATGAGCGCAGTGATCGAGTTTGAAGACGTTTCCAAACGGTTTATTCTGCAGCGCGATCGTCCTGTGACCATCCAGGAGCGGCTGTCGAGATTTTTTCGTCTAGGGAAAGCTGCTGATGAGTTCTGGGCGCTGCGCAATGTCAGTTTCAGCGTTGCGCGTGGTGAAAGTTTCGGGCTGATCGGGCACAATGGCGCCGGGAAGAGCACAGTGCTGAAGTTGATGACTCGCATCCTCGAGCCGACATCGGGGCGGGTGCGTTTGCGGGGACGTGTGGCAGCGCTCCTCGAACTTGGCAGCGGGTTCCACCCCGAGTTGAGCGGTCGCGATAATGTGTTTCTCTACGGTTCGCTCATGGGGCTCAACCGGCGCGAGATGGCGGCGCGACTGGATGAGATTGTGGCGTTTGCCGACATGGCCGACTTTCTCGATCTGCAGGTCAAGTACTACTCTTCCGGCATGTATACGCGCCTGGCGTTTGCGGTCGCAACAGCTGTAGACCCCGATATTCTGATTACCGATGAAGTACTGGCAGTTGGCGACGAGGCGTTCCAGCGCAAATGCATGGATCGCATTTTGACGTTTCGTCATATGGGAAAGACGATCGTTTTTGTGTCGCATGCGCTTGAGACAGTACGCACTCTGTGCGATCGCGCGGTATGGCTCGATCATGGCGTGGTTCGCGCGTCCGGAGCAACGAGTGAGGTGATCGACGCCTATCTTGCCGAGGTGAACCGCCGCGAGCGTGAGGCGCTCATGCAGCAGGACCTAGTGACCGCCGATCCCAACCGGCGCTTCGGTACGCACGAAGTTGAGATTACCAGTGTAGAGGTGTGCGATGCAGGCGGCGTTGTGCGCGCAGTGGTGCACACGGGCGCACCACTGACAATCCGGATCCGCTACCACGCTCATCGAGCCGTACCACGTCCCATATTCGGTCTGGCAATTCACCACGAAAGCGGCATCCTGCTCGCCGGACCAAACACATTGTTTGCCGGTCTCGACATTCCTGCCGTACAGGGCGAAGGCGTGGTTGAACTGCGTATCGCGGCGCTACCGCTGCTGGCAGGTCGGTATCTTCTCAGCGCAGCGGTGTACGATGAAACGATGCTGCACGCCTACGATCATCACGACCGGCTCTATCGTTTTACTGTGCACAATGAAGGGGGAAGCGAACGCTTTGGCGTGTGTGCGCTTGGAGGCGCCTGGTCGTGGCACGAGACTGGAAGGTGAAGGCAGCGCCGTTGCAGTGCAACGGCACTACCCCTGTCCCTTCGTCATCCACGAGTGGGAGCGCCGGAAGTTGCGCAACCGTGTGCATCTGAGTCAGGGCGGGTGTCTCGGTCCCTGTCCGCTCGCCAATGTGGCGCTCCTGCTCATCGACGGACGTCCATACTGGTTCCACTCGCTCAACGATGAGGCGCTCATTCCT
>JBEPYG010000154.1:0-10049 GCA_041641515.1 Roseiflexus sp.
ACGAGATTGTCGATCTGTTGCGCCCTGGTGATATTCTGACTCACTGCTTCACCGGCGGCACGCACCGTCTGCTCACAGACGACGGGCGCCTCTCCCCCATTGCGCGGGAGTTACAGCAGCGCGGGGTATTGCTTGACATCGGGCATGGCACAGGCTCGTTCAGTTACCGCACTGCCGAAGCAGCACTGCAGGAAGGGGTATTCCCCGATGTCATCAGCAGCGACATCCATCAACTGAGCGTGCAGGGTCCGATGTTCGATCTACCGACGACCCTCTCGAAGTTCCTCAACCTGGGCATGGCGCTGCCCGATGTCATCGATCGAGCGACGCGCCGACCGGCGCTGGCAATCGGCAAGCCGGAACTCGGCACACTACGCCCCGGCAGCCCCGGCGATGTAGCTATCTTTCGAATCGAAGAGGGAAATTACGCCTTTTTTGATGTTGATATGAACAAACGCCAGGGTAATCGGCGGCTGGTGTGCACCACAACGATCGCTGGCGGAACAGTGCTGCCGCGCGTGCCGGAACGTCCTCCAGCGATCTGGGCGATCCTGCCGGATCATCAGCGGCATAACGCACCCAGCGCACCCCACCGCACAACACCCTCGTAGGGGCACGGCGTGCCGTGCCTCATCCCACGGCGATGCCGTGCCCCCATTCCACCGCGCGACTGCCCCGTAGGAGCACAGCGTGCCGTGCCCCCACCGCACGCCGCGCCACACAGCGCGACAACCCGGTTCAACCATTCACGCAGGTCATCGGGCGGGCATCGCTGCGGCACAGGACACCTCCCTGCCTTCGCGAAGCGCCGGAGCAATCAGACAGTGCGTATGTCGGTGTTGTTCGACCTGTTCCGGGTTGACGAGGACAATATCCACTGCTCGTCCCACACCGGGCAGCTGGCGATATCTATCGCCAGCTACCTGATGAGAGTTGAAATCGCCGCGTTTGATCACCAGCAGATCAATGTCGCTATACACGACCATCTGCAATCTCCAATCTGAAACGGCATTACTGGACAAAACCCGCATGTCGCGGTACGCTCATGAACCGGAGTCATGGTCAGGCATACGGAGGAAGGTTCGTGCGCGTTTTCATTACTGGCATCACCGGTCCGGTCGGCAGCGCACTGGCAGATCACCTCGTCACGTTACCCGACGTCGACGTGCATGCGTTCAAGCGCTGGCGCAGCGATACGCGACCGATTGCACATCTTATGGATCGGATAACCATACACGAAGGGGACATCGAAGACCCATATTCGGTCATGCGCGCGGTGGAACGGGCCGCCCCCGAGCGCGTCTATCACCTGGCAGCCCAGAGTTATCCCAGCGAGTCATGGGATGCACCGATCGTCACCATGCGCACCAATGTCGAGGGAACGATCAACCTGCTCGAGGCGGTGCGGCGTCATGCCCCACGCGCACGGGTGCATCTCGCGGGGACGAGCGCCGAGTATGGCTGGGTTCAACCGGAGGATACGCCGATCCCTGAAACGCATCCCACGCGCCCGCTCAGCCCTTACGGCGTGAGCAAAGTCGCTGCCGGGCTGAGTGGATTGCAGTACGCCGCAAGTTACGGCATGCATGTGGTTGTCACCCGTTCGTTCAACCACGTCGGTCCACACCAGGGCGACCGGTGCGCCATCCAGACATTCTGCCGCCAGATGGCGCTGATCGAATACGACCGCCAGGAACCGGTCATTGCTGTTGGCAATCTGGAAGCGCGACGCGATTTTACCCACACGCGCGATGTGGCGCGTGCGCTCTGGTTGTTACTCGAACACGGAGTATCGGGCGAAATCTACAATCTCTGCTCCGGCGTGGCAACCCGCATCGGCGACATTGTGGCGCTGGTGCAGCAACACGGGCGCGTTCCAACCAGGGTGCGCGTCGATCCGGCGCGCCTGCGTCCATCGGACGAGCCGCTGCTCGTAGGAGACAACACGAAGTTGCGGCAGGCGACAGGGTGGCGCCCGCAGATCACCGTCCCGATGATCGTCGAGGAATTGATGACATACTGGCGGGAGCGGCTGGCATCGGGCGGGTGACCACACCGGGGCGCCGCCGTCTCCCACCCGTACTCATTGCGTCACTGCCAGCGCTACAAACTCAATCGTCAGCACAACCTCATCACTGACGTTCGCCACAAAGGGCACGCTCGGAATCTGAAGATTGTAATCGCTGCGTTTCACCGTTGTGGTGGCGGCGCCAACGAGCCGTTCGGCGGACTCGGCGCGTACCGTCGCCTCGAAGACGACCGGTCGCGTGATGTCGCGGATGGTCAGATCACCCTGGATGGTAAAGGTAAACGGCTGATCGAGCGTGCCGCTGCCGCTCAATCCTTCGATAGCCGTCGGTGTAAACGTAATAAACTCATACTGGTCGGTATTCAGAATAAAGTTGCGTGTTGCGCGATCGCGGTTGCTGCTGTCGGTTGCAAACGTGCGAGCATTCACCTGGATCACACCGATCTGCGCCGTTGTCAGGTTGCTCGGATTGACGGCGAGTTCACCGGCAACCTGGTTCGTCGTTCCGATAACCTCGACGCGCTGACCGCGCAGATCTTCAGAGAGCTTGTAACTGACTTCCGACTCATCAGCTACAATCCGGTAGCGGATCACCTCATTCGGCGCAGTGTCGGCGGGCGGCATCGTGGGCGCTTCTGTCGGCGCGATGGGCGCCGGCGTGGCCGTGGGTGCAGCAGTGGTTTCTGCAGGCGGCGCCGGTGTTGGATCAGCAGGTGCAGCGGTTGCCTCAGGCGCACTCGTGGGCTGCACAGCAATCGGGATGGCTGTCATCGGGCCACTGGCAGGCTGTGTGTCGCCAAGAACACTATCGAAAAGCCACCAACCGGCGACAACAACGATCAGCACAGCAACAGCCCCCAGCAGCACACGGTTTCGATTCATACGTCAGATTTCTCCTTGATGTGAGATATAACGGCGTGAGACACATGATGCTTCTACAAAGCATACGTATGATACCTTTGGATTGTTTGGAAAAAAGAGAGTATCAGATAAGAATCATCTTAGATTTCCAGTTTCATGTGAACCCTCTGTGCGTGGGCAACTGTTCACGATCGGGGGTTCGGGGGAAGCGACCGGGACGCAAATCGACGGCGGTATAGCTTTCGCAAGCGCAATGAGGCATTGCCCCGCCGATCCAAAAACACCATGGGTGCAATACGTCTAAACACTTACACACAGCATTGCGTCAAAGCGCGCCAGAACGCCGTGTGCAACAATCTCCAATCTACAATGTCGATGACGGATATGGGCGCCGGGATCACCTCCGCCGCACGACGAGCAGATCGCCCTCGCGGGTGGCACGGACGGCGCGGATGCTGCGCAGACGCGAAGGCAGCGGCACGTGTCGCCGGTAGGGTCCCACCCGCACGATCAGGTCGTCGCCGCTGAGGGTCAACCCGATGGCGCCCTGCGGCAAACCGGGGAGTTCGAAGGTCAGCGCCGGTTCACCCTGATACTCGCTGCCAATTGGCGAACGCACCTTTGCGGCGCCCGCATCGCCCATGGCACGTCCTGCAAGCAGCAAAGGCATATGCCCGCCGACAAGCGCACTCATATCGAGCCGGAGCAGTGGACGCGCAGACCAGAGCGCAGCAGCTTCGTCGAGTAGCGCCGCCTGCAACCGTTCAAGCGGCGCCAGGCGCGCGTCATCGGGGTTGGGCGGCAGGAGCGGACCGGCAATCAGCGCGCCGACAGTTACACCGTGCAACTGAATAGCGGGGATAGCCAGTCGCGCCTCAGCCAGCGCCGCTGCATCGGGACGCAGCACATAACAGACCATACCTGCAGGAGCGTCGAGCAAGCTGCGCAGGCGTTCGGCTTCCGCCAGCACACGCCGCAGGTTGCTCGTAAACTCAGGCGGCAGCAGCAACCCTGGCAGCAGCGACCCCTGTGCGGGCTGCCCATCGAGACCGATGAGGAGCCGCGCGATCCAGCGCAGATTGTCAGGAACGCCAAGCGCCTCGATCAGGGCGTCATGCGATCCGGCGTCCACCACAATGCGTTCATAGCCAGAGGAAAGCGCACGAATGCGAAGTAATGCGAACGCAGCACTGGACGAGGGCGGTTGGGGAAGTTCGTCGCCGGCGAGCTGACTGAAGGGAGGCAGCAGGGTCGCACGGGTTTCTTCCCAGGCGGTTGTCAGTTCACTCCGGGCATCGAGCGCAAGCGCATCGAGGCGGGGTGCGACGGTTACAGGCGTGTTGCCGACAGCGCTCCCCAGCAATGCGCCTAAACCTGCTGTCGAACCATACGTCAGCAGCAACGTGCGCTTTCCGGCGTCAGCGGAGCGTGCCGCCTCCGCCGCCGCTGCGACGCTGATGCCTGCGCCGGGCGATCCGGTATAGACAAGGATATTTGCCACTGTTCAGACTTTCCAGGAACCTGTGCCGGTAACAACATGCGCGGCGGAGACGCGCCTGCTTTACACATGGTCAAACGAAGCAATCTCCGCATCCGACAGGAGATTGCTTCGTCGTCTGCACCCCTTGCAATGACCGCGAGCGCGTGATTTTCAGATGCGCTCTTACCCGCCGCCGCCGCCGAACCCCATGATGCCGCCTTCGGTCATTGCGCGCACATCGAGGAGTTCATCGACCTGCTCAGCAGTCAGCAACCCCTTTTCGACCACCACTTCCTTGATCGTCTTACCGGTCGCCAGCGCTTCCTTGGCGACTGCAGCGCCGTTGAGATACCCGATCACCGGGTTCAGCGCCGTCACCAGGATCGGGTTCTTTGCCAGCCAGCCGGTCGCCTTCTCCGGGTTGGCGGTGATGCCGACGACGCACTTCTCGGTGAAGGCATTGATTGCACCGATGAGAACGTGCATCATCTCGAACAGATTGTGCGCGATGATCGGCATCATAACATTCAGTTCGAGCTGCCCGGCCTGCGCCGCGAGCGACACGGTCAGGTCACACCCCTGCACATGGAAGCAGGCCATGTTCAACATTTCTGCCAGCACCGGATTGACCTTGCCCGGCATGATGCTCGAGCCGGGTTGCACCGCCGGCAGACGAATTTCGTCGAGACCGGTGGTTGGGCCAGACGCCAGCAGGCGAAAATCGTTCGCAATGCGCGTCAGCGTAATACACAACGTGCGCAGCGACGCCGAGAAATCCGCCGGATCGGCCAGGTTCTGCATTGCCTCGAACAGGTTGCCTGCTGAGCGCAGTTCCTGCCCGGTCAGTTCCGACAGACGCTCGACCATGCGCCGATGGTATTCGGGATGAGCGTTCAGACCGCTACCGACTGCAGTGCCGCCGATCCCCAGGCGGCGCAGCCGATCGGCAGCAACCGCAATTCGCTCATGATCATTGCGCACCGCCAGTGCATACGCGCCGAACTCCTGTCCCAGACGCACTGGCACAGCATCCTGCAGGTGAGTACGTCCCGACTTGACAATCGGATCGAACTCTTCCGCCTTCGCTTCGAGCGCATCGGCAAGTCGATCGATAGCTGCAAGCAACTCGTTGATGCGCCAGAGGCACCCAAGACGAATGGCCGTTGGAATCGTGTCATTCGTGCTCTGCGCCATATTGACGTGGTCGTTCGGGCTGACCGGTTTCTTCGGATCGTCGATTGCAAAGCCAAGGATCTGGTTGGCGCGGTTCGCAATCACCTCATTGAGGTTCATATTGTGACTGGTCCCTGCACCGGCCTGGAATGGATCGACGACGAAATGCTCGGCATGCTGCCCATCGAGTACTTCGTCAGCAGCTTGGATGATAGCGTCAGCAATTTGACGACCGCTGATCGTGCGGTCGCCAATTGTGACATCGTTGAACAGTCCAAGATCGCGGTTCACTTCTGCCGCAGCTCGCTTGATCATCGCCTGCGCCCAGACGAACGCCGGGTAGGGGCGCATGCCGCTGACCGGGAAATTCATCACAGCGCGTTGCGTCTGTGCGCCATACAACGCATTCGCCGGCACCTGCACTTCGCCAAGCGAGTCCTTCTCGATGCGGAATCCTTCGGGCATGGGCTTCCTCCTCTCCTTCGGGGACGACCACCGCGCCCATGGTACCATGAATTCCGCTACGCGCTGCCAGGCAGTCGCTATGTCTCTGTCATTGTGTGCATTGACAGTGCCTGCCCTCTGCCCTACACTACTGGCGTCGGCAAAAACAACGACAGAACCTTTTGCATATCGGCAGACGCCACATCTGGGAACAGTCATGAGCGTCATGCAACTCAGTCGCAACACTGGGCTCGATCTTGTGCGCGCAACCGAAGCCGCCGCCATCAGCGCCGGACGCTGGATGGGACTCGGTCAACGCAACGAGGCGAATGCCGCCGCTGAACACGCCATGGCGACCACGCTCGATCTGCTCGATTTCGATGGGTGTATCGTCGTCGGCGAGGAAGGCCGCCTGAAGAACCAGTCCAGTCTGGTCAGCGGTCGGCGCGTCGGTCGCGGTGGTCCGCCGGTCGATGTCGTCGTCGATCCGGTCGATGGATTGCGACTGCTGGCACAGGGACGCTCCGGCGCCATCTCGGTTGCGGCGGTCGCCCCACGCGGCGCGCTCTGGTCGCCCGCACCAGCCGCATATATGGAGAAACTTGTCGTCAGCCGCGAAACGGCGCACGCACTCGCGCCGGAATGCCTGAGCGCCCCCGCCGGATGGACACTGGCGCTGATTGCGCGCACACTTGGCAAAGAAATCCGCGATCTGGTCGTCTTCGTGCTCGATCGACCGCGCCATGTCGATCTCGTGAACGAAATCCGCGCAGCTGGCGCGCGCGTTATGCTGGCGGACGACGGCGATATTGCAGGGGCGGTGCTCGCTGCTATGCCCGGCGGTCCGGTCGATGTCCTCATGGGGATCGGCGGAGCTGCCGAGGGTATCATTGCGGCGTGTGCGGTGCGGTCGCTTGGCGGCGCCATGCTAGCTCGTCTTGCGCCACAGAGCAACGATGAGCGCCAGGCGATCGAAGAGCGTGGTCTTGATATACGCCGGGTGCTCGCGTGTGACGATATGGTGGCGACCAACGAGGTCTTCTTCGTCGCGACCGGTATCACCGATGGGTTGTTGCTCCACGGTGTGCGCTATCAGCGCGATCGCGCCGAGACCAATTCGCTCATCCTGCGCTGCGAAACACGCACACGCCGGGTGATTTACGCCGAACATTTACTGCCTGATGTGCATGCCGTTCTGAGAAAGGAACGCGAACCGTGACAGCGACGAACAGACAACCGACGATAGCAACCGTTGCCGCTGGCACTCCTCAACCATGGCGAACCTATCCCTTGCTCCTCGTTCCCGACGATCCACAACTGCACTTCCCACAGGCGGAAGGGTACCAGGATATGGCGAGCGACACCTACTACGTCTCCGGCGTCGTCCAGGGTGAACAGACCAGCAGACAGTACGCCTTCTTTGTCATCTTTGCCCGTCTTTCCGGCTTCTCCAGCGCCTCGGGCATTGATATGCACCTTGGGGCGCTGTTCGATCTCGCTCACGGCAGCTATACCACATTTGCATCATATGACCTGCCGCCGGGTCGCTGGTTCCGCAGGCGACTGACGATCACCCGTGGTCATCTTGGCGTCGCCTGGCAATCACTGGACTGGAAAAGCCGGCTCTGGGCGCGGTACGATGCGGCTGGCGCGCCTGTGCCGTTTGGCTACACACTGGATGTGTGTGGTCGCGACAGCCACAACGATCCGATTGTCATCGATCTGATCGTCGATGCGACCAAACCGCCGCAACCGGTTGGCGGTCCTGTACACAACGGCGCCATCACCGTCATGGGGCAACCCAACACCCGTTCCTACTTCCAGAGCCTGCGCTACCGTGGCTCGATCCGCTGGCGCGGTGTGGAAGAGGCGGTCCAGGGTGATATCGGGTGGATCGACCGGCAATGGTTCCCTGAGTATGTCGGCGCCTACTCCGGCATCCTGGCGGACCGCTACAGCCATCAGTGGGCGCAGATGTCGCTCGATAACGGCTGGGAACTCAGCCTGTGGCGACATTTTGCACGGCATGAACGCAACCGTGAAGTCCCCTTCAGCGGGTTGACCATTACCGATCCAGAAGGACGCACATCGTTCACCGACGAGTACCACGTCGAACCGCTCAGTTACTGCCGCGACGAGGGATACGTCACACCGCTCTATGCACCAGTTCAGCGCGCCTTCGGCGTCCGCGGCGACACACGCTACTTTCTCGATGCATACCGGTTGCATGTGCCATCACTCGACCTGATCGTAACCAGCACGCCACTGGCGCATGCCCCGGCCCACCGGATGCCGGTCGATTACCTCACCGGACCGACTCGCCTGGAAGGGACAATGGCAGGAAGGCCGATAAGCGGCTACGGGTTCAACGAGCGCACACTGGGACTGTGGCGCTCATGGGAACTGTGCCAGGCGCTCGACGACACACTGCGACCGTTGATCGGCGAAGGAACGGCATCTCCCGCGCTCGCGCAAGCAATGGAAGAGGCGCGGATGGCAGTCGATGCGAAACGAAATGGCGAAGCGCAGCAGATACTACGGCAGCGGGTGCGTCCTCTGCTTGAGACACTCCCTGAAAAGCAGCGCTCGCGCAGCATTCTTCTCTACAACGACTTGATAGCAATTCTTCAGTCGTCGTCTCGTTTGAGGTAAACCCTGTTTCTGTTTTCTGAGCGCGACCATAGTACAGCGATGCACCCTCCTGACGCCGGTAATGTGCTGGTTCGCAACCCCCTGTATTATTCAAAATAACGATACGTTTGTCTCCCAGCAGGCGCTTTGTATCGACAGCAATTCGAGTCACCAGATGTTGTGACTTCGACAAAACTGGGTCTGAACCCCATGAGCGGAGATAGTGTAGACCAGACAACCACGTTGTTACCCTAGCGTAAGGAGCATTCACCCATGACGACAACCAACGGAAAGTCCACTGAACTCGAGGCTGAAAACGCCATGCTGCGCCAGCGTATCAGTGAACTGGAAGCACGCCTTGCCTCCTACAACGGCAACGCCTCACCCGCGACCGACATCAATGAGTTTCGCGGCTTTCGCACCCTGATCGAAGCCGCACCACAGGCGATCAGTATTGCCCAGCTCGATGGCGTTATCACCTACGCCAATCCGGCATTTTGTGCGCTGACCGGCTATGATAACCTGGTCGGTCTGCCAATAAGCGCGCTCCTGTTCGACGAGGATCTCCCGCTGCTGGAGGCAGGCATGCGCAATGTGCTGCAAGAGGGAGTCTGGTATGATACAGGACGTCTTCGGCGCAGGGACGGCAGTGCAGTCACGATACGGGTCAGCACGTTCGTCATCCGTGACCATGCCGGCAATCCGGTAGCGGTAAGCGGTATGTTCGAGGACCTCACTGCTGAACTGGAGCGTGAAGCGCGCCTACGCCTCTTCGAAGCACTCGTGGAGAATGCCCCCGACGCTATTGGAGTAGGCGACTTCAAAGGAACGATTATCTACGCCAACGCTGCTTACAAGGCGCTGACCGGCTACGGCGACCAGTTGATCGGCATGAACGGGTTCGACTATATTCTCGAAGACGACCATCAGGCGGCGCAGAAGGCGCTGGCGCGCCTGGCGGAGCGTCAAGCCGCACTCCTCGAGGTGCGCATCCGCCGTGCCGATGGCAGCATGCTGCCAGCCGCAGCGACACTGTACACCCAGATGTCGCCACACGGTGAGGCGCAGATCATCGGGTTTCTGCGTGACATCAGTGCGCAGAAGCGTGCTGAGGAGGAACGGTTCGCCCTTCAGCAGCAGGTGATCGAGGCGCAGCGCGCTGCTATCCGTGAACTCTCGACGCCGCTCATTCCAATCAGCGAGACGGCAGTGATTATGCCGCTGGTTGGCGCCATCGACAGCGCCCGCGCCCAGCAGATTGTTGACACATTACTTGAAGGCGTGGCAGAGTATCGCGCCGAAATAGCAATTGTGGATATTACAGGAGTGCAGGTGGTCGATACGCAGGTCGCCAATGCGCTGGTGCGTGCAGCACAGGCGGTACGTCTGCTGGGAGCGCAGGTTATTCTGACCGGCATCAAACCGCAGGTG
>JBEPYG010000155.1:0-10042 GCA_041641515.1 Roseiflexus sp.
CTGAGGACGCGGAGGGGCGCAGAGGGCTTGCCTGCGGCGGCGCTGCGCGCTGCGACGTGCCTGTTCTACCGCTGAGGACGCGGAGAGGCGCAGAGGATGTGCCTGTGGCGGCGCTGCCCCTTGCCCGCTTCCAACGCATTAGATCAGGCGATCGTTCATTCGATCACCATCGCTTTCCCAATGTTCACTTCGCGCACCTGGACAGCGCGTAGCCGCTCTGGTAGGACAGTGACGCCAGTCCCCGGCGCATCGGGCACACTGATCGTCGAGTCGTCGTTCAGCACGAAATCGGGTGCGGCAATGTCGCTGTGGTAGTAGCGCGCCGACGCCGAAATGTCACCGGGCAGGGTGAAGTTGGGCAGCGCTGCCAGCGCCAGGTTCACTGCACGCCCGATGTTGGTTTCCAGCATGCCGCCACACCAGACCGGTACACCGCGTTCGGCGCACATGTCGTGGATCTGGCGCGCGGCGGTTAATCCTCCAACCCGACCGATTTTGATATTGATTACCCGGCAGGCGTCGATGGTGAGCGCCCAACGTGCGTGGTGCGGCGAGTGAATGCTTTCATCCAGACAAACCGGTGTGCGGAGCTGAGCCTGCAACTGCGCATGCTCAATGATATCGTCGTGGTGGAGCGGTTGCTCGATGAGCAGCAGACCCATCTCGTCCAGTTCGCGGAACATCGGCGCATCGGCAAGGGTGTACGCCGAATTGGCATCGACCTGGAGCGCAATGTCGGGCCAGCGTTCGCGCACGGTGCGCACCACAGCGACATCCCAACCGGGTTTGATCTTCAGTTTGATGCGCGCATAGCCAGCTTCGACGAACTGCTCGATGCGCGCCAGTTGTGCATCGAGGGTTGGCTCGATGCCAACACTTACCCCAACCGCTACCCGCTCCCGGGTGGCGCCGATGAGGCGCGCCAGTGAGACGCCGCGCGCCTGCGCGTAGAGGTCCCAGAACGCAGCTTCAACGGCGGCGCGCGCCATCGGGTGCCCGCGTACCGGCGCGAAACGTTCGACAATTGCCGACGGTTCGTCGATCTCCTGCCCGATCAGCATTGGCGCAAGAATGTCACCGATGATATGCCAGGCAGTGCCGATCGTTTCGTAGGCGTACCAGGGACCTGCACCGGCGACACATTCGCCCCAGCCGGTCAGTCCGTCTGCACGCATCTCGACCAGAATGCAGGGACGATGCGTCTCACGTCCGAAACTTGTCTCGAACGGCGCAACCAGCGGCATATCGATATGGTGCAGAATGATCGACTCAATCTTCATGAAACGCTCCAGTGCCGGCGCAACAGATAGTAACTGCACGCGCCTTCGGAAAGAACATCGACAACCGTATATCCGCCGGCGAAGGCGGTTTCGCACAATTCGCGCACCTGTATACGCCAGGTCAGCGCCTCGGCTGGTCGTAGGTGTTTGATAGCTTGAATATCGGATGGGAAGCGGATCAGGACACAATCGCCTGCAGGAAAACGACACGCGCTCGCGGGGGCATCCGCAGCAGCGCCAGAAGGCGACTTGTTCAGAACCGGAACTCTCTGAGCAGTAAGCATGGCAAGCGAGGGCGCCGGTTCGGCGTGCGCCAGACGCTGCTCAACATGGTGTGACGCCAGATGCCACTCGACCTCGAAACGATCGCTGGGAATGCCGGCGTTCAGTTGATCGCTCATTGTCCCGTACAGGTTGCGCGCATACGTGCGACACACTGCCCCCAGTTTGCGGATATTGAGGCGTGCATTGCGACTCTGGAGCGGATCGAACGTCCAGGTCATCAGGGTGATGCCCTGCGCCAGCACATATTCACGCTGACGACGCTTGAGTTCCTCGCCGATTCCACGGTCGCGGTACTGTGGTAATACACCGAGCATGTGCGAGCAATGCTTCACCTGACCATCCGCCGTAAGACCAACGAACCCGAACACAAAGCCAACCAGATCGTCCGGCGGCGCGAGATCGGTATCGAATGCACCCAGCGTTAGACCACCATGTTTGCCGGCGGTCAGCAGTAGGTGGAGTGGAACAATATCGCGTGCATCACTCCCCCACACTTGCGCCTGGAGATCCTCAACAGCGCGATATTCTTCAAGCGTTTCGATCCGGCGGTACACGATAGCCATTCATACCTCCAGAAACGCTTTCATTGCAGCATTGACCTCATTCGGTGCAACCTGCTGCACCCAATGTGACGCGTGCGGCAACAAGCATATGCGCAGATCGGCGACAAAACGCTCGGTATCGTGTACCACTTCCGGCGCGAATGCCACATCCTGTTCACCCCAGATCAGGAGGGTTGGCGCGTGGACCCGCATTCCTGTGCCGCGAAACAGACTCCCGGCGCCGTGACGACCGATTGCGCGGTAGTAATTGAGTGCCGCAGTCAGTGCGCCAGGACGCGCCATTGCCTGTTTGTAGCGCCGAACGGTTTCATCGTCGAACACCACCCGGTCAACCGGTGTTGAACGAAAGATGCGCTCGAACGCGGCGCCGTCACGCGCACTCAAGAGCGCTTCGGGGAGCCAGGGGATCTGGAAGAACAGAATATAGCGCGATCGCCGTCGCTGCTCTGGATTCCGTTGCAATTCTTCATAGAAACGCGCCGGATGCGGCATGTTCAGCGCGATCAACCGTTCTACCCGCTCCGGGTGGACAATCGCCAGCGACCAGGCGATCATACCGCCCCAGTCGTGCCCGGCAACATACGCGCGCTGAAAGCCAAGCGCCTGGATCAGCTCGACGACATCCTGCACCAGCACGCGAAGTTCATAGCCGCGCGTCGGTTTGTCAGTCTCGTTGTAACCGCGCAGATCAGGCGCGACAACAGTGTATCGATCGGCAAACGCCTCGAGCTGATGTCGCCATGACCACCAAAACTCTGGAAAGCCGTGCAACAACAGCAGCAGTTTGTCGCTGCTGCCTGTGCGAACAACGTGAAAGCGAATACCGTTCACCTTCAGATAGTGATGTTCGAGTGCAGCCGACATGGAGCAAGCGCCTTTCCCCGGCGAGCAGCACAGAACCAATCCTCATGATCAGGATGCTCTGTATTATACCCTGTCAGCCTCGAGTATCGCTCACGACGAAACAGCGACGTTGGCGGGGAGCCATCCTGCATACATAGGATGATCAGGCGTCAGCGGCAGCGTCACCGGTTGACCGCGACGCTGTGAGTCGTAGAGCGCGGTAACCAGTTCGAGCGATGCACGCGCTTCCTGGAGCGTGACCGGCAATTCGCCGCCGGTGTGCAGCGCATGGTAGAACCGGAAGAACTGACCAATATACCCCTCGGGAAGCGGTTCGAATGATGCCAGCGTTTCCTCGATGCGAGCTGTCTGCTCCGGCGTATCGCCGATGAATGTCCACGGATCGCCGGAGTTGCTGTACGGTCGCGTATTACTTTCTGCCACCATCCCGCTGAAGCAGAACCGGTGACGGGTGATTTCGGCACTCGACCCAAGCGTTACTGCCAGCGTCGCCAGCGATCCATCCGCCATTTCGAGCACAACAGCAGCGGTATCTTCAACTTCGATCGCGTTGACCAGTGTTGCCGCACGACAAAAGACGCTTCGTATTGGTCCAAGCACATAGGTGAGCATATCGTGTGCATGGATGGCGTGACCCAGTAGTGCTCCTCCCATCTCGGTTGCCCATGTGCCGCGCCAGGGGACATCATAGTACGATGCGCGCCGCCGCCAGGCGGTTTCGACCGTGGTCAGATAGGCGCGACCGGCCACACCACGTGCAATAAGCAGCCTGAGTTTTTGTAAACCATTTCCAAAACGATACTGGAAGATCGGCATCACACGCCGTCCCGATGCAGATTCGGCGGCAATGAGCGCATCGGCGTCACGCAGCGAACCGACAAGCGGCTTCTCGCAGATTGCGTGTTTTCCTGCTTCCAGCACCTGCAAAACTTGGGTGTAGTGCAACCCTGGCGGGGTGCAGATATCGATCACATCGATGTCATCCATCGCACAGAGCGCTGCAAGATCGGTAACGACACGCGGAACAGCGTATGTTGAAGCGAACTGGCGCGCCTTTCGTTCGTCAATGTCGCATACTGCTACGAGATCAAACAGTTCCGGAAGTGCGCGATATGCCTGTGCGTGCATCTGACCGATGCCGCACCCAACGATTGCAACGCTGAGAGGTGTGGGCATTGACAATATTCTCCTGTGTCTCATCATTTCAGGCGGTGCGCCACTTGCTGAGCTCGTAACACGAGTTCGGATGCCAGGAAGCAGTGTTCTTGTGGCATTGCTGTTTCGGTACGATGAAGAATGTCATAGACGAGGCAGGGACCGTATGGCAAAGCAACATCGTTACAATCAATGTAGTGGGTGCCCTTCTGATCAACCAGAAACAGATGGTTGCCGCCAGGTCGTCCGGCGATATCGATATTTTTGCGTACTTCGATATATCCGTCTGTCCCAAGGACGATCAAGCGTCCATCACCCCAGGTGCCCAGACCGTCTGGCGTATACCAGTCTACCCGAATGTAACCGGACACTTCTAATCCTTCGGGTGTCACACCACGTAAGAGAACATCACCGAAATCGTCGAACTCTGGGTATTGCGGATGGCGATAATTCGCCACCTGGGCAGTCACAACCTCAGCGCGGGCAGCACCGGTGAAGAAGAGGAACTGCTCAGCCTGGTGAGAGCCGATATCATTGATAATACCGCCGAATCGGTGACGCTGAAAGAACCAAGGCGGACGAGCAGTAAGGTTGACACGGTGCGGTCCCAGACCGATGGTTTGTACAACAGTGCCAATGGCGCCGGAGCGCACCAGTTCACCAGCTCGAACAGTTGCTGCACTTTGAAACCGTTCGCCGAAGCAGATCGAGTAAATACGGCCGGTTTCCGCTTGAACACGTCGCACTTCTTCAAGTTGCGCCATGGACGTGAAACCGGGTTTATCTACCATATAATCCTTCCCATGGCGCATCGCAGCAATTCCTAACGGTGCGCGTTCATCGGGAATAGCTGCGCTGATGATCAGGTGAATCGTCGGGTCCTCAAGAATAACGCGGGGATCGCTCACCTGTTTTGCTTGAGGATAGACCTGACCGTATTGCGCTGCAAGATCGGGCTCTACGGCATAGAATGACACCAGTTCAGCGCCTGCCTGAAGGAGCAGATTGGTCTGACCGTAGATATGGGCATGGTTGAGCCCGATAGCTGCAAAACGTACCGTTTCAGCCGACATAACCTCCCTCTTTCTGCCTGAGAGCAATAACGATATGCTGGCACGTACCGCATGAGATGTCTAACCAATCACGACATGACCGAACGAACGATGACGATGAGCAGTCCCACACCGATTGTCGCTCCGGACACGCGAAGCGCGCGCTTCACGAAACGACCTTCCTGAACGCCTTTACGCAAATAATGTTCGAGCCAGAACAGGAATACCAGCCAGAAAAGCCCGAGCACCGGCAATGACAGCTGGCGAACGGCGCGTGCGACCCATGGATTGAAACGGAGCTCCAGACTGATCTCCAGTAGCAGGGTGTGAGTCTGACTGAGAATCCAGCCTACTCCAAGGATGATCGCCAGCCACAGCGCATAGCATGCGATCATGAGCCATCGATCCAGATGACCGGTTGACGTCGTCACGATGCCCCTCTCAGAAACGCGCGGGAAGCACGTACACTCCGCTATGCGCATCGAACACGCACTCTCCGCTCACATCTTCGCCATTCCAGAGGATGCGCGGCGTGGTCTTGCAGGTCAGGCGAAGCGGCGCGCCTCGACGTATTGCGAGCAGATCGACGAGTGGACGCTCGTCGCGGTACACTGCCACCCGCCCAAAACCAAATGCTGCCGACTCGAACGTTACTTCTGGCGTTACGAAGCGCCAGTGCGTCTCATCGTCCGACGGGTTAGCTGCCGCCCAGCATCCACCCTCATCGTCAGCAACGACCCATGCCGGCACCGGACCGCAGGTAAGATGCGCTGAGCCAACCACAATGTCACCTGCCGTTGATTGAGCAGCGACCGGACTGTTCAGCATTGGCGCACAGTAAGGGACGCCATTGATACGTCGTTCGATTAGCCGGTTGGCGTGGAGATCGACCGATAGTTCCAGCAGATCAACGCCGCTGGCATAGCGAACCACACGCACTGCACCATCGAGGCGATCCTCAATCGCGCCACGCAGCACATGCTGGCGGAATCGGGTGAAATCGCCGTATTCCGCGCGATCACCGACTTCGATAATGAACCCAGCGCGGATATTCTGGCGATAGAATGGCCCGCTCAAGCTGGCATACTCCCAGAAACGCTTGGCTTCGCCTCGATAATAATTGTAGATGGACAGAACCAATTCACCATTGCGTTCTGACAGCAGAATGGGGGCATCATTTCCCAGATTTGTTGGTTCAAGCGGACGCACCGCGATATAAACCTCGCCATCGGCTATCAGAATTGCATCGTGGGGATACACACGAAGGGGAGTCGAATTGAGAGTGATGGGTGTATCATTCACCCACACCTCATCCAGTGCGGCGGCGTCCAGCACATAGACCTCGGTTTTCAAGCTATGCACCGGCTCGTACTGCGGTTCGAGCGCATAGAGTGCAATACTCTTATTCTGATGTTGCACCCCCCAGAACATGCCCTCATCATTGAGATTGTTTGCCATTGAACGATCGGTCGGGTGGTAATAACTGCCAAACACCTTCTCATTCACGATATAGCGTGAAAAAAGGACGCCAACATGGCGTGGGGCCGGGACCCGATAGTAGAGAATCAACCGATCATTCTGAGGATGATGACCGACCGATGCCGTTCCCAGGGCATATGATGGTGTCATAAACGTCATAAGATCGATACCAGTCTCGGCAACGGCCGTTTCGGCGACGCTGAACCGATCTGGCTTCTCGCGTAACACACGTTCCAGATAGCGCGGCAGATGGTACGGGCAGCGACCGGCAAAGACGCTTCCTTCATCCTGCCGATGAGGGGCGTAGTTCGAACGGCGCAGGAGACGCTCATCGCCAAGCAGGCGAAAGAGAACACGCTTGATCATGCACACGCCGCCGGTCACATCATTGTGGTAGGCGCGACTGTGAGGTCCGGCGAGTTGAGCAGTGGGATGGTGATAGTGCAGGACTGTATGAATCCAGAGCCGCTCCTCCATCACCTGCGCTTTCACGCGAATCGCCGGATCGAAGGCGCGATGCGTCAGTTCAGCCAGTGCAGCAAGATCGACGGCGGCATACGTGGGACTGTTGTACTCCGGTACTGCACCCGAACGATTGGTAAAAGCAATCCACTCATCGATTCGCTGGCGTCCGCGAACTAGCAATTCCTCATCTCCTAATACCTGACCTGCCAGCACGGTGTTCAGGATATCCAGCAGCGTAATGTTCGTGTACCAGACGGCGACGTTTAAACGCACCACCTCTGCAATGCCGAGACGCACTGCCTGGAGCAATGCTGCCCGCACTTCGGGAGTGAGCCATTCGCCGTAGTCGATCAACAATGGCAAAACCTGCTCCAGCACGAACTGCACGGCATTCAGGTCGGTCACACCGTGGTCTTCGTCCATCCATTTGAAGCCGCCATAGTGGATGTTGGCCGGATTGCGCTCCTGTGCCTGCAATGCGCGCCGGATGATACGCTCCACCTGTGGCAATGCTGATGCGCCTTCAGCCTGGAGCAGCGCATAAGCGTATCCAAAGGACTCGCGGATGGGATGAAATACCCCGGTATCGGTGCGTTGTTCGATCAGCCCGGCCTGTTCATCGAAACGTTTGCGCCATACTGCCATACCTTCGGCAAACAAACGTTGGCCGGTCGTGTTTGCAGGATCGTTCAGGAGAGGAAGTGCGAACATAATCAGCTCCTGTGTTGGTTTAGGGTTGGAGAGAAAGCGTGTAGTGCAACGGAAGAACCTCAGAACCGCCCTCAGCGGTCACGAACGGAGCTGCTACGCGCGTCTCTGCGATCAGACATACTTTTGGCTTGATCGCTTCGCAATAGATCAGCACGATATCCGCCGTGACGGTTCCAGACCCAGTGAAGATTACTGGTGTCTCGAGCGGCAATTGTATTCCGGCAAGCGAACGATCGGCATTCACTGCGAGCGCTGCGCCGCCATCAATGTCCCAGTGAACTGATGACGGCGCCAGATCATTGATCTTATATCCTGGCGGTAATGTGATATCGAGTCGAAGCACACCCGCTCCCGGCGCAACAGTCGCCACCGGTAACACGACGGTCGGAACTGACGACGGATCGACCTGTTGTGTGCGCAATCGTTCCACATCACGAACAACCAGCGTGGTCACTGCTCCGCTATCGAGATCCAGAACGCGCACTGCATGATTGTTGGTGTCGGCAATGTACAGCCGACGTGGCGCCGTTGCCAACGCACCCGGTTCATAGAAACGAGCGGCGACTCCATCAGACCAGCCGCGCTCGCCGCCCGTGATCGTGCATACCTCGCCGGAATGCGGATCGATCCGTTTGATCTTATGGTTGTAGGTATCGGCAACATACACATAGCCATCAAGGAAAGCGACCCCCTGAGGATGCTGCAATCGCGCTGCACGACCGATGCCGTCCTGATCGCCAAACACGAAGAGATTGCTCCCTCCACCTGCCAGTGTTGCAACTGACGGGTGATCAGAAAGGGTGATGACGCGCACAGAACTGGACTCTGCATCGGTCACATATAGCCGTCCATCATCGTCCAATGCTAGACCTGAGGGTTGCGCTAGTTCAGCCTGTGCGGCAGGACCATCGGCAACCCCTTCGATCCCGCTGCCCGCCAGTGGTTCTACCACGCCGCTGGCGAAGTGATAGCGCCAGACCTGATGTGATCCTGCCATTGCAATATAGAGATACGACTCGTCGAGTGCCACATCCCACGGTGAGCTAAGCGCCACATTCGGCGCTCTGCCTGGTTGAGGCGGGTATGAGCGCGCGCGCTGACCATTCCCGATCAGTGTGGAAACCCGACGTTCTTGCAGATCAACGACGCGAATTGCATGATTACCGGTATCGGCGACATAAAGCATCGTTCCATCGTCGGAAAGCGCCATCCCGCGCGGTGCGGCAAATGCCGCACCGGTATAATGACCATCAACCAGTGCCTCCTTCCCACTTCCGATGACATCCAGAAGATCACCGTTGTCCGGGTCAACAATGACAATACGATGGTGACCAGTATCGGCGATGAACAGGCGATCACGGCGTGGATCGGCAAGGACGCCGGCAGGATACGAGAGAAGGGTGGACGGCATCCGTGCGCGTTCGAGCAGCGCCGGGAGCGGCGTTCGATCCAGACTCCCCCGCGCCTCCGCCTCACGAAGCAAAACCCGCACTGTCGGTTTGAGCGCAGCATATGCCCCTTCACCGATATGGATCGCCGATAGCACGCCACTAGCGTCGATGAGTACGGTTGTGGGCCAGGCGCGTGCATTCCAGAGATTCCAGACGCGCATGGCGCGATCATTGACAACCGGATAGTCAATCCGATATCGGGCAAGCGTCTGGCGAATGTTGTCGGTTTCGGCTTCGGCGCTGAATTTGGCAGAATGGACGCCGATGACAACCAGTTCATCAGGATGCTCCGACTGCAACCGCTTCAGATCGGGCATGTTGTGAATACAGTTGATGCATCCATACGTCCAGAAGTCGATAATCACCAGTTTGCCTCGCAGGTCGGCCATAGTGAGTGGACGGGGAACGTTGAGCCATTCCAGCCCATCTGGAAACTCAGGGGCGTTCTGGGCATACAGATCAATCGGGGCGCTGCTCTCAACGCCTGCCGGCACACTGGCCGGGCGAACGCTCACAGAAGCAGGAGCCACCGTCGCCTGCCCACGATCGTCGTCGCTCGACACGCCTGCAGGCGCACCACACGACGTGAGCAGGAATAGAGACAGCAAAATCCAGAAGCGCCGCCGGATGTGCATCCAGTCCTCCACCGAGTTATGTAAAATCCAACCGCAGCACGGTTTCCCAACCGGCAATGTCCATCGACGGCGCACCTATGTCGCACGTGCAGATCGGGCTAT
>JBEPYG010000156.1:0-9999 GCA_041641515.1 Roseiflexus sp.
CAGCGCACCATTCGCCAGCGTCCCAATCAGGTTCAGGTCCATAAGCGGTAGATCGGCAAGCGGCGGAAGCGACTGCGGCAATGCACCGAGGGTGCGCACACCCGCCTCTTCCAGGCGCAGCGCCCAGGCGACCAGCGACACAACGACCAGGGCGATCAGAAGGGTCGGCAGGCGTTGCCGCAAGCGCTGCAGGACGGCGATGAGCGCAATGGTTCCAATGCCCAGCAGAAGACTCGGCGGATGGGCGCGGTCGATCTGTTGCGCGCTCAGAACGAAGGTATCGAGAAGCCCCGCTCCCATCGGCAGGTCAAGGCGCAGGACGGGCGCGATCTGGTTGGAAATGATCAGAATGCCGGCGCCAGCCGTAAATCCGACGGCGACCGAGTCGGATACGAAATGGACTAGCAATCCCAGGCGCGCCAGCCCGAAGATAAGACGCAGCACGCCTGCCAGAACGGCCAGCATGCCAGCGAGCGCCATGAATTCGGGGGTTCCAGGCGTTGCCAGCGGCAGGATGACTGAAAGGGTGAGCAGTGATGCAGTGTTCGTAGGACCGGTGTGTAAATGGCTTGATGATCCCCACAGTGCGCCGACGATAGATGCCACAATTGCGGAGTAAAGCCCCATTTCCGGCGGTAGTCCCGCGAGGAGCGAGAACGCCAGCGCCTGCGGCAACAGCACAAGTCCGACTGTCACGCCTGCTACCACATCAGCGCGCAGCGTTTCGAAGGAGTAGCCGCGCATCACTGCAACAGGGCGCGCGATTGTTGCTGGAAATTTCTGCAATGCGGCTATCACAACCCACGAACCAGAAACTGAGCGCCACAACCCACGAAGCAGAAACCAAAAACCAGGAACCGGGAATCGAGCACCACGAGATGAGCACTACGAACCAGCCACCACGAACCACGAACCAGAAACTGAGCACCACGAACCGGGCGCCAGGAAGCCAGGAATCGAGAACTAAGAACCACAAACCGAACACCACAACCCACGAACCAAAAATCACTCAATCACCCAATTACCCCCCAACACATCAGAGATAGCCAGCAACAACCTTACAGGTATCATACCATTCCAGAGAGCCGGTTGCATCATTTTACCGCCTGCACTGAGGTTACAACCCAGGCGCGGCGTCCATTGCTGATCCATTCAATGTCGCCATCCACCCGCTCGTGGTAAAGACGTGCACTGCCTATCGTGCGTTCGTGATAGGTCTGCTGGGGTGTGTGTCGCGTCTGGTAGCCGTCGCTATACACAATTGCGGCAGGATGCAGCGACTCGATCAGCGGAGCATGGGGATCGTGCTGCCAGGGATACACGATGAGAGAGGCGCGGCGATCTGCGTGGCGTTCGAGCATGTCGGGCGTGGCGCTGTGCGCAAAGACGACGCTCGTTGCCCCATAATCGAGGCGCAGGAGCGCTCCCTGGCCGTTGCAATCCAGCACGTGCAGCGTTACGCCGTCGATCTTCAGGCGCTGCCCGGCGCGAAGTGCATGCACCGGCGTTGCGTGATACGCCAGCGCCTGTTGCCAGGCGTCGAACAGTGCGCCTGGAGCAGCAGCTGGCGGAGTCAGCGCCCGCTGCACCCGATAGCGTTCCAGAGCTGCCACCTGCCCCGGCAGACGTTGCCCGTCGAGCGAGGTCACAACCACCAACGCCAGTTCACGTTGCCAGAAGGGCAGATGCCTCCCCATCGCCGCCACCAGCGCGTCCGGGTCGGCGCCGCCGTCGATCAGGAGATGCCTGCCAGAAGGGGTCTGCACCAGAGCGGCGTCTCCCTTCAGCGCGGGAAGGAAGACGTGCAGGCGACCATCGGGGCGCTGCATCCAGGCAAGGGCCAGCAACACGGTAATTATCAACCCGATGCGGGGAACGAGACGACGCAGAAAAGGCGAATCCGACGACGCAGCCATCGCAACCTCCGGTGATGTGCAGGTCGCGCGGCTGCCTGCCAGCTACGATTATACGTGTGAAACCTTATGGAGGCAACAACGTATCATGGGGTGTACAACGCCTTTGTGCTGTGCTAGAATGAGCGAGCGACACGTGTGCTTCCGCCTGGACAGCAAAGGTGCGCCCATCAATAATGAAAGTAAGCGACTTCAAGGAGGCTGGAGACATGTCGATCTTCGTCCGCATCCGTGACATTCTGAGCGCCAATATCAATGCACTGCTCGACAACGCGGAAGACCCTGAAAAGATGGCGAACGAGTACCTGCGCCAGTTGCACAATCAGGAATACGAGGTCAAGACCAACGTGGCCGCTGCAATGGCAGACCTAGCGCGGCTCAACCGCTTGGAAGCGCAGTACCTCGCTGAGACCGAAAGCTGGGATCGCAAGGCAGAGGCGGCGTTGCGAGCTGGCGATGAGGCGCTGGCGCGAGCTGCGCTGGCGCGCAAGGTGCAGGCTCAGAAACTGTACGAGCAGTACCGCGATCAGTCTGACGCGCAGGAAAAGCAGGTCGAGCAACTCGAGCAGGCGCTGGTGCAGTTGCAGACGCGCGTTGCTGAAGTCCAGGCGAAGCGCGATCTGATCATCGCCAAGAAGAACCGCGCCCAGACACAGGAATCGATCCAGCGCACGGTGCGCCAGGCGACGCGCATTTCGGCAATGGACAAACTGGATCAACTCGAGAGTCGGGTTGATGAGCGACTCGATCGAGCTGAAGCAATGGCAAAACTCGAAGGAGATACGCTCGAGAACAAGTTCCGCAATCTGGAGCGCGAGACCGCGGTTGATGCAGAGTTCGAGGAACTGAAGCGCCGGTTGGGGCAGGGCTGATTGGTTCTCGGGTATGACCAACGATAGGGGGCACGGCATTGCCGTGCCCCCTTGCTTTTGGGCACGGCATGCCGTGCCCCTACGATGAATGCGAGGCGATGGGCACGACACGCCGTGGTTTGGGCGCGGCGCATCGTGCCCCTACGGCGCCTGCATTTCTGTCACAGGCAGGTACAACCGCGTGACGTACTCCTTGACCATGCGGCGGGTGCTGAATACCGGTGCAATGGTGGCAATCGACTCTTTGCTGATCGCCAGCCAGCGGTGCGGAATGCCATCGGGCCCGCGGTCGTAATATATTGGAATGACTTCCTGCTCTAGAATGCGATATAGATGCTGCGAGTCGTGCCAGTCCTGTTCGTCCTGGTTGCTGTATTCGCGCTCTTCGCCGACTGCCCAACCGTTTTTGCCATTGTACGCTTCGGGCCACCAGCCATCGAGGATGCTGACATTGACGACGCCGTTCAACCCCGCCTTCTGACCGCTGGTGCCGCTTGCCTCATGTGGACGGCGCGGCGTGTTGAGCCAGACATCCACCCCCTGCACCAGCGCGCGCGCCAGTGCCATGTCGTACTCCTCAACAAACAGAATGCGCCCAAGGAATCCAGGTTGCTGAGACATCTGGTAAACCTGCTGGATGAAGAGTTTCCCCGGATCGTCAGCAGGATGCGCCTTGCCCGCAAAGATAATCTGCACCGGACGGTCGCTACGGTTGAGCAACGCTTTGAGACGATCCGGCTCACGGAACAGCAGGGTTGCACGCTTGTAGGTGGCAAATCGGCGGGCAAAGCCGATCGTGAGGATCTTTTCGTCGAGCACGGGCCAGATCTGCGGCGGCGATCCTAATCGCAGGTGGCGCTGGCGAACCCGTTCACGCGCAAGTATCACCAGATCGCGTTTCAATGCCTGCCGCACTTCCCACAACCGATCGTCGGGAATATCGTGCACCTTCGCCCAGCGTGCAACATTGTCGAGATCTTCTTCCCAATCGGGCCCAAGCGCCTCATCGTACAGACGACGCATCGCCGGCGCCAGCCATGTACTGCTGTGGACGCCGTTGGTTATCGAGGTGATCGGCACCTCGTCCTGCGCTGCGCCCGGATAGAGCCAGTGCCACATGCCACGCGCTACGTGACCGTGCAGTTTACTGACGCCATTGTGCGCGTGCGAGCCCTTCAGCGCAAGCACCGTCATGGCAAAAGTGGGCCCCCAGTGTTGATGTTGCAGCGCAATGTCGAAGAATTGCTCGCGTGTCAGTCCAAGTTGAGGCCAGAACGAACCGAAGTACTTCTCCATCAGATGGAGCGGAAACGCATCGTTACCTGCCGGAACCGGTGTGTGGGTTGTGAAGACCGACTGCGCCCGCACGTCACGCCATGCCTCATCGAACGGTACGCCCTGCACGACTTTCTCGCGCACCAGTTCGAGCACAAGAAACGCGGAGTGGCCTTCATTCATGTGCCAGACGTTCGGATGAATGCCGAGCTGGCGCAGCGCGCGCACCCCGCCGATACCCAGCACGATTTCCTGAGCGATACGCATCTCCTGGTCACCACCATACAGCCGCGCCGACAGTTCGCGATCCTGCGGGCTATTCGGATGAATGTCCGTGTCCATCAGGAACAACGATACTCGCCCAACCTGAATGCGGTAGACCTTGGCATAGATCGTGCGACCGGGCAGATCGACCTCGACGACCACCTCGCGTCCATCGGCGGTCAACGCCTGCGTGGCGGCAATGTCAGCGAAATTCAACTTCGAATAGATCGCTTCCTGCCAGCCGCTCTGATCCAGACGCTGCCGGAAATACCCCTGCGGGTAGATGAAACCGACAGCGACGAACGGCAACCCCAGATCGCTCGCCTCTTTCACGTGGTCGCCTGCCAGCACGCCAAGACCGCCCGAATAGATCGGCAGCGACTCGTGGAGACCGAACTCCGCCGAGAAGTAGGCAATCATCACATCATTGCCGTTACCATTGCCGAACGTGCGGCGATACCAGGTGTCCTCGGCGGCCATGTATCGGTCGAACGACTCCATCACCCGGTCATACTCCGCGAGGTACGCCGGGTCGGCTGCGGCGGCTTCCAGTTTGCGCTGGCGCACATCGCGCAGGAAATCAACCGGGTTGTGGTAATCCTCTTCCCACAGATCAGCGTCGATGTGACGATAGAGATCCTGCGCCTCGGGATGCCAGCTCCACCACAGGTTGTACGCCAGGTCGCGGAGACGGGCGATCCGCTCGGGGATCGGTGTAAAGAGTAAATCGGCGCTTCTGATACTCAAGGACGCCTCCTTGACTTCATCAGCCATCGCCGGTGACGATCATCGTCATGGAGATGGTTCGGAATACACGCGGAGAACAGCGCCACAGCGCGCTGCCCGTACTATACACGTTTCTCTGCGGAGATGCAAGTTAACCGATCTGCAACGATCTACGCGATTGTGCGCTCGATGCGGCGCCGCACGGCATAGGAGAGTGCGATGAAATTGTAGATCATATGGAACAGATAGGTGAATGGCAAAAGCGTAAACAGCGCCAGACCCAGCAGCGCATGCACGTAGACGATGCCATGCACCAGGTTCAACCGCGCGAACAGTTCTGTCCAGATGATGAAGAAAATGATGCTGCGCACCAGCGCTCGGTCCCACGGAAGGCGCCCTGGCGTGCGGATGCCGCGCGCTGCATCGTCGATGTCTTCGACTACTGCGCCGCTCCGCTTCCACAGCAATGTTGCCATCAGGTGCAGGTTGCCGACGACGGCAAAGCCGACGGCGATCCAGGTGACGCCCACAAAATAGGGCGCGGCATTGCCGAACAGAAAGTGTGACTGAAGCGGCTCGCCGTTGCCGAAGATGAGCGCCAGCAGGTTGGATGGGGTGTAGTTGAAACTCTCCTCGATGTGGAGCGCCACGTCTGGCACTGGTCTTCCGAACAGGACGTGGATAAAGACAATGAGCGCCGAGATAGAGTAGCCGATAACTTCCGTGATGATGGCAACATGATAGTACATATAGCCGCGCCCCCAGGTGGGGTTAGCTCGTTTGTGGAAGCGGTTGAACGGACTGAACAGCACGGCACGCAGCGCCTCGAAAAAACCTAGGCGGCGCGGTGCGTTCTCGAAGGTTGGAGACACGCCACGAAAGCGCCGTCGCGTGACCAGCACCCGCGCAAAGCGTCCCAGCCGCACTCCGACGCCGATCAGAAAAATAGCTATCGCGATCGGCGCAACGATGTTCAGCACTTCGATGAAAATCATCATGCTCTGCCTCCTTTTCCGGAAAAAGTTGCGAGCTCGAGCTCGTGCTGAGGTCAGACAACCCCTGTCAAGACTTTCCCGTTCTCAGCCGGCAACGATGCAGGTGTACGATCGACTGGTGATCGCGTCATTACTGCTCTGCTCCTGCTCGCGCACGCAACGCTGGCATCGTCGGCATCGTCATTTCACGCAGCGAGCGCAGATGATCGTGCACCTGCGGATGGTCTTTGCCGAAACGCTGAACGATTTCATCACGCTCCAGCCAGTCGAGCAGCGCCGGAAACTCTGGCAGCTGCATCAGCGCCGCCATGCGCCCTTCGATGCTGTGTTCCAGGAAGAAATCGGGATCGCGGCGCAGCAATTCCGCCGGAACGAGCATACGGTCCAGTTCACCGCGTTTCGCCAGCGCCGGTTCCATCGCAGCGTAGACGACCTCGAACAACACCAGTGCCATACGTTCGTCGGATTGCGCCAGCCCGTAGGTGCGGCAGGTGTCTTCCAGTGACAGGGTGCAGACCACACACGGCGAGGTGACGTATGTTGCGCCGGTTGCTTTGATCTGGTTCGCTTTCAGCACCGAAATCTTGCGCCGCAGATCGGTGTTTTCGGGGAGCCGCATACCGCCGGCGCCGCCGTTGCAACAGTAGTTGTATTCGCGATTGGGAGTCATTTCGATGAAGTTATCCGTCACAAGATGCAGCAGATCGCGGAAGGTGTCGCCCAACCCTGACAGGCGTGTGGCATAGCACGGATCGTGCAGTGTGACGCTCAGACTAGTCTTCTCGATCGGGAGGCGCCCCTCCCTAATCAGGTCGAGCATCAGGGTATCGACGCTCACAATCGGGTAGCGGAAGGGGCGTCCAAGCGTCTCCGATGCTTCGGCATAGAGCGTGCGCGCATCGCAGCCACATTCCACCAGCAGGATCTTCTTGACGCCGAGCCGCTCCGCTTCCTGTTCCCAATCTTCCAGCATCTGCTTCGAGAGGGTATGATGCACCGCGATATGGTCGATCTCGGTGCCGGTGTCGATGACATACGGTGAGATGGTGTAACTGACCCCGGCGGCATTGAGGATTTTGATCAGTTTGATGCCATAATCGGGGATTTTGGTGTTGCCAGCCGCCGGACAGACAAAGAGCATCTCGGCGCCATGGACATCGACCGGCACTTCGATCCCTTCGCTGCGGAGGAACAGACCGACGCGCCCGATGACCTGGGGGACAGTCAGACCAAAACTGTGGCGGTAGCGTTCGGTGTTGTCGATGATCGATTTGATGGTCGGGTTGGCGTGACTCAACCCGGAGTCGGCGTAGGCGGCGCGCGCGAGACGCACAATACGACGGGTGCTGATCCCTGCCGGACAAGCGAGGGTGCAGCGCCCACACGCCGTACACGCCCAAAAGTAGCGCATGTTCTCCTTCAGGTCGTCAACCGTTGGGGTGGGAACCAGCCCCAGCGCACCTCCAACCTGGCCCTCGAGCGTCATGTAGCGCTGGTAGACCTGGCGTATCAGACCGGTTTTGTGGGTGGGATGCAGTTTTTCATCGCCGGTGACCAGATACCATGCACAAGCTTCACCACATACCTTACAGTCCATACACGCTTCGAGATTGACCACATCCTCGGCAGTGATGTTCTTGCGCAACGAGTCGACAAATGCACGCATTTCCGCTTCCATGCGAATGTCCTCCCTCGCGTATCATCGAATAACAATAGATGTATCGGGAATGTGGGACAGGATGAAAGAAAGCGCTTCAGTCGTGCATAGCAGCGCGATCTGGCACAGTAAGAGTCATGCTTCCGACACGTTCGCTCTCGCACGTCTGCAGTGGAGAGCATCGGAAATGATCAACAATTGCAGCGGACCAGCGCTGCAACTCCTCATCATCGATATAGACATGTATCGTGTCGAGATTTGCAGAGAAGAGGCGTATCGTTGTGGTTGAGAGTGTAACAGAAGTCACTGAGATCGTGTGTGAAAAAATTGCTACAGAGAATTGGGGTTTGATCAGGTTTATACTTTTTGCGCATCCCAGGATCAGGAGGGAAAGGGTTCACACGTACCGCAAACATAGGGTTTTGCGTCGGCGGGGCGACGTCTTGTGGCGCTTGCGAAACCTGTCCCGCCGCCGACGTGTGATCGCGAGGGCATCCCTCGAACCGCCGATCGTGAACCGTTGCTCAGGAGGTGCGCCTTCGTCGCAGATAGCGGATTGAGCGGCGTGGACGATACCCCAGGGCGCGCAGGCGAGCAGCGATGGTCTGGACAGAAGGAAGATCGTCGGGGTGATACCCTTTATGTTCGATCAGGGCGCGGCGCACGTCTTCAACGCTCATACAGGGCGCTCTGGCATCACTGCGGCATTCGGCGTGATTGCGACGCCAAGATTCCACCAGGTCGCGGATGTCGTGCAGGAGATCGGGCAGGCGTTCTTCGACCGGCTTGCGCCCTCGCAGATGCGCGGCGTCGAGGCAGGTCAGACCGCTCTCCAGTTCTCGCATCCCTTTGCGAACAGTGGCACGGTTCCAGCCAAGCTCCCGTTCCGCGAGACGCTGCCCGCCAGGACCCAGCGCCTTCACCGTGCGCGCCATAAACATCCGGCGTTCGCTGCCTTTCAGCGCCTGAGCGGTCTGGATCAGTTCTGATTTGAGGTCGTCGCTGATTTCCATGACGTTACACGTTACACGTTCCCACGATCACCCCAGTTCCGCCACTGCGCTGAGCGCCGTTACGCCGTCGGGACCCTGCGCTTCGAGTTCAACGCGATCTCCGGCGAGCAGCGCGACCAACCGGAATGGCGCCAGGTCGAACAATGGCGCCTGACCACGGAAACTGAACCCGGTGATCGGACGATTGACATGGTGGCGCGCCAGTTCCATGAGCAGCACGGCGGTCAACGGACCGTGCACGACCAGACCGGGATATCCCTCTTCGTGACGGGCATATGGGCGGTCATAGTGAATCCGGTGGGCATTGAAGGTCAACGCAGAAAAACGAAAGAGCAAACGGGTGTCAGGCGTTACAGTACGCACCCACGCACCGGCTGGCGGCGGCGGAAGATCAACCGGAACAGGCGCTGGCACCGGCGCACCCTGTTCACGGTACACGATATCCTGTTCTTCTTCGATGCAGAGAGCATCTCCCTGATAGATACTGTAACCAACGGTTACAAATGCGAGCGGACCGCTCCGACCCGATTTCTGGGTAATGTTGCGGATGACGCCTTCACGCCAGGCGAGCTGACCAATAATGAGCGGACGATGAAAGCGGATGCGCGCGCCGGCAAACATGCGGCGCGGATAGGGAATGGGAGGAATGAAGCCGCCGCGCTGGGGATGACCGTCGATGCCAAGTTGCGACTGCGGTGCGCGCGGCAGGAAGTAGAACCAGTGCCAGAGCGGTGGCAACGCCGAACCCTGTACCGGCAATGGCGGCGGAGGTTCGAGCATCGCCGCTGCCGCCGCTGCCTGCGCCGGGCTAATATCATCCTCGACTCGCTCCGTCCGTCCAATCCAAGCTGTCAGGTCTTCCGTGCTCATATCAGCCCTGCCATCCCATAGAGACGTTGCACTGCAACGTCTCTACGACTACGACGGTCATGCAACTACGACCGTCATGCAACGGCGCTACGGTCACACAACGGCGCTACGACGGTCATGCAAGGCGCTACGGTCACGCAACGACGCTACGACGCGTCTTTCGCCACACGTCAGGATCGTTACAGTGACCGTCCAAAATGGATTCTAGCATGCGTGGTCATCGTGTCAAGGACAACCGGACAGGTCTAAAACGGCGCCTGCAGGGAAAGAAGAGTTCGCAATTATACACCGGCAGTTACCAATATTTTACTCATATGATACACTATTATCCGTATCTTGCTCATATCATCCCCCCACGCAGTTCTTCCTGACAGCGCACGGCATCGCGTGCAGTGTCTTGCACAGATGCCTAGT
>JBEPYG010000157.1:0-9970 GCA_041641515.1 Roseiflexus sp.
AATCCGCTCGCCGCCTATGAACCGATCGTGTGTCATGGCGCGTATGTGTTCGAGCGTGAGCGCCGCACCGTCCATCGCACACTCGCCACGTTCACCATTCTCGCGACCGGAGGATTGGGACGTCTCTACCGCAACACGACCAACCCTCCCGGCGCGCGCGGCGATGGTCTGGCGATGGCGTATCGCGCCGGCGCCCGCATCGCCAACGCCGAGTACATCCAGTTCCATCCAACGGCGCTTGCCGTGCCCGGCGCCGAAGGGTTCCTGATCAGCGAGGCGGTACGCGGCGAGGGGGGTATCTTGCTGACGCCGGAAGGCCGACCGTTTATGCATAAATACGCGCCAGAATGGAAGGACCTGGCGCCGCGCGACATTGTGGCACGCGCGATTCATGCCGAAATGGAGGAGCAAGGATATTCCCACGTTCTGCTCGACATTGCTTCGCGCCTTTCACCCGACACGATCCGCACCCGCTTCCCCAACATCTACGCCGAGTGCCTGCGCGTCGGCGTGGATATCACCCGTGAGCCGATACCGGTGGTGCCGGCGGCGCACTACTCCTGCGGCGGGGTGCTGACCGATGAATGGGGTCGGTCGAGCATCGCCAACCTGTATGCGGTCGGCGAAGTCGCCTGCACCGGCGTGCACGGCGCCAACCGCCTCGCATCGACTTCGCTGCTCGAAGGACTGGTCTGGGGGGTGCGCGCCGCGCGTGACATCGAGGCTCGGTTGAGCGCCGATCAAAAGCCCATCCTGCCACCCGCCGACGACATTCCACCATGGGACGAGTCGGGTCTGACGGAAGACTCTGACCCGGCGCTGATTCAGGGTGACATGCAGACTATCCAGAACATTATGTGGCACTATGTGGGGCTGATCCGTTCCGGCAGCCGTCTCTCACGCGCCATTCGCGAGTTGCGCCATCTGCAGAACGAAATCGAAACTTTCTATCGGGCAACGAAACTGAGCGACGGATTGATCGGGTTGCGCAACGCCGTCGAAGCAGCGCTGATCATCGCACAGGCAGCGCGGCACAATCGTCAGAGCCGCGGATGTCATTATCGGGTCGATGCGGTCGAGGTCGGGGAGCGGCTGCTCTGACAAGAGCTGCCGGCTGCGTGGGCGGCTCGCCTGCATCCTTAGACTTGTGTTTACCGTGGCAGTGTTCGGCGCAGCCGCATGTGGATCTGCAGAGACAGGAGGCGCCGGGTGCGCGAGCGGCTCGCCCGTCTCCCCAAGAGGCGCCGGGTGCGCGAGTGGCTCGCCTGCATCTCCAGACCTGGGTGCAGCACAGCGGTGTGCGCCCTGCGAATGACCGTCTAACAATACAACGAGATTTCTCATGCACGACAAAGAGAAGTTTTCAGACGTATCGTACCCACGGTGTTTTTGTGTCGGCGGGGCCACGTCGCGTGGCGTTTGCGAAAGCTATCCCGCCGCCGATGGCTGATCACGGGAGCTTCCCCCGAACCCCTGATCGTGAACAGGCGCCTGGAAAGGGGCAACGGGGTCGAAACAGTGCGATTGATAAGCGCAGCTTTTGTGGACTTCGCGCCTTTGTGGTGCGATCATCAAACGAAGTCTCGTTGTCGTACTAACCCGTAATGAGTGATAGTAAGTCGCGTTTTGGCATTCTGGCGCCTGAAACGAACGAGTGTACGTCCGTCGCGCGAGAGTCACCCTCGTCCGAGTTCCTGTCGCGCATGGATGCGAAACGCTTCCAAGAGTGCCGCAGGAAACACTGCTGTGTCTGCTGCGCCACGGTAGTGCATCAGCGCCATCTCGATCAGCGGGCGCAGCGCAGGTGGCAGATGCTCAAGCGCCCACTGACCGCCTTCGTCTTTGGAGAGCACCCGGCGCGTCTGCAGGAATGCCAGCGTGCGGCAGGCATTCAGAATGGCATAGACCGGATCGGCGTAGATGCGATCCAGCGCCTCGGTAACATCGTCGATGATTGCGGCAATATAGTCTTCCTCAGGCACAGGTGGAAACACATCAGCGGCAGGCAGACCGTAGAGCGCAATGCCCCGCTGCCGCACGACCGTGATGTGTGCGGCAAGGTCGGGATCGCGCTGATCGCGTGCATTCCAGGTACGCCACCCTTCGCCTGCCAGGTCGCGTATGCAGGCGTCGCGCCACATTTCGCTGTAGTGAAAATCGAACGGCAGCGGGTGGCGCCACGGCGTCAGCATCGTCAGCGCCAGAAAACTGATTTCGATCGGCGCCGGCTGGCGCGATACACGCAACAGGTGACCGGCAATGTCTCGCTTCGTTGTCAGCGACATCGGTGCACGCGTGACGACCAGCAGGTCGAGATCGCTCTGCGCCGGATTGAAGCACCCCATCGCCAGGGAGCCGTGCAGATAGATGCCAACCAGTTCATCGCCGAGCATCACGCGTACATCCGCAACATAGCGCTCGACCTGCGCCTGGATCGGTGCGGTGATTGCGCGATCGTGAGATTGCGAAATTGTGAGATTGTCAGGTGACCACACTGACACGTTCCACGTTCCCACATTCCACACCTTACCCTTCCTCAAGTTCGACGAGCAACGCACCTTTGGCGACCAGTGCGCCAACCGCATACGGCACACGCAACACAATCCCGTCGTGTGGCGCTGCAACAATGTGCTCCATCTTCATCGCTTCCAGCACGACCAGCGGCTGGTGCGCAGCAACGCGATCCCCTTCACGCACCAGAATACGCGCAATCGTGCCTGGCATTGGCGCCTCTAACCCGGCGCGGCTGTGGCTGTGTCCCGCTGCTCCCAGGCGCTCGACATCCAGCGCAGCATGAACGAGACGAAAGCGCTGCCCGCGCCATTCGATGCACCACGCTGAACCATCGCGCGTCATCCCGAATCGTTCGATGCGTCCATCCGCCATCCGCAGCACCAGATGATCGAGATGCGCCGTCAGCGTCTCGACCGTGTAAGACGCTCCGTCGATCGTGATCCGCCACTCATTGTCATGTTCGGTGATGCGTACATACCGTTCACCCGCATCATCACGGTAGTGCAGCGGCATATCGGCACGCAGCATCCGCCACGGACCGAGCGCTCCCCATGGATCGCGTGTGGCGGCTCTGCCGGATGCCAGCAGCTGCACATCGGCAATCGCCGCCGCCAGCAGCACTTCGTTCGGAGCCGGCAGCGGAACCGGCAGATGCTGCGTCACCTGGTGCACGTTCAGGAAATCAGTGGTCAGTTCACCGGCGCTGAACGCCGGATGTCCGGCGATTGCGCGCAGCAGCGGCAGGTTGGTCGTCACCCCGTCAATCACACAGCGATCGAGGGCTGAACGCAACGTCGAGATGGCAGCCGAACGGTCATCGGCATGCACAATGAGTTTTGCCAGAAGCGAGTCGTAGTACAGGGTCACATCATCTCCGGTTTCGACACCGGTATCGCAGCGAATATCATCCGGCAGATCGAAGCGCGTGAGCCGTCCGCCGGTCGGCAGAAAGGTCACCGGATCTTCGGCGCAGAGGCGCACTTCGATCGCGTGCCCGCGCCGGTGCAGGTCCTCCTGACGAAACGGCAGGCGCGCGCCGCCGGCGATTGCAATCTGCAACTGCACCAGATCGACGCCGGTAACAGCTTCGGTGACCGGATGTTCGACCTGCAGGCGGGTGTTGACTTCGAGGAATGCAAACCTGCCATCGGTCTCGTCGTACAGAAACTCTGCCGTGCCAGCATTGACATAGCCGGCGGCGCGCGCCAGACGCACTGCAGCTTCACCGATCATCTCGCGCTGCTGAGGGGTCAACGCCGGTGACGGCGCCTCTTCGACGATCTTTTGATGACGGCGCTGGATCGAGCATTCGCGCTCGAACAGGTGAACGCAGTTGCCGTGCGAGTCTGCCAGGAACTGCACTTCGATGTGGCGTGGGCGGGTGAGCAACTTTTCCAGGAAAATCGTATCATCGCCGAAAGCGGCGCGCGCTTCGCGTCGGGCGCTCTCCAGCGCTGCGGAAAGTTCATCGGCGCTTTGCACGATGCGCATGCCGCGTCCACCTCCGCCGGCGCTAGCTTTGATCAGAAGCGGATAACCGATGCGCATCGCCTCGCGCGCCAGCGTCTCTTCGCTCTGGTCGGCGCCGTGGTAGCCGGATGCAACCGGAACACCGGTTGCCAGCGCCAGACGGCGGGCAGCGATTTTGTCTCCCAGCGCCTCGATCGCTTCCGGCGGCGGACCGACGAACACCAATCCAGCATCACGGCAGGCGCGGGCAAAGCCGGCGCGCTCGGCGAGGAAACCATAGCCAGGATGGATCGCCTGTGCACCGGCACGCAGCGCCGCTTCGATGATTGCCTCGATGCGCAGATAACTTTCCGGCGCAGGAGCTGGACCGATGAACACTGCTTCGTCTGCCAGGCGCACGTGCAGCGCTCGACGGTCAGCTTCGCTGTACACGACGATGGCGGCAATCCCCAGGGCATGACAGGCGCGAATGATCCGAACGGCGATCTCGCCGCGGTTGGCGATCAAGAGTCTGGCAAACACGGCTTCCTATCCTGTGAACGAACGCTGCTGTGGTAGGCAATTATACCATTTTTGATCGGAGATTTTAGGCGTTAGATTGTCGCGCACAGCGTCCTGGTGCGCTTTGACGCACCACCGCGCGCGGCGTGTTCACGTGAAACTGGCATTGGAGAGCAAAAACAGCCGGGCGACAACGATCCAAAATCCAAAACCGCGCACCGGGAACCAGACGACAACGATCCAAAATCCAAAACCAGGAAACGAGAATCATAAACCAACAAACTCACGAATCGAGCACCCAAAATCTAAAATCAAGCATCAATCACCACGAACCGAGAAAAAGAAATCAACAAATCAACAACCACATTCACCCTTCCACCCTCCGCATCCCCATCGGAACCAGCGCCCCATCGCGCCAGATCCCTTCGACGTACACGATACCGTAGCGCACTGCGCCGCCAGGAGCGACAATCAGGGCAGATATAAGGTCGGCATCGCGCAATGGCGCACGTAGTTTCACCTGGCGCGCCTGCGGCGCTGGTGCGCCGCCAGGACCAAGCGCTTCGACAAGCACCGCTTCGTTTGCGCTGGCAATCAGCGCACCGGTGACGCGCACCGCCTGACCGGACGAAGGGGTCGCCGCCAGCAATGCGACCGTGGTCTCCTGCCACGGTAGCGGCATAACTGTTTGGGGTCGCATCCGATAGCCGAACGCACCGCCGGGTCCAAAACTGCCAGGACCTTCGAGCACGCCGGTGACAGCCACCGCCATGTAGCGCGAGTCGCCGGCCGGTTGAGCGCGGGCGGCCAGGTCGTCGATAGCGCTGTCAGGGTCAAGCCACACCTGACGCGCCGGTGGATCGACAGGCACGGGGGTTGCACCGCTACTGAAACTCAAGCTGGCGACCAGGCGCGCGCCATCGGCATCGATCAGCAGGTAGGCGCCGATCGGTGATGATGGGCGGGGCGCACCCAGCGCTCCATCGAGCGGAATGAACGTCGGTGCAGGAACAGGCGTTGCTGCGGGTGCGCCGCCGCACGCCGCCAGCATCGCAAGAAATGTGCAGATCATGAACAATCGCTGCATAGGACTCCATCGTACCATGAAAGTCTCAGACAGTGGAATGATAGGTTTTGAAAGCTTTCCTGGCGTGTTTGAACGGATCCGCCTGCTATACTCGCGCGTAACAGAAGGCAGAACTGTTAAGAACTTTGCAGGAGAAACACATCAATTATGGGAACGCGCAACTCACGGATCAGCGGGTTTTACCAGCTCAGCCCCAAAGAACGCCTCAACGTCGTGCGATCATTCGATGGGCTGAACGACGAAGACCTGCGCCAGCTCCACGGCGGCAACGGCGCCCTGACCGTCGAGCGCGCTGACAAGATGATCGAAAATGTTATCGGTACGTTCAACCTGCCGCTTGGCATTGCGACCAACTTCCTTATCAACGGGCGTGATGTGCTCATTCCAATGGTCGTCGAAGAACCATCGATCGTTGCAGGCGCCAGTTATGCGGCAAAACTGGTGCGCGACGGGGGTGGGTTCCAGGCGAGTTCGACCCCGCCGCTCATGATCGGTCAGGTGCAGCTGGTGCACGTCGCCGATCCGCACCGCGCGCGCCACGACATCCTCGCACACCGCGAGGCGATCCTGGCGCTCGCCAATCGCCAGAGCAGCAGCCTGGTGACCCTTGGCGGCGGCGCAAAGGATGTCGAAGTGCGCTTCTTTGAGACCAGCCCGATGGGTCCGATGTTGGTCGTCCATCTGATCATCGACTGTCGTGACGCAATGGGCGCCAATGCCATTAACACAATGGCTGAAGCAGTTGCGCCACTGCTCGAAGAGATCAGCGGCGGCAAGGCGTACCTGCGCATCCTCTCGAACCTAAGCGACCGGCGCCTGGCGCGAGCGCGGGCAATCGTTCCGGCAAAGTCGCTGGCGCGCGACGGTCTGAGCGGTGAAGAGGTTGTCGAGGGCATTTTGTGGGCATACGCCTTTGCGGCAGTCGACCCATACCGCGCCACGACGCATAACAAAGGCATCCTCAACGGGATCGACCCGGTTCTCATCGCCACGGGCAACGACTGGCGCGCCGTCGAGGCAGGAGCGCATGCCTACGCTGCACGCAATGGTCGATACACATCGCTGTCGCACTGGGAGCGCGACGCGCAGGGGAACCTGGTCGGCACACTCGAAATGCCGCTTGCGGTTGGGATTGTCGGCGGCGCCACCAAAGTGCACCCGGCGGCACAGGCAGCACTCAAATTGCTCGGCGTCACCCACGCACACGAACTGGCAGAAATCTGTGTCTGCGCCGGTCTGGCGTCGAACCTGGCAGCAATGCGCGCACTGGCGACCGAGGGCATTCAGCGTGGACACATGAGCTTGCACGCACGCCAGATCGCTATGGCAGCCGGAGCTCACGGAGAAGAGGTAGATATCATCGCCGCGCGCATGGTGCAGGAGCGGCAGATCAAGCCGGCGCGTGCCGAGGCGCTGCTGGCGGAACTTCGCGCCGGTGACGCCGGCGCCGATAGCGTGACAGACATGACGCCTGTTGGCGCTCTCAACTGAATACCACCCAAGAGGAGAACCTGAAACGCTGCATCCCGCCGTTGTGATGCAACGCTGTCGGTGCAGGCGCGCGTTTCGCGTTCTCTTTTTTTGCCTTCGAAGAGGAGTAATTGACCATGATGAAACCTGAACGGTCTGTAGGAATCGTCGGGTACGGCGCATACATCCCGCGCTTCCGCATCGCAGCGCGTGAGATTGCCCGCATCTGGGACGGCGCCGGAGGAACGCCGGTCGAATCCAAAAGCGTGCCCGGTCCCGACGAAGATACGATCACTATGTCGATCGAGGCAGCGCGCAACGCACTGGCGCGGGCGCGCGTTGCACCCGACCAGCTTTCAGCAGTATGGATTGGCAGCGAAAGCCATCCCTACTCGGTCAAGCCGTCTGGAACGCTGGTAGCCGAAGCGCTTGGCGCTACACCGTGGGTCAGCACGGCAGACTGGGAGTTCGCGTGCAAAGCCGGTTCCGAGGCGCTGACAGCAGCGATGGGAATGGTCGGCAGCGGCATGGCGCAGTATGTGCTGGCGATTGGCGCCGATACCGCCCAGGGACGGCCCGGCGACGCGCTGGAATACACCGCCGCTGCCGGCGCTGCAGCGCTGCTGATCGGTCCGGCAGCCGACGCAGTTGCGGTTATCGAGGGGACGACCTCGTATGTCACCGACACCCCCGACTTTTTCCGCCGTGCCGATACGACGTACCCGGTGCACGGTCACCGTTTCACCGGCGAGCCAGCCTACTTCGGCACATCGCGCAGCGCTGCCGAAAAATTGCTGCACGACCTGGGCGCACAACCTTCCGACTTTACCTACGCCGTGTTCCACCAGCCAAACACGCGCTTCCCGCAGACCGTCGCCCGCCAGCTGGGGTTCACGCCGCAACAGATTGCGCCGGGGCTGCTGTCGCCGAAAATTGGCAACGCCTACTCTGCAGCAGCACTGCTCGGGTTGTGCGCCATTCTCGATGTGGCGCAGGCGGGTGACAGGATTTTCGTGACGACCTACGGTTCAGGTGCAGGCTCCGACGCCTATGCGCTGCGTGTGACCGAAGCGATTTTCGAGCGTCGCGAACGCGCACCGCTGACGGCGGCGTACCTGATGCGCGAAACGTTCGTCGATTATGCCGTATACGCCAAGTGGCGCGGCAAACTGGTGATGGAGTAGTGCCATGCGACATGTCTATATCATCGGAACCGGAGCAACACCGGTCGGAGAGCACTGGGATCGCAGTGCCACGTCGCTTGCAATTGAGGCGCTGACCAGCGCTTTGGGAACCCTTTCTGCACAGCGGCTTGGTGCGCTCTACGTCGCCAGTGCGCTCAGCGGGTCGCTCCATACACAGAGCCAGATTGGCGCACTGATCGCGACGGCTGCCGGCATCCCCGGCGTCGAAGCTGTCACCATCGAGGCAGGAGGAGCATCGGGCGGCGTGGCGCTGCGCCAGGCATGCATGGCAGTGGCATCGGGCGCCGTCGATCTAGCAGCGGTCGTTGGCGTCGAAAAAGTGACCGATGTGCTCGATGCACAGCGCGAAGCGGCGCTGGCGCTGGCAACTGACGCCGACTGGGAAGCGATCCACGGCGTCACGCTGACTGCACTCTGGGCGCTGCTCATGCGCCGGTATATGCACGAGTATGGCTACGCCGCCGACGATTTTGCACCCTTCCCGATCAACGCCCACACAAACGGGATTGCCAATCCACACGCCATGTACCGCTTCGCCATCAACGCCGAGAAGGTGCGCAACGCACCAATGGTCGCCGAACCGCTCGGCCTGCTCGATTGCTCAACCGCAGCCGACGGCGCAGCCGCCGTGGTGATCGCCAGCGAAGAGCTGGCGCGCGAACTCTGCGCGACCCCGGTGCGTATCGCCGGATCGGCGGTTGCAACCGATACCCTGGCATTGCACAGCCGACCAGATCCGCTGTGGTTCGCAGCAGCTGCACAGACGACGAGAGCTGCGCTGCGCGCGGCGCATCTCACGCACGGCGATGTACAGGCATTCGACGTCACCGACCCACACGGCATCGCTGCAGCGCTGGCGCTCGAGTCGAGCGGGTTCGCCGAACGCGGCACAGCCGTGGCGCTGGCGCGCGAAGGCGCCATCACTCCAAAAGGACGTCTGCCGCTGGCGACCGGTGGCGGCTGCAAGGCGCGCGGCGATACGGTGGGCGCCAATGGCGTCTATCAGATTGTCGAACTGGTTGCACAGTTGCGCGGGCACGCCGGCACAGCGCAGGTAGATGGCGTACAGGTGGCGCTGGCGCAGTGCATGGGCGGCATCGGAGCGACAGTGGCGACCCATATTCTGTTACTCGACTGATCTGGAGGCTCAACGATGGATCTGGCAAAACACTGGCGTCTGCGCCACGCGCGATACCGGCTGGAAGGGCAACGCAACCGGCTCACCGGCGAGGTGCGCTTCCCTCCAGCGCCGCCACGTCCTGGCGAGACTGAAGATACGTGGGAACCCTATGCTCTCAGCGGGCGGGGGCGCATCTACTCATTCAGTATCGTGCGGCAACCGCCGGAAGGGTTCGAGGAATTGCCGCCATACCTGGTTGCGCTGATTCGGCTGGATGAAGGACCGATGGTGACCGCGCAACTGACCGACTGTGATCTCGACCAGGCAGCCATCGACATGCCGGTCGAGATGGTCACACGTCGCCTGCGCGACCTGGGACCGACGGGGCTGATTGTGTACGGTTACAAGTTTCGTCCGCTGGTGCAACAGTGATGGTTGTCAGGAAAGATCTGAGGTGAGAAGAGCCGCTGCGTGTAGGAACGTCTCGCCCGCCTCCCCAGGGCGCGGGGCATTGTGGTGCAGCTGCCGCGTGCGTGAACGTCTCACCCGCCTCCCCAGGACGGGGGCATCGTAGCGCAGATGCTAGGGAGCTCAGGTGAGCAT
>JBEPYG010000158.1:0-9912 GCA_041641515.1 Roseiflexus sp.
TTGTCGTGGCAGCGCTGGCGGGTGCTGCGCTTGGCGGGCGCTTGCTGCTCCAGGTTCCGCTCGATCAGTGGATCGGGATTGGCATTGGGGTTGGCGCAACATTCCTGCGCGTCGTAGCGGCGCTGATTATTGCGTTGCTCTGGACTGTTCCACTTGGCGTCTATATCGGCACACAACCGCGTGCGGCGGCGGTGCTGCAGCCGATTGTCCAGATCGTCGCCTCCATTCCGGCAACAGCGCTCTTCCCGGTGCTGGTACTGGCGCTCCTCGCCGCTCCCGGCGGGTTGAATATCGCCGCAGTGCTGCTTATGCTGCTCGGCACGCAGTGGTATCTGCTGTTCAATGTTATTGCCGGCGCGGCGGCGATCCCGCAAGATTTGCGTTACACGACCGATCTGCTGCAACTGAACGGCTGGCGGCGCTGGCGCACTCTGATCCTGCCGGCGCTCTTCCCGTATCTGATCACCGGGATGATCACTGCCAGCGGCGGCGCGTGGAACGCCAGCATCGTCGCGGAGTATGTTGTCTTTGGCGGGCAGGCATACCAGAGCATCGGCGTTGGTGCGCAGATCACCTCTGCAACTGCCGATGGCGACTACCCGCGCCTCCTGGCAGCAACGCTGGCAATGGTGATCACGGTCGTGGCGATTAATCGCCTCGTCTGGCGGCGACTCTACCGGCTGGCCGAAAACGTCTATCGCATGGAATAACGAACGTAAGTGTTCAGATTTAGGGTCAAAGCATTCGCATGGCGACGTTACAATGCAACGTCGCTGCGACCGCACCCTCGATCGTAGGAGCAGTATGAACAGTTACTAACGAACCAGGAGTTGACGCATGGCGACATCGAACGGTGCAGTGCTGGTGGAATTGCGGAACGTGGCGCAGCGCTACGGACGCGGTGAGAAACGCTTTACCGCCATCGAGCATATCAACCTGACCATTCGCGAAGGCGAGTTCGTCGCGCTGCTCGGTCCGTCCGGCTGCGGCAAAAGTACGCTGCTTCGCATCATTACCGGACTGAACCGTCCAAGCGAAGGCGAGGTGCGCTACCGCGGCAAGCTGTTGAACGGCGTCAACCCGTATGCAACGATTGTGTTTCAGTCGTTCGCCCTCTTTCCGTGGTTGACCGTCGAGGGGAATGTTGCAGTCGCGATGCAGGCGCGTGGCGTACCGGCGGAACAGGCGCATGCCCGCGCCGTCGAGTTGATCGACCTGGTTGGGCTCGATGGCTTCGAGCAGGCGTATCCGCGCGAACTGTCGGGAGGCATGCGTCAGAAAGTCGGGATTGCCCGCGCGCTCGCGGCGAACCCCGAATTGCTCTGTCTCGATGAGCCGTTTAGCGCGTTGGATGTATTGAGCGCTGAAACGCTACGCGGCGAGGTGCTCGAACTCTGGACCGGCGGTCAGCTGCAGATCCGTGCTGTGCTGATGGTGAGCCACAATATCGAAGAAGCGATCTTTATGGCGGACCGGATCGTTGTGATGGACAAAGGTCCGGGGCGGATCATCGCCGAAGTGCCGGTGACTCTGCCCCATCCGCGCAATCGCAAAGCGGAAGCGTTCGTCGCGCTGACCGACCGGGTCTACGGCATTCTCATGGGGCAGACGCAACCGGAGTCTGTCGAGTTTGGCACCGAACCAGGGCAGGCCGGGCGCACACGCGCCCTGCCTGCCGCCGAGGTCACTGAACTCGCCGGTTTGCTCGAGCATGTGAACAGCACCCCCGCCGAGCGCGACGATATCTACCAGCTCGCGGAAGACCTGGGGCTCGATTTCAACAATCTGCAGGCCCTGATTGAAGCGGCGGAACTGCTTGGCTTTGCCCGCGTCGAAACCGGCGACCTGATCATCACGCCGCTCGGAGAAACATTCGCTGATGCCAGCATTCTGGCGCGCAAAGAAATCTTTGCCTCACGGCTGCGGCGATTGCCCTTCTTCCGCTGGATGTTGCGCATGCTGGAAGCATCGGGTGAACGCTCGCTGCGCCGCGACGTGCTCCTCACTGCGCTGGAGCGCGACTTCCCGCCCGACGAGGCGGAACAGCAACTCGATATCGCCAGCAAATGGGGTCGCTACGCCGAACTCTTCGGCTACGACGACGCTCAGGGGCGCTTCTTCCTCGAAGAGGTCACTACCCCCGCGTAACGAGCGGCAGTTGCACGCGGTACGGTCGTTCGAGCGTCGGGCGGATGCGCAACAAGGTCGCGTTTGTCTCGTCAGTGGAGATGTAGATGAACCCATCCGGTCCGACTGTCACATCACGCAGGCGACCATACTGGTTATCGATCAGAATCTCCTGCTCGACAATCGTGCGATTGTCGATCTTCAGGCGGTAGAGCCTGCCGGTTTTCAATGTGACGAAGAAGAGATCGCCAAACCATTCAGGGAATGCGCTGCCGGTATAGAAGACCATGTCGGATGTGGCAACGGTGCTGTCGGTGTTGAATACAGCTACCGGCGGCATAAAGTCGGGCACGCCATCGCAGTTTACCGTTCCCAGGCAGTAGCGCGGTCCGCTTCCCCAGCCCCAGCCATAGTTGTGACCATATCTTCGCCCATTGTCATCACCGACGGTCAGAACATTGAGTTCGTCCATGATGTCGGGTCCGTGCTCGGTGCTCCAGAGCTCGCCGGTCGTCGGGTGAAATGCTAGCCCCTGGTGATTGCGGTGCCCATATGTCCAGATCAGCGAGCGTGGCAACCGGCCGTTATCGTAGAACGGGTTATCGGTCGGGATGCCGCCATTCTTGAAGATGCGGAAGGTTTTGCCGCCGGTGCTGTCGAGGTTCTGTGCGAGTGATGGATTGACGGCATCGCCCATCGATACGAACAGGTATTGATGATCAGGCGATAGAACAACGCGACATCCATTATGGTAGAGTGCACCGACCATATTATCGATCAGGATCCGCTCGTCCGACACGACGCCGGTCGCAGGATTGACGGTGAAGCGCGAGAGGCGGTTTCGGCGATTGCCACTATCAGTATAACTGTAGCAGATATACGCCCATCCGTTGACGGCAAAATCAGGGTCGAGATCCATTCCCAGCATGCCAGCTTCCTGCTCGACGCGGAGTCCGGCGGGCGGCAGTCCACTGAACGTCTGCACCGCGCCGGTGGTGATGTTCAGTGCGTACAGGCGACCGCTGTTGCGTGCAGTAAAGAATAAACGCCCGTCAGGAGCGAAATTGATGCTCCACGGTCGATCGAGGCCGGTTTTCACCACCTCAATGTCGTAGCCGGGTGCGGCGCGCACAGCCTGCCCTCCGGGCAAAACTGTCGCAGCAATCGTCAGAAACAGCATCATCCATAGCAGATGTCGATACATACGCTTCCTTTCCTCTAGAAAGGCAGAGCACAAACTCATGGTTGCAGATCGAGTCGCCAGGCGCACCGGCATTCTCGCACATTCCGTTGCGCCAGCAAAGACGGATCGGGCGCCGATAGCAGGACAATAGTCCTGTTTTTGCGAGGGTGATCGGGCGACCGTAACCGTTCACACTGCTCCTGGGATCGAGGGTGCGGTCGCAGCGACATTGCAATGCAACGTTGCTGCGCGAATGCTTTGACCCCAAATCTGAACACTTACGGGCGACCGGCAGTTTGACAGACGCTACGGAACGTCGTATCATTCATTAAATAATCGATAGCGCCACGCACGGCGCAGCTAGGGGAGCCAGGTGAGCCTGGCTGAGAGTGCGGCCCGACAATGCCGCTGACCCTTTGAACCTGACCTGGGTTATGCCAGCGTAGGGAATGCAATGGGTGGTATGTAAGCCGCCGCTCCCTACTTCTGGGGGCGGCGGTTTTGAGTCAGGAGGAAGCTAATGCCGACAGTAACCGTGAGCTTCGAGGTTTTGCCGGGAGGATTGCCGAACAAAGCCGCAACCTATGCGGCGGTCGACGCCGCCATCGCTGTGGTCGCCGAAAGCGGGCTACCGTATCGCGTCGGTCCGATGGAAACGACGATCGAAGGGGAGTACGATGCGATTATGGCGGTCATCAAACAGGCGCAGGAGGCAGTGTTGCAGGCAGGAGCGACGCGGGTCTTTACGCTGATCAAAGTGGATTATGACCCGCATGGTTCCACGATTGCCGAGAAGATGGCGAAATATGCGTAGCGGACAGGTGCAGCGTATCGTTCGGGCGCCATCACCTGGCAAGAGGGGTGGCAGCGTGTGGCAGCGCATTGCGCTCTTCCTTCCGCCATTCGCGCTCCTGAGCGCACTGATCGCGGCGTGGGAAGTGATCGTGTGGCGCCTGGATCTGCCTGCATGGCTCCTGCCGCCGCCGTCACGCATTCTGACCACCCTGATAAACAACCTGCCCGTGCTGGGTGAACACATCACAACAACTCTTTCAGTGACGGCGCCCGGCTTTGGGCTGGCGTTGATCGGCGGTTTCACGCTGGGAGTGCTGATCGATGCGTCGCCGCTCCTGCGGCGCGCCGTTTACCCGATCCTGGTCACGTCGCAGACAATCCCGATTGTGGCGATTGCACCGCTGCTCGTCGTAGGGTTCGGCTTTGGCATGCTGCCCAAGGTGCTGGTCGTTGCACTGGTGACGTTCTTTCCCATCGTGGTCAACACCGCCGACGGGTTGCAGGCGGCCGACCGCGATCAACGCCGACTGCTGGAGGCGATGGGGGCGAATTACTGGCAATCGCTGCGCCTGTTGCGGTTACCAGCCGCGCTGCCCTCAATCTTCACCGGCATCAAAGTTGCTGTGACCTACAGCATCATCGGCGCAGTGCTGGCGGAGTGGATCGGCGCCAGCGCCGGGCTTGGCGTCTACATCGCACGTTCGCTGCGCGCCTTTCGCACCGATCAGGTCTTTGTGGCAGCGCTGACGACCTCATTGCTCACAATTGCGTTGTTTGCACTGGTAGTGTTGTTGGAGCGCTGGATCATTTCCTGGAGGGAAGAACCATGAAACGAACGCTCATCGTGGCGCTGGCGGTGTTCGTCCTGGCTGCCTGTGGCACACCATCGGCGCCTGCACAACCATTGACGCCGGTGCGCGTCGGGCTCGACTGGACGCCAAATACGAACCATACAGGACTGTACGTTGCGCGCGATCGGGGCTATTACAAGGAACAGGGGCTCGACGTCGAGATCCTGGGCGCACAGGAGGGTGGCACTGTCGAACAACTGGTCGCAGCAGGTAAACTCGATTTTGGCGTCTCATTCCAGGAAGCCGTCACCTATGCGCGGGTCGAGGGGGTGCCGATTGTGTCGATTGCCGCCATCATTCAGCACAATACCAGCGGTTTCGCCAGCCGCGCCAGCGCAGGTATCACCCGTCCACGCGACTTTGCCGGCAAAAAGTATGGCGCTTTCGGTTCCCCCATCGAGCAGGCGACGATCCGGGGGCTGATGGAATGTGATGGCGCTGGTGATCGCTTCGATGAGGTCGAATTCGTGGATATCGGCAGCACCGACTTTTTCGTGGCGACTGAGCGTGGCGATGTGGATTTTGCATGGATCTTCAAAGGCTGGACCGGCATCGAAGCGGAGGTGCGCGGCGAACCGCTCACAATTCTGATGATGAACGATCTTCAGTGCATTCCCGATTACTATACTCCGGTGCTGATCACCAGCGAGCGGATGATCGCCGAAAAGCCCGATCTGGTGCGCCGGTTCCTGGCCGCCACGAGCGCCGGATACCGCTTCGCTATCGAAAAACCGGACGAAGCTGCCGACCTTTTGCTGAGCGCCGTGCCCGAACTTGATGCAGCGCTCGTCAAACGCAGCCAGCAGTATCTGGCGAGCCAGTATCAGGCGGAAGCGCCGCGCTGGGGTGAGCAGAAACTCGATGTCTGGCGCGACTATGCGCAGTGGATGGCGGATCGCGGGCTGATCACACGCATGATTGAGCCGGAAGCAGCGTTCACCAACCAATTTCTGCCATGAGTGCGTGTTCACCCTTCTCACAGGTGTGAGGGGGCATCGTGCCCGCATGCCCCCTCACACCGCCCCCCAAGCGTGCCAAAGGGAAAGGCAGTAGTTCCCTGCAGAGGGTTTTGATGGCAACACTCGACGTTCGAGAGATCAGCAAAACATTTCGGACGCCCGACGGGCCGGTGACCGTCATCGATCGGTTGAGCATCCACGCGGATGCCGGCGAATTCGTGGCGATCATCGGTCCGAGCGGGAGTGGCAAGAGCACGCTCTTCAACATCATTGCCGGGCTGGAAGCGCCCGACTCCGGCACAGTGTTGATCGATGGCGTCGATATCACCGGGCGACGCGGGCAGGTGGCGTACATGCCGCAGCGCGATGCGCTCCTGCCCTGGCGCAGCGTCATCGACAATGCCGTGCTGGCGACAATCGTCCAGCATGGCGACGTGGCGGCGGCGCGGCGGGAAGCGCGCGCCCTGCTCGACGACTTCGGGCTCGCGGGATGGGGTGATGCCCGACCTGCCATGCTCTCCGGCGGCATGCGGCAGCGCGCCGCGTTGCTCCGTACCGTCCTCTGGCATCGTCCGATCATGCTGCTCGACGAACCGTTTGGTGCGCTCGACGCACTGACCCGCGCTCAACTCCAGCAATGGCTTCTGGGGTTGTGGGACCGTCTCGACCGGACGATTCTGCTGGTGACCCACGACATCGACGAGGCATTGTTGCTGGCAGACCGCGTCTATGTCCTGACCCCACGGCCGGCGCAGGTAGCGCTCGAGGTGACGGTCGATCTGGCGCGTCCGCGATCGTATGCCGTGGTTGCCGACCCGGCATTCGCGCGCCTCAAACTACGGTTGCAACAGGTGCTGATGGAGGAAAAGACGCTATCATCCTGAGTATGTCGGTACAAGAATCTGCCCAAGAATGAAGCGGTAGACCCAATCGGCTCTGTCGGATCCGCGAAACTCGAATGCAAATCGCCCGGCCACCGTTATGATGATAACTTCGCCGGTCTGAAAGATGACCCCTTCATCAGCAACCGCAACAGCGACGATATTTCGGTAAGGAATGGAAATCATGGCACGCTTTTTCGCCAGCATTCCCTGGTCGTAGAAGATGAGACGGCGGTCAGTAATGCCCACAAAGCCGGTTCCCATTCCTTTACAGTCGTAGACTGCATAGAGCGTCTCAGCCGGCAGAAGATATGGTACGATCCGGCGATACTGTGACTCATCATCGTAGACGGGCCATCCTGATGACATAGGGCCTCCGAAGGGATTGAAATGCGTCTATGTGCGCGGTATTGTATGAGAAACGCATCGGTGTAGCAGGAAGAAACGCCGAACCGATTGATCTGAATCCTACCTGCGGTATAATACACAGCACAGAAAAGGAACTTCAAAGACTCAAATGCGCATTCTGATTGTCGACGACAACCGTGACATCCTTGAGCTTGTGCAGCGTGTCCTGATCGCTGAAGGTCACGACGTTATTATCGCACGCAATGGTATGGAGGCGCTTCATCGCGAAGCTGAGCACAGGCCGGATCTCATCATCCTCGACATCAATCTGCCATATCTGGATGGCTGGGAGGTCTGTCGGCAGATCAAAGCGCGGCGTTCAGTGCCAATCATCATTCTGTCGGTGCGAGCTGAGGCGGTTGACGTGGAACGCAGTCGCAACGTGGGCGCCGACGATCATTTGCTCAAACCCTTCGAAATCAACGACCTGATTGAACGCATTGGGCGTCTTGCAGGAACGTCGCCGACATAATCAGAAACGCCAGCGTGCTGCAAGCAGGCAACACGCTGACGCTTCGTTTACGTCTGAACCGTCATTTGGTCAGGTGCGCCATTTCCGGCAATGAATGATCGTCCCCTGACCTTCGGCCGATTTGATATCGAATTCGTCCATTAGTCGTTTGGCGCCAGGCAACCCCATTCCCATGCCACGGGATGTACTGTAGCCGTCCTGCATAACGAGATCGATATCTGCGATTCCAGGTCCCTGATCTTCGCAGATGATTTCGATCCCCTTCCGTCCGCCGCGCTCGATTTCGCGGATGGTTACCGTTCCGGTGCCGGCGTAGAGGAAGATGTTGCGCGCCAGTTCACTGACGGCCGTCGCAATACGCGCCTGATCGATCGCACCGAAGCCGAGCGCCTTCGCAGTGTCACGGGCAAGGGTGCGAGCGATCACGATGTCGAGGTCGCTACGGATCGGCGCAACCTTAGCCTGTGCCATCGGCGTCCTCCTCAGCCTGTCGGCGGAGCATCGCGAGACCCTTCTCGAGATTGAGCGCGGTCATCACACCGGTCAGTTCCAGCCCCAATTCCACCAGTGTGATGGCGACAGCTGGCTGGAGACCGGTAATGACCACCTTCGTTCCCATCAGGCCGGCCATTGAAGCGATGTCGCTGATCAGACGCCCGATAAAACTGTCAACGACATCAACAGCAGTAAGATCGACGATCAGACCTCGTGCTTTGGTGTCGTAGATTTTCTGTAGCAGATCGTCCTTGAACTGAACAGCAGACGCATCGTGCAACGCCACCTGAATCGAGGCGATCAGCACATCGCCGATCTTCAGAATGGGTATCCTGAGACTTTCCAACGATACCTCCTCAACCTGCGCGGGGACGTTCCTGGTCCGTCAAGGTTGCCAGAGCAGGTAACCAGTCATGACGACCGAACGGCGAGACAACACGGAGTTGACAACCATTTACGCGCCAAACCATCGCTAATTATAACCTACATGGAGCACGTCCGTCTATGCGCTAACAGTCCTGCTGCATGCATAGGAACGCCTGTCGTCGTATAGTATACTACCTATGCGAAACGACAGCGTTACCAGGGAACATCCCATGTCAGACATAACCCGCGACTTCACTGCCACGACGTTCGTCGTCCACGAACGTCGAACCTTACTGCTCCTGCATCGAAAGCTGGGGAAGTGGCTGCCGCCCGGCGGACACATCGATCTGCACGAACTGCCCCATGAAGCGGCCCTCCGCGAGGTGCGCGAAGAAGCCGGGCTCGAGGTGGAACTGCTGACGACCGGTAGCATTCTTGGCGAGGTGCGCGTGTTGCCGCAACCATACTGTATTCTGCTCGAAGATATCGAGCCGGGGCATCAACATATCGATCTGATCTACTTCGCACGGGTGCGCGGCGGTGTGCTGACGCCGGCTGAGCGCGAGGCGCAGGCGGCGCGCTGGGTGACGTGGGATGAACTTGAGGCGCCGGATATTCCCGAGGATATTCGCGAGTTGGGGCGACGCGCCATCGAGTTGTGCAGCTGACCGGTACTCGCAAAACCGACACCTTACGTCAGTCGTGACACCGCGGGACACCCAGAGGAACTCGCCTACCGTTGCTACCTCTCGGTCCTGGCGGGGTTTGGCAAGTATCTGCCGCCCCGCGGTGCAGCGCACATTATAACGTGTTCATCCCGGCAGCGCAACCCGGCTCAGTCGCGCATGCTTTCGAGCGCCAGCGCCACTGCGCCAATTACAACGCTGTCGGGACCGAGCACAGCGCCAACTACCTTCACCGGGCGCTCGACCATCTGCCCAATGTACATGTGCATCCGTTCCTGAATAGCGCCGATAAACGCATCGCCGCCATTGCGTGCAACAACGCCGCCGATTACGACCATCTGCGGATCGATAAGGGCGACAATCTGCGCAATGCGTACCGCCAGAATGTCGATCGCTTCGGCGACCACCTGCCGCGCCACAGGATGATCGCTGAAAATATCGCTCAGCAGGTTCGTGTGCAGACCAAGTTCCGCCGCACGGTTCAGCAACCCCTTGATCGACACATGCTCTTCCAGCGTTTTGGGTCGCTCACCAGGGCGCGTTGGGTCAACCGGACCAACAACCGCATGCCCGATCTCACCGGCGGTTGTGGTGGCGCCATGGTACAGACGCCCATCGAGCACCAGACCAGCGCCGACGCCGGTGCTCAGATGAATATAGACCATGTGCTGCGTATCGCGCCCCACTCC
>JBEPYG010000159.1:0-9851 GCA_041641515.1 Roseiflexus sp.
TCGGCGGCTTGCCTGCCGGTCCGGTCTATGTGACCGATACCCCTTTCAACGGCATGTCTCCATCTCCGACCCCCTCGCGCACTGCCACACCGACCACCGGTGCAGCGTCACCGACGGCAACGGCAACACCGACGGCGACCGGAGCGCTGCCGACCTCCAGTGCAACATCGACCGCCACAGCTGTCGGAACGCCAAACGCATCTGTATCTCCCACTGCTACACCGCTTATTGGCAGCGCTCCTCTGAAACCGCATGCTTTTCTGCCGCTGGTGCAGCGACCCTGATTAGCGCTCACTTGCAAAAATGTCATTCTCTCATCGCCATGGTTTACATGCATGTCACGCTACTCTGCTACGATACCACCGGTTGAAGATTGCAGACAGCGAACATCTGCCTGTCCATCTATCGGAGGAATGCTAATGACGACCATCTCCACCGCTCATCGCAGTGCTATTGTTTCCATGATCGCCGATGCACTTCGCGATCTCTACGAACAGACCGGCATCGCCGTCGATGATACTCCAGGTGAAGGAACGTATCTGATCGGAAGACGCGCATTGCTGGACTCCCTCGGACTGGTCACACTCATTGTTGATCTCGAACAGAAAATCGAAGAGACCTTCGATGTTGCACTGACACTGGCGAACGAACGCGCCATGTCGCAGAAAAACAGCCCATTTCTTACGGTTGGTTCGCTTGCAGACTACATTTGCGAGCTAATCGATGAACAGCGCCGCGCATGAGAGAACGATGATGACCGATCAACGAGTTGTGCTGATCACCGGCGCGCGAAAAGGTATCGGACGCTTTCTAGCAGAACGTTTCGTTCGCAATGGTGCGCTGGTCGAAGGGTGTAGCCGTGAACCGCCTGACTGGTCGTTGGAGGGATACACCCACCATCTGGCAGACGTGGCGGACGAGACGCAGGTCAAAGCTATGATGACCTCGATTGCGCGGCGTCGTGGTCGGCTCGATATCGTCATCAACAACGCCGGTGTTGCATCGATGAATCACTCGCTGCTCACCCCGGTCACATCGCTCGAACGCATTTTTGATACCAATGTGCGCGGAACATTTCTGGTTTGCCGGGAAGCAGCTCGATTGATGCAGCGACGGCGGTTTGGGCGGATTGTCAATGTAAGCACCGTTGCAGTTCCATTACGGCTCGAAGGAGAGGCGCTTTATGCCGCATCGAAAAGCGCCGTCGAAACGATGACCCGTATTTTGGCGCGCGAGTTCGGACCACTCGGCATCACCGTCAACGCGGTCGGTCCTACCCCGATCGAAACCGACCTCATTCGAGGTGTGCCGCCTGAAAAGATTCAGAAGATTATCGATAGCCTGGCGATTCGGCGTTTCGGAACATTCGAAGATGTGGCAAATGTCATCGACTTCTTCGTGCGTCCCGAAAGTGATTATGTCACAGGTCAGGTCATCTACCTCGGCGGCGTTTCCTAAGCTGCCGTGTTTTGTGCAAGGGGGTCAAGATGGCTATCGAATGGCTGATCGAACGCATGGAACAATCGCGCGAGACCACCGCCGTTGTCTGGCAAGGGGTATCGGTTGCGTATGGCGATCTCGTTGATCGTGTCAAGCGCTGGCATACAGTACTTGATGAGGCCGGTATTGCGGAAGGTCAGGTTGTGAGTATTGAAGGAGACTACTCACCCGGTGCGATCTCGCTCCTGCTGGCGCTGATCGCACGGAATGCCATCGTTGTGCCGCTTACGGCATCGGTGGCGATGCATCGCCAGGAGTTTCTGTCAATTGCTGAAGTGCAAGCAGTGATCAGTTTCGATGCCGGTGATGGGTGGCAGATCGAGCGTCGCGATATCCCGGTAACGCACGAGTTAACCCGCACCCTCATTGCCCGCGGGCATCCCGGTCTGGTGTTGTTTTCCTCCGGCTCGACCGGCAAGAGTAAGGCAGCACTGCACGACTTCGTGCCGCTGCTGGAAAAGTTCAAGGTTCCCCGCCATCGTCAGGTGACGCTGACCTTTCTGCTGCTCGACCACATTGGCGGGATTAATACGCTGTTCTACACGCTCTCCAACGGTGGAACCGCCGTGTCGGTGCGCAGCCGCGATCCGGACGAGGTCTGCGCCGCTATCGAACGATACAGGGTCGAATTGTTACCCACCTCGCCGACTTTCCTCAACCTGATCTTGATGTCGGAAGCGTATCAACGCTACGATCTCTCTTCACTGAAACTGATCACTTACGGTACTGAAGTCATGCCCGAAACGACGCTCCGGCGCGTTCACGAGGCGTTCCCTGGCGTGCGGCTCCAGCAAACCTACGGGCTTTCGGAACTCGGTATTCTCCGTTCGAAGTCGCGTGACGACGGTTCACTCTGGGTCAAGGTTGGCGGCGAAGGATTTGAGACGAAGGTGGTCGATGGGGTGCTCTATGTGCGTGCGAAATCGGCAATGCTGGGGTATCTGAATGCTCCAAGTCCGTTCGACGAGGAAGGGTGGATGAACACCCAGGATATGGTCGAGGTCGATGGTGAGTACATCCGTATTCTGGGACGACGCACCGAAATCATCAATGTTGGTGGTCAGAAGGTCTACCCGGCAGAAGTTGAGAGTGTGCTGATGCAACTCCCCAATGTACGCGATGCGACCGTCTATGGTGAGAAGAATCCGATCACCGGGCAGGTTGTGGCAGCACGATTGAACCTGATTGAACCGGAAGACCTTGATTCCCTCAAAAAACGGGTGCGTTCCTGGTGCCGCGAGCGCCTGGAGCCGTTCAAGACGCCGGTCAAAATCACGATCGCCGACGGTGAACAGTTCAGCGCGCGCTTCAAGAAGATGCGGCGTATCTGATACACACAGTCAGGAACAATATGCACACGCTTCGTCTAGCTTTCGATCCCCTCCTGGATGAGCGCTATGCTCAGGAAATTGCGTGGACCTGGCGCTACCTTTTGACTGGCGCAGGCTATGCCTGGCATGTCGGTCATCTCGAGGAACCGTCCGATATTGCCTACGTCACCGGACCGCAACGCGCTCCACACGCTCGAATTGTCATTCAGGCAACGCCACGCCTCTGGGAGCGACGAACGGCGCCGCGCCTCGCTGGGGTCGGTGTGGCAAGCGGCTTCGTCTATCCGTTGTATGAGGGCGAACGTGCCGATGAACAGGTGATAACCTATGACCAGGGGCGCTGGATCGTTGATCGTGATGTTGTCTTTGATGTCTTCTGGTTGCTCACGGGGCAGGAAGAAGCACAGTTGCCGAAAAACCGTCACGGATATGTCGATCTGAGCGGCACGCCGTATCTGCGTGATCACGTGATGCGGCGCGGTCTTGCGTCGGGGATCGGCGCACACTTCGAGCAGATGCTCATTGATGCCGGCATTCCGCCGGGTGAGCCGCGCTGGCCCTACGCAAAACGCGCCGCTGCTGCGATCAGTCATGATGTCGATTACCCGGAAGTGGTGCGCTGGCTGGAGCCATTACGTGTGTTGCAACGCCAGGGTGTGCGTGGTCTACCGGCGGCGTTCGACGTGCTGATCGGGAAGCGTCATCACTGGCAGTTCAACTCGTGGCTGGCGCTGGAGCGTACGCTTGGTGTGCGGTCGGTTTTCTACTTTGTGGCGCGCCAGGGTTCATTGCGCGAATATGCACTGGGGACTCCCGACTCGTTCTATGATATTCGCGCACCGCATTTTCGCGCGCTGTTTCGTACCCTCATCGATGCGGGATGCGAGATCGGGTTGCATAGCAGTTATCATGCCTATGCTCGCCTCGAGCAGTTTGCCCGCGAGAAACGCCTCCTTGAAGAGGTTGCCGGTGTGCCGGTTGTTGGAAACCGGCATCATTACTGGCATCTGGATCCGCTCAATCCCGAGGCAACCCTGGCGATCCACGAGCAACTCGGTTTCCTCTACGATGCGTCACTAGCTCACGACCGGTACATCGGTTGGCGGCGCGGTTCGTGCTGGCCCTTCTTTCCACTGATCCAGCAGGAACGACGCGAACTGCGCACCCTCCAGTTGCCAACGGCATGGATGGATAGTCAGATCTTCCTGCAACGCGATGCCGATCTGGAAGATGCTGACGAAGTGTTGCGTGAGCTCGCCGAACGGACAGCTGCACAGGGAGGAATATTGCTGGTCAATGTGCACGACTATGTGTTCGATGAAGTGCTCTTTCCGGGGTGGTCGGCAACCCTGCGACGACTGTGGGAATATCTCAATGCACGCGGCGACTTCTGGATGACCACGCCGGCTGAGATCGCCACGCATTGGCAGGAGCGCTATCGGCGTATCACAGCATCAAGCATCGGTCTTGGTGATGGTCGTAGTATCGCCGTCGGCGCTCCGGTATAATACATCTCGATTATGCGCCAATTCTATGCAAGCTCTCTTCGTCGCTCTGATTCTGGTATCACCGCCGCCTTTCAAACCCTGGCTGATGCGCACCCTGCTCGGTGCGCGTATCGGGCGCAATGTGCGCATCGGTTGGTTGTCCGCCATTTCAGCGCGGCATATTGCCATTGGTGACGAAAGCGAAATCCGTGCGTTGACGTTCATCAGTTGCCACGGCGATGTTGTGATCGGTCGCTACACGATCGTCAGCAGTTTCATTCTGGCGTATGGCGCTGCAGACTTGATCATCGGCGATCATGCGTACATCGGTCCACAAACGTTGATCAACTGCGATGAACGTATTCAGATCGGCAACTATTCGGCACTCGGCGCGCGCTGCATGGTGTACACCCACGGTTCATTCTTCCCCTACACCGAAGGCTATCCGGTCAGGTTCGGTCCGGTCACAATCGGCAACAATGTATGGTGCGCCGCCGGTGTCTTTATTCATCCAGGGGTGACGATTGGCGACCATGTGTTCGTCAATTCGCGCTCGGTCGTGACGCGCGATGTGGCGTCTGGCGATGTGGTCGAGGGTTTTCCAGCACAGACCGTTACCACGCTGAACCGTCTGAAACGCGCCATGTCGCCGCGTCGCCGTGATGCAGCTGCGCGTCAGATTCTCGATCATTTCGTCGATCTTGGGCTGCAGCGCGAGTTTCGCATTGAGGTCGAGACTCACAATGGGCAGGCGACCTTTTCCTATCGCGGAAAGCAGTATCAGGTGCTGTGTATCACGTCTGAGTATGACCCTCCGTCGTTTGCCGACAAGCAGGCGCCGCGCGTCGTTGCCCTGGTGACCCGTCCAGGTTGGACGCCCCCTGCCGGTGTGCCGATCTATCCGCTCGATCTCATAACCTGCCGCACCCCGCGCAGCAACGATCCAATCCATCATGCGTTGCGCACCTTCCTCATGCGCTACTACGGGGTCCAGATCGAATACATCGATCCTGCAAAGTAACGGGATTGTCACAGCGCGACCGACATCCCGTTCATCATTGCGTCATCAGCGCCGTTCATAATCAAGCTCGCAGATGAGCGACATTCCAGCGATGGAATGAGCTAACCCTTTCCCAGGGGTCGCAGAGAAAGGTGCAAGATGAACCTCTCACTGGTTATTCCCTGCTTCAACGAGTCAGACAGCATCGACCAGATGCGCACCCAGCTCGGCGAGATTCGCGCTGAACTGTCACGGCGCGGTCCGTTTGAACTTGTGCTGGTCGATGACGGCAGTACAGACGATACCTATGAGCGGTTGAAAACGGCGTTCACCGATTGGGAACATGTCCAGATCGTGCGCCACGAGCGCAACCGCGGTCTTGGCGCGGCATTGCGCACCGGTTTCGCCCATGCCCGCGGCGAGGTCATCGTTGTCACCGACAGCGATGGCACCTATCCGTTTACCACCATTCCTGAAATGCTCGACATGCTCACGCCGGACGTCGATATTGTCACGTCGTCGGCGTATCACCCACAGGGTGGGGTGGAAGGGGTGCCCGCCTATCGCCTGTTGTTCAGCCAGGGTGCATCGCTTATCTACCGGTTGCTGGTCAATCGCCACATTCATACCTATACCGCGATGTACCGCGCCTATCGTCGGCGTGTCATCGAAGCGGTACCGCCAACGCTCGAGGGGTATGTGGTCATGGCAGAAATCCTGGTGAATGCGTTGCTGGCGGGGTATCGCGTCGCTGAATATCCGGCGGTGCTCCACGTCCGCAAGTTTGGGCAGTCAAAAGCGAAAATCTGGCGGATCACCAAATCACATCTGCGTTTCCAGGCGCATATTCTCCGGCGGCGTCTGATGGGATTGGTTCGGGCAACGCCGGTCACAACCAGCAAAGCAGGGCGACAATGAAAACAGTGGTTACCGTTCTGGGCACACGCCCGGAGATTATCAAATTATCGCCGCTCATTCCGTTGCTCCGTGAACGGTTTCGCCATATTCTCGTGCATTCCGGGCAGCACTATTCGTTCGAGATGGACGCGGTGTTCTTCACGGAGTTGGGGCTGCCGTCTCCCGATTACACCCTTGGAGTCGGCTCGGCGTCGCATGGCGAACAGACGGCGCGCATGCTTTCGCGGCTGGAGCCGATCCTGCTCGAAACGAAACCCGACATGGTGCTGGTACAGGGCGATACGAACACTGCCATGGCAGGAGGGTTGTGCGCTGCCAAACTCAACATTCCAGTTGCGCACCTCGAGTCGGGTGGACGATCGTTCAATCGCCAGATGCCGGAGGAACTCAACCGCATCATTCTCGACCATATCTCGACATTACTGCTAGCTGCCGATGAAACCGCAGAGCGCAACTTGCTGGCGGAAGGATTGCCGCCAGCGCGAATCCGGATGATCGGATCGAGCGTCATCGACGCCGTCGAACGGAACCGGCAGCACGCCCGTCACTCGACCATTCTGCGGCGCCTGGAACTAAACCCTAGCGAGTATCTGGTCTTAACCCTGCATCGCAGCGAAAATACCACCCCCGAAGTGCTGCCGGGCATGATCCGCGCCCTCGGTGAACTGGCGGAAGAACACACCATCGTCTTTCTGCTGCATCCGCGCACTGCAGCAGCGATGCGATCCTGCAGCATTGCAATGCCGCGCAACATTCGCGTGAGCGAGCCGCTCGGCTATCTTGACACCCTCCGGCTGGTCGAACAGGCGCGTGCGTTACTGACCGACTCGGGCGGGTTGCAGGAAGAAGCCGGCGCATTGGGAACTCCGGCGCTGATCCTGCGCAACGAAACAGAGTGGCGCTACCTGGTGGATGCAGGTATGCACGTGCTGGTCGGCAACACGTATGAGTCTATTCTCAACGGGGCGCGACAATGGTTGCAACCCGCAGCGCTTGCCCGGCTGCGATCGGCGCCGGCGCCAATCCGAGCTGGCGCCAGCGCACGCGCCGTTGCGGCGATGGCAGAAGTGTTGGGAAGCGCCATCTGAAATGTACAAGGAAGAAAAGGTCATGCAAGCGACCAAACTGCGAGCGACAACCCGTGAACGCAATGCCACGAAAGGATTTTCCATGACCCCCATGATGCTGACGCTCATTCTGATCCTGATCCCGACCATTACGGGTGTTGCCGGTCAACTGCTGCTAAAAGTCGGCATGTCGCAACTGGGCGCCCTCGAGATCAGCGTCGCGGCGCTGCCATCGTTGATCATGCGGATCATCATGTCACCGTACATCATTGTTGGTCTGACCATTTACTTTGGCGGCGTATTCTTCTGGTTGCTGGCGCTCAACCGAGCCGATTTGAGCTATGTGTACCCCTTCGCCAGTCTCAGTTATGTGTTGATCACGCTGGCATCGTGGCTGCTGCTACACGAAGCCGTTCCGCCGTTGCGCTGGATCGGGCTGGTCGTCATCTGTGTCGGTGTGATGCTGGTGGCGCGAAGTTAGAATCTCTTTTGTGCATCGGTCAGCCGCTTGTGAGCAGGACACGGAGAGCGCATTGCTCTCCGTTTTTTGTGCGAGTCGCGCTGGCGTGAGATCGACCGCGGTTCGATGCGGTTTCTCTGTGTCGATCAGGTGTGCTGCGATTGAACGATCATTTATGTAAGCGTTAAGCGAGTTCATTGTAATGTCAGACGCGGCTGGTACAGTATGGTCGAAACAGGAGCGACCCATGACCACAGGAGTATCACACTATGCCTGTTATTGACATTGTTGGCGGTGGCATTCTTGGTCTGGCACTCGGCTATGATCTGGTCAAACGTGGTATTGGCGTGCGCATCTGGGAGCGGAGTCGCGAACTTGGCGGACTCATGGGTCGCACCCGTTTCGATGAACTCGATGGTCTGGAAGTCGACCGTTACTACCATGCCATTCTGAGCAGCGATCGCACGCTGATGCGTCTGTTCGATGAGCTGGGTTTGCGCAGCGAACTGCGTATGACTGTCACATCGATGGGGTTCTACCACAACGGCAAACTCTACTCGATGTCTACCCCGCTCGACTTTCTGCGTTTTCCGCCGCTCTCACCGATCGATCGGTTTCGTCTGGGGTTGACGATTCTGCAGGCGCGTCGGGTGCAAGACTGGCGTGTACTGGAACAGACGCCGGTGGTCGAATGGCTCACGAAACTTGGCGGACGAGGAACGGTCGAGCACATCTGGAAGCCGTTGCTGCGCGCCAAGTTCGATGGCGGTTTCGACAACGTACCGGCGACCTACATCTGGTCGCGTCTGGTGCGCACGACCGACACGCGCGAGAAGGGCGGCGCAGTCGAGAAGATGTGTTTTCTGCCAGGCGGGTACGCCATGGTGATCGATGCGCTGGCACATGCGATTAGGGCGCGTGGCGGACAGATCACGACCGGCGTGGCAGTGCAGCAGGTGCGCGTGCACGAAGGGCGTGTGTGTGGTCTGCGTCTGAGCGATGGCGATATCGACAGCGATGGCGCGGTGCTGACGCTGCAAACGCCGATTGCGCGCCGGTTGCTTCCTCCCGAAGCATCAGACGTCAATGCACGCTGGAGCCTGCTGGAAGACTACCTTGGCATCGTCTGCATGCTCCTGGTGCTGCGCCGGTCGCTTTCGCCCTACTACACCCTCAATATCACCGATGAACGCATTCCGTTCACCGGCGTGATCGAAACGACCAATCTGATCGATCGGCAGTTCACCAACGGCTATCACCTGGTCTATTTGCCGAAGTACGTAGCGCCCGACAACCTGTTCGCCCAGATGAACGACGAAGCGCTTCACCGATCGTTTATGGTGTATCTGCGGCAGATGTTCCCCGATCTGCAGCCTGACGATATCGCAGCAGTACGGATCGGACGTGAGCGGTACGTCGAACCGCTCCATCCCATCGGGCGCACCGATGATATTCCACCGTTCACCACTGCCGTCGCCGGGTTGTATCTGGTCAACAGCAGCCAGATATATCCACAGTTGACGAATGGCGAAGCGGCGGTTGCACATGCGGCGCAGGCAGCGCGAGTAATTGAACAGGCAATCCATTCGCAAGAAGAACTGCAGCAGACGATGCCGGCTTGAGATACAACCTGGCCTTGTATATCAGGAGAAACACAGATGGCTGTCTATAAGGAAGTTGTATCGCAGACCCGATTACACGGTTCCATTCGGCGCGCCGACCGCTGGCTATTGACCAGTGCACTGGTTGTCAATGACATCCTGACCATACTGATCAGTTTTGCCCTTGCCTATGCAGTGCGCTTTTGGAGCGATCTGCCTGTTTTCTACGAAGGATGGGTCAATCCCGACTTCTATGCAAGGGTCGTTCTGGCAATGACACCGGTCTATCTTGTGCTATTCAAAGCATACGGACTGTACAACCCAGTGAACCTGCTGGGTGGCACGACCGAATATGCGCGGATGTTCAATGCAGTGACTACCGGTGTACTGCTCGTCCTTATCGTGAGTTTCCTAATCCCGGATTTTATTGTGGCACGCGGATTTCTCCTCTTGTCGTGGGGACTGCTAGTTGCCTTTGGTATAACTG
>JBEPYG010000160.1:0-9814 GCA_041641515.1 Roseiflexus sp.
AATTTCCTCAGGGTAGGGATGATACCCAATGCCATCAACAGGCCAACGACCATAGGTGTTCCTGAAAACCTGAAACGGCTCACTGGCATACATGAGCGTGAGGTAGTCTGCATCGGTCAGAATAGTGGAAGGATTCTGTCCATCGGTTGTACCGCGCGGATGCAGTCCACCTGTGATGATTGCTGCATGTGCACAGCGGTACGGCTCAGGACGCGGTAGAGGCGGAATACCGCGACAGAAGCGGTACAGTTTCGTCACCATTCGCGCCACGATAACCGGATCGATGCCGTCACCTGCCGGCCCGCCGGGCAGGTACTGCGGCAGGCGGTTCTGCTCGTTCAGCACCTGATACGCGGCGACCCGCTCACCATAGCGATCCGCAATCATTAATGCGCGGCGCAGCCACTCGTCCATGTAGCGGTTCACGCCACCGCCATAGATCGACGTTTCGGTGAAAGGACCGGTATTGAGAACATGCGCATCAGTGCCTTGAATCAGGTCGAAACTGAGCAATCCCAGCACGTTGAAGCCATGCCGCGGCGCGACTTCATTGATAAAGTAGTCGTTTTTGGCGATCTCGCGCTCGATGAAATCCGGCGGCAGCGGCGGATCCGCATCGAGCGGCGCGGCAATGCGAAAGTCGAGGCGCACCCAGCGCGCCCCCATCTGCGCCAGCGCTGCACCCATGCGATCCTGAAAGGTTTTGTTGGGCTGACCGGGGAAAGCGGGGTTGGTGTCAAAATCGAACCATGGGTCGCGGATGACAAGCCCCATGATGTCGGGCGGAACCGTGGCAGGCGCCACAGATGAACGCGCCTGCGCCATTACCGGGGCGTTCGTCTGACCAGGGATCGTCCCCGCTATCGCCAGCACGAACGACGCCAGGATCGCACCAATTCCGGCAAACGACAGAAGCCGTCGGTGCGTGTTACTCCCGTCCACGCGCATCGCCTTCTTCGCCGATTTCATCGATGCGCCGCCGCAGCCCCAGGGCGATCCCGACCGCCAGTGCACTCGACGCCATCGCCAGCGACAACCCGATCAACGGTCCTGCCAGGTTTTCGTCGCGCGCTGCAGCGACCCTGGGTGTCGGCGTCGGTTCAGCCGCCAAAGCAACCGGCATGGCGAACAGGGCCAGCAGCGCAGCTGCCACCAGCAGGCTGACGGCGTACCATCGCAGTGCACATCCGTGGTGCATGGCAGATTATTCTTCCTGCAACGGCTTCGAACGCCCGGAGCGCATCACGTTCTGCGCTCTGCTTCGAAGCCATTCCCATCCACGAATCAACGGCGCCGGACCGAACAGAACAATCGTCAGCGCTAGAATAATCAATAATCCGGGTAATCCCGATTCAAACACGACCATTTCCTGACGCTCAATGACCAGCTGCAAGCTCGCCGGTATTGCCAGTACCCCCATACTATACCACTCATGCGCCCTTTACTGGATAAAGACCAGATGAGAAGGTCAGCATCCGTGACTCACTCACAGTCGTGTCACCTTCACGAAGTTCGTCGCACCGCGCGCAGCAATCGGATGTCCGCCGGTCATCACGATTTGATCGCCGGGACGCGCGTACTTCCGACCGATGAGCGTGTTACGAACCGCCTCCTCCAGTTCATCGAGGCGACTGACATACGGGCTGATGACTGGCGTAATGCCCCATACCAGACTGAGCCGTCGATAGACTGCTTCCGAAGGGGTAAAGGCAAAAATCGGCGTTGTCGGTCGCTGCCGCGCCATCAGGCGGGCGGTGCTGCCGCTCCTGGTGAATGCCACAATCGCGGTCACCGGCAATGTCTGAACAATGGCATGCACTGCAGAACTAATTGCTGCCGCAACTGTCGGCTGCTCCTGGAACCGCCAGATGATCTCGTGGCTATGGTCGCCGTGTCGTCCGCTGGCTTCGGCAGCTTCTGCGATTCGCGCCATCATGCGCACCGCCTCGACCGGGTACGCGCCGGTGGCGGTCTCGCCGCTGAGCATAACCGCGTCGGTACCGTCGATGATTGCATTTGCCACATCACTCGCCTCGGCGCGCGTCGGGCGCGGGTTGCGGATCATCGAGTCGAGCATTTGCGTGGCAGTAATGACCGGTTTGCCCGCCATATTCGCCGCTTCGATCAGTTGCTTCTGTACGATGGGCACCTGCTCCGGCGGCATTTCGACCCCCAAATCGCCGCGCGCAACCATAATGCCATCGGCTGCTTCCAGAATGGCTTCGAATTCGTTCAACGCTTCCGGTTTCTCGATCTTGGCAATAACGGGGGTAGACGCGCCAGCAGCTGCAATCTGCGCCTTGATCTCGAGCAGATCCGACGCCCGACGTACAAATGAGAGCGCGACGTAGTCCACTCCCTGCGCCAGCCCAAACAGCAGGTCGTCACGGTCTTTATCGGTCAGCGCCGGTGCGCTGACCGCGACCCCCGGCAGGTTGATGCCCTGATGTTCGCGCAGTTCGCCGCCGACGAGGATTTCTGTTTCAACCTCATCGCTCGAGACGCGCACAACCTGCACTTCGATCAGACCGTCCGAGATCAGAATCCGATCGCCAGGGCGCACGTCGCGTGGCAGCGCTGCATATGTTGTACTCACCAAGCTTGCTGTGCCCGGCACATCCCGCGTCGTAATCGTGAAACGATCCCCCGCGCGCAGCATCACCGGCTTGCGATCCGCCAGGCGTCCGGTGCGGATTTTCGGTCCCTGCAGATCCTGCAGCAACGCCAGCGGTCGCTCCCTGCGCGCTGCAACTTCACGCAGTATCTGTATCCGTTGCGCATGCTCTTCGTGCGTGCCGTGGGAAAAGTTGAGGCGTGCGACATCCATCCCGGCAGTCAGCAAGCGCTCGATCATCTCAGCGCTGCTGCTGACCGGTCCGATCGTTGCGACAATTTTTGTGCGGCGCATATGCTCCTGCTCTATCACGGGGCAACGGTCACGAGCGGCGCCAGTTTTGCCAGCAATGCAGGACCGATGCCATCCACCTTGCCCAGATCATCGACCGATTGAAATGGTCCTTCACGTTCACGCCATTCGACGATCCGATTCGCCAGCACCGCGCCAATACCTGGCAGTGCATCGAGTTCTGCCACCGTCGCGCGGTTAAGATCGAGCAATTTTCCGGAACCGGCGCCTGTGTCAGGTTCGTTGGGGGGCGCCTCGCCGACGATGGTTGCATCCCCGATCCATGGCACGCGCACATGCTGACCATCAGAAACCGGCGCTGCAAGGTTGATCCGCTCGATGTCGGCATCGTCGCTCAGCCCCCCAGCTGCCACCACCAGGTCTTTCACCCGCGCCCCAACCGGCAACTGATACACGTCTGGCGCACGCACAGCTCCGCTCACATAGGCGACAATGAATGCGACCCTCGTTGGCGTTGCTGTGCGCTCTGACGTATCCTGGTCAACAATATCTTCGGCAAACGCATCGTCGATGAATTCTGCTGCCGCTTCGGTGGGGACTAGCTGCACGACCTGCGGCGTCAGACGTTCCAGCACCGTCTGCCCGATCAGGCCTGCGCCGAGCGCGAAGAGGAACGCCGCCGCCACCAGCGCCTTGCGCTGCATCAATTCATTGAACAAGTTCACACCAGCGCTCCCGGGATAGAATCACTGCCGCGCCAGGACACACATGGCGCGTCCTTCCATTCTATTATCCCGAAAGCGCACCACCACGCAACGACCTATCGGTCACATGCGCCGACAGCTCTCTGAACCATGCCCGATCGATGCCCGTGTCCTGCTGGTATCACCGATTCTGTGCTCAGACGCCCATGGGATTGCGCAGGGTACACGAGCGCGAAAAGGACCGCTCGCACGTGTCAGACCCGAATACGCGGGACAGAGAACCGCATGCGGGCGAGACGCACACGCACCCGCCTCGCGGGTGAGACGCCCACACATCGAGACGTGCACGCGGCGGCGCCGCACACTGCTCAATGCCCAAGCTGTCGCGCCTCTCCTCGTCCTGCCGCTCTGCCTTCCCACGTGCAACGAGCAACCTTCAACGTTCCCCCGCTCGCTTCTTCGCTCGCGCCGCTGAGGTCGTTGCCGCACCGTTGGCGCCGGTCTTCGCTCCTTGTTCCCCTGCTCGCTTCTTCGCTCGCGCCGCTGAGGTCGTTGCCGCACCGTTGGCGCCGGTCTTCGCTCCTTCTCGGTCAACCACCGGCGTTTCCGTCACCTGCTCCCCCGCAGCGGCGCCGTTTTTGCCCGTTTTCGTCCGTTTTCTGGCGGTGTTTGCTTTTGCTTCGACCGCTGTGGATTCGCTCGCTTTCGGCTGCGATGATCCATCAGCATCGGGCGTGTACTGCGCGACTTCGTCCAGCGAATTGACGAGGTAATCGCACTTCGGGTAGCGGTTGCATCCAAAGAACGGTCGCCCAAATCTGCCGCGCCGCTCGAGCAATTCACCCTGACCGCACTTCGGGCACGCAACGCCGGTCGGTTTCGGCAGCGGCACTGGTTTGCCCTGTTTGTCGAGACGCCGCGTGTTTTTGCACTCCGGATACCCGCTGCATCCGAGAAATGGACCGAAGCGGCTCTTCTTGAGCACCATCGGTCGCCCGCAAACATCACAGACGACATCGCTCATCTCTGGCGACGATGGTGCATCCAGCACGATGCGACCTTCACTGTCGCGGTGGAAGTCGCTGGTGAAATCACACTCCGGATAGCGGTTGCACGCCAGAAACTCGCCATTCTTGCCGAACTTGACCGCCAGTTGCCCCTGGTTACACCGGGGACAGGTCAGGTCGGTCAGAATTTCCTCGCGTTTGACGTTGCGCATGCTGTGCTGCGCTTCCGCCAGTTTTTGCTCGAACGGTTCGTAGAAGGCGCGCAGCACCGGCGTCCATTCCTTTTCGCCCTCAGCAATGTCGTCGAGTTGCTGCTCCATTTCCGATGTGAAGCCGTAATCGACGATGCTCGGAAAGTGCGCCACCAGCAGATCGGTCACGACCCTGCCCAGCGTGGTCGGCACGAGTTTTTTGTCGGCAAGTTCGACATACTCACGCTCGATGATCGTCGAAATCGTCGGTGCGTAGGTCGAAGGGCGCCCGATCCCCAGACGTTCCAGTTCCTTTACCAAGCTAGCTTCGGTGAAACGTGGCGGCGGCTCGGTGAAGTGCTGCACCGGCAGCAGCTGCAGGAGATCGAGCAGTTCCCCTTCCTCCAGCAGCGGCAACCGCCGCTCACTGTCCTCATCTTCCTCGCCTTCGTCCAGGCTGACATTGTAGACCGCCAGAAAACCGGGGAACTTCAGCACCGAACCGGTGGCGCGGAAGGTGTACGGTGCGCTCCCTGCGCTACGCGCGATCTCCCGCCCGGCGTCGATGTCCACCGTCGTGCTATCGAAGACGGCCGCCTCCATCTGGCTGGCGACGAACCGCTTCCAGATCAGGTCGTACAGGCGGTACTGATCACTCGTCAGATATGGTTGCACCTGTTCGGGCGCACGGCGGCTGAGGGTCGGGCGAATCGCTTCGTGCGCCTCCTGCGCCCCCTTCGTCTTCGTTTTGTAGACCGGCGGCTTCGCTGGCAGGTAGGCTTCGCCAAATCGCTCACGAATGACCGTGCGCGCCTCTTCCTGCGCCTCGCGTGAGACATTTACACTGTCGGTGCGCATATAGGTGATGAGACCGACCAGACCTTCATCGCCGCCAATATCGACCCCTTCGTACAACTGCTGCGCCACTGCCATGGTACGTTTGGCGGAAAAGCCAAGTTTGCGCCCAGCTTCCTGTTGCAGTGTGCTGGTGGTGAACGGCGGCGCCGGACTGCGCCGTTTGTCGCGGCGCGTCACCTTGCGCACCACATACGCGGCGCCTTCCAGATCGGCAATGATCGCCTGCGCCTGGTCGCCCGAGCTGATATCGAATTTCTCGAGTTTCCTGCCAGCGCGCTCGATCAGAATGGCGCGGAAGGCGTCGCGCTGTGCATCGCCTGCGTTCTGTTTCAGCAGATCGGCTTCAATTGTCCAGTACTCTTGCGGAACAAAAGCCTCAATCTCGCGCTCGCGCTCAACGACGAGACGCACCGCCACCGATTGCACCCGCCCCGCCGACAGCCCGCGCCGCACCTTGTCCCACAGCAGCGGCGAAAGTTTGTAGCCGACCAGGCGATCAAGCACGCGTCGCGCCTGCTGCGCATCGACCAGTCGGCGGTCGATGTCACGCGGTGACGCCATTGCATTGCGCACTGCGGCAGGCGTGATTTCTGTGAAGACAACCCGGTAGACTGGCTTGCTGCGCGGAATCTTCGCCGCCTCGGTGATATGCCAGGCAATCGCTTCACCCTCACGATCCGGGTCGGTCGCCAGATAGACGGCGTCTGCCTGGCGGATCGATTTGCGCAGACCGGCTATTATCTTTTCTTTGCCCGGCGAAACCTCGTACACCGGCGCAAAGTTCGCTTCCAGATCAACGCCAAGATCGCTCTTCGGCAGATCGCGCACGTGCCCCATCGACGCCTCGACCCGGTACCCTGAACCAAGGTACTTTTGAATGGTGCGCGCCTTCGCCGGCGACTCGACGATCACCAGTTTCTCACCCATATGCCATCCATTTCCAGACGACTATTATTCCAGAATAGTTATGAAAGCGTTCAGCGCTCAATCTCTCACCCGTGCCACTATAGAGGTTGGCGATCGGCTTGTCAAGAGTGCATCCGCCGCGTGCTATAATGCGGCTCCCGGTTCGTCGTTTCTGACGTGCGCCGTTTCTGGCGTTCACTACGTGATTGTTGTGCTGACCGCCATTTTTATCGTGATTGTTCTGGTTCTGACTCTGACCGGTGCGATCATCTGCCAGGCGCTTCCTGATACTTGCCGTGCATCTGATCCCCTCGAGCGATACTTCGAGTATACCCTGATCGGCGCGCTGCTGCATGGCTGGCTGGCGTTCACTCTGGCGCAAACTGGCATCTTTTCGCCCCTCCTGCATGCAACCATTCTGATGCTCGTTTGCCTCCTGGCATTACTCATCACCGGACGCCTTCGCACATTTCAGCGTGCAACGCTGAACATTCAACGCTTAACGTTCAACGTTCAACGTTCACACATCCCCTCCATCCTCCTCATCGCTGTTCTGGTCCTCTTCGCGCTCCTTGTTTCGCGCCCGTTCGAGACGATCATCGGTGTGCGCGATGCTGGCGTGTACGCCAACGCCGGTTTTATCATGGCGCGCACCGGGTCGCTCACCTTCACCGATCCACTGGTCGCGCAGATCGCCGCCGATCAGCAATCATCCGACTCAGTCCTTGCCGATGCCGCGCGCCAGGCGGAAACCAACTTCCTCGGTGTGCAGAACCCGCAACGTTTCATTGCAACCCGTCTGCGCGCAGCCGGATTTTTCATCAACCAGGGCGATCTGGCGCAAGGACGAGTCGTGCCGCAGGGATTGCACCTCTTTTCGGCGTGGATCGGACTGATCGCCGCATTCTTTGGGCTGCATGCCGGATTGCTCGCTCCCGGGGTTACCGGTCTGCTCGGCGTCTGGAGCGTTGCCATGCTTGCGCGTCGCCTCGCCGGTCCTTGGGTTGGGTTCCTGGCAGCGCTCTTCCTTGCACTCAATACTGTGCAGGTCTGGTTCAGCCGTTACTCAACCGCCGAAACCACGGCGCAGTTCCTCGTTTTCGCCGGACTCTATGCATGCAGCAGCGCATTCCACGTCCCACGCTCCACGTCCCACGTTCCACGTTCCACGCTCCTCGCCCTGATCGCCGGGTTCGCGTTTGGGCAACTCGCGCTGACGCGCATCGAGTTCTTTCTGGTCATCGGTCCGGTCGTACTCTATCTGTTGTACGTCTGGCTTGCCCGACAGTGGACACAGCCGCATACGGCATTGCTGGCCGGAATGACGGCAATGATCGTTCATGCCGGGATACAGATTGTGTCCCTCGCTCGCGCCTATTTTTTCGATACGCTCTTTGCCCGCCTGCAGGATTTTGCGCTGACTGCTGCAGTTGCCCTGCCGTTCCTCACGCCGACCCTGCGCCAGGTCTATCTGTTGCGCCCCTGCTCGCGTCTGACAATGCAGCCCTGCCCGCCGGTCGCCGGTATGCCGCCGACGGTCGATGCACCACTGAACTGGATGCGCATCGGCGCCGAAGCGCTGGTTGTGATCCTGATCGTAGCTGCGCTGATTGCAATCCGCCGCCTGAACCTGATCAACCATCTCGTGCCGCGGCTCTCACGACTGTCGCATCCCCTTCGGCTGCTTGCTGCGGTTGCCGTCGTCGGCGCGGGAAGTTATGCCTACCTGATCCGCCCGCAAATCCTGTCGCTGCCAGCGCTTGCGGCGCTTCCCGCATGTCTTGCCCCTGCGCAATGGAGCAACCCGCAGGGTGAGTGCCTGATTCTCCAGGGGTATGTCGGCGCGCCAATCGCAACACCCGCCTATGTCGATCCTCTCGCGAGCTGGTGGTATCGTTTCACCAGCATGGCACGCGGGCGTTCTATCCCGCCGCTCGACGCCTGCATCGCGCTGCGACGCGATCTCCTGCCGCCAGCTGCCGATGGTCGCACGATACCGGAAGTGATCAGGGACGGATTGCTCGACGAGACGAAGATGGCGCCGGAAACGCTCGCGACCCTGCGCTCGTGCGACCATTATGTGTTGCGTGACCTTTTTGGAGCAGCGCAGGCAAACCTGGTGCGCCTCGGATGGTACCTCTCGCCATTGGGTATTGCCCTGGCGCTGGTTGGACTGACATTCATGGCATATCGGATCGACGGATCATCATGGCTGTTCCTGGTGATCGCTGCCGTTGCGTCGGTCGTGTTCCTGCGACTGACATACGGAACCAGCGACCAGCACTACATCTATATCATGCGCCGCTATGTACCGCATGTCTATCCGGCGTTCGCCATCGGCATCGCCTACGCCATCGTCCGTATACCGTTAAGCGTTGAACGTTTGCACGTTCCCACGTTCGCACGTTTCCACGTTCCCGCGTTCTCCCGCGCATTCCTGACGTTCGCCCTGGTTCTATTCCTGATCGTTACCGGGCGATCGGTCACCCGCCATACCGAGTATGCCGGTGCGCTGGAACAGATCGAGACGATCGCCGGTCAGTTCGAGCCTGGCGCGGTTGTCCTCATGCGTGGCGGCGCCCCTTCATTTGCGCAAGCGCGCGACATCCCCGATCTGCTCGCCACGCCGCTCACCTTTGCGTTCGGAGTTGACGCATTTGCGCTGAAAAGCCGCGACCCCGGACGGTACGCGCCGCAGCTGACGCGCTACATTCGGCGCTGGCACGATCAGGGGCGTCCGGTCTACCTGGCGACCAGCGCGAGCGGTGCGCTTGCGCTGCCGGGATGGCGCCTTGAACCGGCAGGACGGCTGCACCTCGACCTGCCAGAGTACGAACAACCGACCGATCGCAAACCCTCCGCCGTGCAGCGGTTTACCCTCGATTTTGCGCTCTACCGTCTGCTGCCAGCAGAACAGGAGGCGGCAGAAGCATTGCCACTCACCATCGCCCCCGACGACTACGCCTATCAGGTGCGTGGCGTCTACCGCGCCGAGCGCATTGGCGACCACCCGATCGCCTGGACCGACGGCGACGCGATCTTCCGTCTGCCCGCGCCGACCGGCGAACCACTGACCATCACCGTAACGCTTGCTTCCGGCGCACGACCCGCAGCGCTCCCCGGCGAGACGTGCCTGGCACTCGCCGCCGAACCAGGCCACGCCGCCGATGACATTGCACAGGCGGCATTCACGCCGCCGGTCTGCATCACCCCTGGCGCTGCACCGCTCAGCGTTGCGCTCATCGCCGACCCACGCGCCATGCCGCGTTCCCCGACCGGGCG
>JBEPYG010000161.1:0-9801 GCA_041641515.1 Roseiflexus sp.
CTGGGGCAACCGACGCCAGCGCTGCAAACCGTAGATTGCCAAATCCGTTCGGCGTCGCCGATGATAGCGTGGCAACCACGCGCGCTGCGGCGGCGATGGCTGTCGCGTCTACTCTGCCGTCACGACCGGCGAGCCGCGCCGAAGCAAACACAATCTCCGTCGCAGCCAGCGCCTCCGCCAGCGACGCCAGACGGTCGACGGCAACCCGCCCGATCGACACATAATCGAATCCAGCATCGAGCGCCAGCGCTTCAGCGCCGTGCAGCACCGTCGCAACGTCGGCGCAACGATTTGTTCCACTCGTGTCGAGTGCCAGACGCAGCGTCTGCACGACATACCCGGCATCTTCGAGCCGCTGTCGCGCCTCCTGCACTGCCCGCGCCGCGCGCGCCACATCTTTCTCGCACGCGCCGGCTGTTAGTGTGCGAATGCGCATTTACACCTCATCCTGCAGTGCTTCTATCACCCGTTCCGCTCTCGTGCTCCGACGGACAAGCGTGTTTGCGAGCTGCCTCTGACTGCCAGATTGCCCCGCAGGTCTGTGACGGTCAGTCAATCCTGGCGCTCCTTCTCACGAACCAGGGGTTGTCTCCAATACCCATCCGTCGGTCTCGACGCGCAGTGTACCACCCGCACGACCCGGCGGCAACTCAATCGTCAACGGAAGATCGGGGCGCAGTGCAATCGGCGCGCTGCGAAACACCTCGCGTCCGTCGAGCAGAACGCGCACCGGCGCCGCTGACCGCGTGCGCGCAGAAACCACGCTGACGGTCAGCGCGCCGCCAGATCGACGCTGTACGCCAAGTGCGCCGGACTCATTTGCGACTGCAAGGTCGCCCAACCCGTGCAGTGGCATCCAGTCAGCGAGAATGACGCGCTGATCGCCGGCGTTCAGCAGCGGGTCGTCCCAAAAGGTCGGTTGTGCGCCGACCCACAGTTCGGCATAATCACTTCCGTCATCGGTGAACAGGCGACGGTCGAAGTTCGCGCTGAAGGCAAACACCTTCGCTCCGGCGAACCCGGCATCGTGCAGCGCAACCATCCCTGCGTCCGCCTGAGTGTCGTAGAACCCGGCAAAGCGCACCGGTTGCACGGCAAACAATCCCACGTACCCATTCCACGCCGATGGACGCGACAGGTCGCGCTGATTGCGGCGGGGCCATTCGACCGTCGCACGCGGCGGCGGCAGGTCGCGGTCTTCCGTCGCGTGAACGATCATCCGATCAACAGGCACAACGAAGCGCGCCGCAGGACCGACCCGATTGGCGGCAGAGGCAAGCGCGGCATTCATCCACATTTGAAGCGGCTTCGGGGTGGACGATGCGTTGCGCGCCGCCAGTTGCGTCTGGAAGAGACCCTCATCAGCGCGCAGAGTGACGATGGCGGTCATGTCCAGCTCACGCTGACGCTCGATGGTTGTCATCCGCACCGTCATCGCATTGGTCTGACGATCGATCGTCACATCCCACGGGAAAGCTTCCAGGTAGCCATGTTCTTCGGTTGGCGCCGCCCATTCCAGCCCGCCGACGCCCAGCCACCATCCACGCTGTCCAAATGGCGCCGGTTTGACTACCGGGTTCTGGTAAAACGCATTCTGCCCGGTGGACTTGATCACCGCCCGGTACAACCGCCCGCCCAGTTCGGGCAGGAAGGTCAGTTCCAGGAAGCGATTTTCGACCACGATTGCGCGGTAGGTGCGCGACTGAGGCGAACCGACGCGCGCCGGATCGAGGCGCGGGTAGGGATGGATCGGGTCGCCGGGATGTGTGGGCACGAGCGCCTGCTGGTAGTCGTAGGTCGGGATCGTCAGTGTCGTCTCGCGGACGCGCACGCCGGAGAACGGCGGCGCAGCATAGCGCAGCGGTCGTCCATAGCGCCAGAAGAAGTAATGTTGCCCGACATTGCCCATCTCGACCTGCCAGCGTGGCGGATTGGCGGGGTTGTAGGTCAGCAGGCGGCGCTCGAACGCCTGAAACATCACCGGCGTCTCCTGCCCGCCGACGCGCACGATCGCCCAGTACGGCTCGCTGATCGGATACCCAAAGGCAAAGAGCGCATCGATCGGCGCTGCCGCCATAAAATCGCGGAAAACGCGCGGCACATTATGCCCGGTCACCGATTCATAGCGCACAATGGTCGTTGCTGCCAGCGCCAGGTCTGGCCGTTCGCTCAGACCATCGGGACCGAGCAGCGCGCTCACCCGTGCGCCGATGCGCTGAGGCGCGCGCCCGCCGCCGTCAAACGAGACATACGCAGCGAGTCGGGCATCCGTTGGCGCCTGCGGAGTAGCGGTCGGATCGCCGGCGACGGGACTGGCGGCGGGCGCGCGCTGCTCGAAGGTCTCGAAGCCGGTCTGGACCCTGCCGGTGATCAACTCGACCACCAGCCGTCCGCCCGTAACGAACCAGGGGGATCGTCGGTCGCCATTCGGATCGTTGATCTCCATGCGAGCTTTATCGAAATACTGCACCAGCCGCGTATCGCCTGGCGCGCCCTGGAAGTATTCGTAGCGCATCTCGCCGGGGGACGCTCCATACGTCCACGAACGTCGTACCGCACCAGTGGCGACCGCCCGGTCGGAGCGGGTCCACAGCGCGGCAAAGGCGGGGTCGGCAAAACCGTCGGGGATGGATGCGGCCGAGACCGGCGCGGCGGGGATGAGCAGCGCAACAGCGATGAGGAGCGCCAGGAGTGGTTTCATAGGCGAGGACCTTCTACCCTACACAGTCTATGCGTCAATCGCATTGCGATTATACATCTCTCGCGGTTCGAGCCGACCAGCACCCGTCTAGTGCGCCGATTGATGCGCCTATCCTTGTGATCCAGCAGCGCAACGTTTTTGTGCACTGCGCTTTTGATTTCTGGTGCTCGGTTCTTGGGTCTTGGGTCTCGGTTCTCATACCACTTTCACGTGAACACACCGCGGCGTCGCGTCAAAGCGCACCAAGACGCCGCGGTGCGACAATCTACAATCTCCGATCTGCAATCTAAAATGGCATCACTCCCCCCGCACCACCATCATCACCCCCTCCTGACACACAATCGGCATCGCAAAGTCGAACACATCCGCCTGGGCGCAGAGGTCCATATCAGCACGCGAGAGATGGGGATAAGCAGGATCACCGAAACGTCTGCCGAAGGTCGATTCACGCACCCGCCGTTCGAAGGGGGCGGGATCGGGCGCCTGGCCGCGCAGCAAGGCTGTGAGATATTCGGCGCAAGCAATATCCTCATCGCCATCACGGTCGACATAGATGCCGGTCATCAGGAAGGTAACGCGCGGCGGATCGAGGCGGCGCAGCAGACGCGCTGATGCGGCGGCGCACACCAGCGAGCCGCCAAGGAGCAGCGCGGCGTGCCGGGCGATAGTTGCGCCGCGAACACCGCCAGCTGTACAGAGCACCACATCCCGATCGGTCAGGCAGGCGTCGCGAAGAGCGGCGGGTGAATTGCCAAAATCGAACCCATCAATCGGGAAGCCGCCGGGAACTGCGCCAACGGTCGCCGCTGAAGGGAAACGGCGCGCCAGCACACGAGCTTCGTCGGGGGTTGCTGCAAGCAGAAGGGCGCGAGCGCCGGCGTGGAACAGATACGCAGCAGTCGTAAATGAGCGTAACACATCGATCACAACGACTGCTTCATCCGGTGCGGCGCCGCAGTAGGTTTGCAGATCGGCGAGCGCAATATCCATTGCAAGTTCAGACGTCACGGACCGCACAATGGCCTGTGACGTCTGGAGGCATGCCATTAGATGATATGGTAGGCAAGAATATACAGATGATGGCGCCTGCCCACATGGTCTCGCGCGTGATCGCTGAACGTGCCTTCGATCTTGAAACCCAGGCGCTCAAAGATTGCAATACCGCTCGTCTGCTCCTGCATAATCTCAACGATCACCTTTGAGACCCCGAGGTCGCGGGCCGCATCGAAAATCGCCTGTGCCATTGCGGTGCCAAGGCCGCAGCGACGATGATCCTTGCGCACGATCAGATGAATATCTCCGACATGGCTCGACCATCCCGGTAAGCGCCGTACTGCACTGTAGCCGACAATCTCGCCAGTCTCCGTCACGGCGACGAGCTGGCGCCAGTTTTCTGCCGCATATGCGTTAACCAGGCGATTGATAATGTCGGGATTGTGAAGATCGGTCTCGATGTAGAGCCAGTCATCATCCGGCAGCGAACGACCAAACTGGAGCAACGCTTCGCGATCGTGCTCGGCGAGCGGGCGAATCGTCACAGTCCGGCCGTTGCGCAACGTTGCAGCAATCGGCGCTTCTACGCGCTCAATCATACGATTACCTCCTGTCATGACACTACGGTTCGCTATCGCCTTCCGGCGCCGTCCAGTTCATTATTATTCGCCGACGGATCGTGCAGCATGCATGAATGTGGAGTGCGCTTAACTTTACCATATCATCTGTGCTCACGTACAAGCGTCTTCTCCACATCTGGTGAAGAAATGGTTACTCGCTACGAAAACATCCTAACACCACATTGATAACCTTGCCACTACAATGGTACAATAGGAGTTGCAATCTATCCCTGCATATCTGCTGCAACAACGGACGTTGAGGGCTGCAGCTGGCTGTCGCTCCGCGACATGATAACAGCCATGCTGTAGGCAGTTGGGCGCTCACATGAGTTACCCCAGAGCCGAATAATCTCGATTGGCGGCATCGCTGATGTGATGGCGCAGCCTTGCTATCGCAGACACAAGGAGGAAGCAATGACGGCCAACGGACGCGACGTGGTAGTGCTGAGCGGTGTACGCACACCGATCGGCAATTTTGGTGGCAGCCTCAAAGATCAACCGCCGAGCGAACTGGCGGCGCAGGTCGTGCGGGAAGCAGTGAAGCGCGCAGGTGTCGAACCGGCAGAGATAGGTCAGGTTGTGTTCGGCAACATCATTCACACCGACGGGCATGACCATTATCTGGCGCGGGTCGCGGGCGTAAAGGGCGGTCTGCCGGTGGACGTTCCGGCGCTGACGCTGAATCGTCTGTGTGGCAGCGGGTTGCAGGCGATTATCTCAGCAGCGCAGACGATTATGCTCGGCGACGCCGACGCTGCTGTCGCAGGCGGCGCCGAGTCGATGAGCCGCAGCCCGTACTGGGCGCACGCAATGCGCTGGGGCGCGCGTATGAATGATGTCTCGATGGTCGATGTCATGGTTGCAGCGTTGAGCGACCCGTTTGACGATGTGCACATGGGGGTGACTGCCGAGAACGTCGCCCGCAAATGGGAAATTACCCGCGAAGATCAAGACGCGCTGGCAGTCGAAAGCCACAAACGCGCAGCAGCGGCGATCGCGGAAGGACGATTCAAAGATCAGATTCTCCCGATCGAGATCAAAGTCAAGGGCGGTACGCAATTGTTCGATACTGATGAGAGTGTGCGCCCCGACACGTCTCTGGAGAAACTTGCCAAACTGCGACCGGTATTCGACAAACAGGGCACCGTCACTGCAGGGAATGCGTCGAGTATCAACGATGCTGCAGCTGCGGTCGTGTTGATGGATCGGAGCGTCGCTGAGCAGCGCGGCTACAAGCCGATGGGACGTCTGGTCGGCTACAGTGTGGTCGGCGTCGATCCCAAGTACATGGGCATCGGCCCGGTGCCGGCAGTGCGCAAGGTGCTGGAGCGGACCGGTCTGACGATCAATGATATCGATGTTTTCGAGGTGAACGAAGCATTCGCAGCACAGGCGCTGGCAGTGGTCCGCGACCTCGATCTGCCAATGGAGAAGGTCAACCCGAACGGCAGCGGTATCTCGCTCGGTCACCCGATTGGCGCGACAGGCGCAATACTGACGGTGAAGGCGCTCTACGAACTGCACCGCACCGGCGGTCGCTATGCATGCGTCACCATGTGCATCGGCGGCGGTCAGGGCATCGCCGCGATCTTTGAGCGAATGTAGCGTCCGCCCCAAGGATGGATGGTAGGGGCATCCCTTGAGGATGCCCCCGTGTTCGCCTCCGGGGTGGTAGTGGTAGTGGTAGGGGCGTCCCTTGTGGACGCCCGCAGGGTTAACCAATAGACCTCTCATCCACATATAAGAGTAAGGAGGTAACAGCATGGGTCGTCTCGAAGGAAAGTACGCAATCGTGACAGGCGCTTCGCGTGGGATTGGGCGCGCTATCGCAGTGGAACTGGCGCGTGAAGGGTGCACCGTTGGCGTCAATTATCAGCATAACCAGGCGCTGGCGGAAGAGGTCGCAGCAGAAATTAAGTCGATGGGCCGCGAATGCATGTTGTTGCAGGCGAATGTCGCCGATCCGGCCGAAGCGCGCGCTATGGTCAGGCGATTCCTTGACGCTTATGGGCGACTCGATATTATGGTCAATAATGCCGGCATTACCCGTGACCGGTCGCTGCGGAAGATGACCGACGAGGACTGGCTGCAGGTTATTCAGACGAATCTCAACGCCGTCTTCTTCTGCACCACTGCCGCGATGCAGCCGATGATCGAGCAGCAGTACGGTCGAATCATTAACATCAGCTCAATGAATGGTCAGACCGCCGCGTTCGGTCAGGCGAACTACGGCGCAAGCAAAGGTGGGATTATCGCCTTCACCAAGACTGCGGCGCTCGAACTGGCGAAGTTCGGTATCACGGTCAATGTCGTCGCTCCAGGATTTACACTCACCGATATGCTCGCGAAAGTCCCCGAGGATGTGCAGAATCAGATCAAGGCGCGCATCCCGCTGGGACGTTTCGGCTTGCCGGAAGAAATGGCAAAGGCGGTGGTCTTCCTTGCCGCTGACGGCGATTACATCACCGGACAGCAGATCAATGTCAATGGCGGCGCGTATATGTGATATGCCGAGCGCAGAATTTGCAGGACGATAGCCGGTGCGCCACACCGTGCACGCAACCTGCTGAGGCGTCTGTTCCGTGGAAGAGATTCTCAAGGAGGAGGGGTCTCGAGGAAGAGGCGGTCGCAAACAATTCGAAGCAACACAGGCGCTGACAATCGTCGGGGTGTTTGTATTGAATGTGGCAGAGGATGCCGCATGGCAGTCCTTTCCCGCAAAAGGGTGCGCACGGCATTCCCCTGCCTGGGGCGCGTCTCCGGCATTATTCTTTCCTGGTCGTCTTGCTGATAATGTCGGAGACGCTTTCGGCATAATCCTTCCAGACACCCATCATTTCTTTGGCGAAGCGCGCCTGAGTGTTGATGGCGTCTTCAATAGCCTGTTCAGCGGAACTGCGAATGCTGCGGCTGTAGTTCCAGTTCTTCAGCACCATGTCGTAGGCCATATCGGTGCTGACGGCAATCAGGTCGGTCCAGGCTTTGACCGATTTGCCAACCATTTCCTGAGCGCTGCTGTAGGTTTTGCGTACAGTATCTTCAGCGTTTTTGACCGTCATAAGTCTGCTCCTTTCCGAACACAGCGCTTTCGGGTCAAAAGATAGCGATGTCGAGTCCTGCTTATATTGAGTATAATACAGTATATCGTATCACATGCTAGTTTCCCAAGTTACGGGCGAGTTCGGCGCTACTGTGTCTCTTACATCGACGGTACTGCTCCCACGCCTGGAACCGCCGCCACAACCGGCTCGGATCATCGAGCGCCCGCGCATTGATGGGTTGCTCGCTGCGGTTGCCGATTATCCGGTGACTCTGGTTCTCGGGCCGGCCGGCAGCGGTAAAACCGTTGCGCTCACCAGTTTTGCGCGCCATGGCGGATGGCCCACAGCCTGGTGTCGACTGGATCCTGCAGATACGCCGCTGTCGCTGGCGTTGCACCTGGCGACTGCGTTTCGTCCGATCACCGGCTTCGATCACGCTCGCTTCGCCGCTGCACATCCGGTCGATGTGCTCGATGGGCTGATCAATGCGTTGACGGCGCTGGGCGATGAGACGCTGCTGATCCTGGATGACCTCCAGAGCGCCGACCGACGGCCCGAATTGCGCGTGCTCATCGAGCATTTGATCGACCGTCTGCCGCCGCGCCTCCATCTGGTGCTGCTAAGCCGGGAAATGCCCGCGCTCGCCTCGCTTCCGACGATCGCGGCGCGCGGCGAACTCTACCGCCTGAACCGGGCGCACCTGGCATTCACCGATGCTGAAGCACGCGATTTCTTTGCTGCATACGGCCTGCCGCCGCACCCGATCGATGCCGACCTCAACACCCTGGCACGCGGGTGGCCTCTGGCGCTCCGCTTCTTTGCCGCAGCGCGCATCGACTCTACAGCGCCTCCCGACCAGCCGCCACCTCCAGAGCGATTGCAGGACATCATCGCACCGCACCTCGATGCGTATCTGGCGCGTGAAGTGCTGGGCAATCTGCCGTTTGACGTGCGCACCTGGGTGCTTGGCACGTCCCTGATGCGCTGGATCGACGAAGCGGCCTGTACTGCCGTCGCGGAACTGGCAGACCTCCATATGACGGTCGAACTGCTCGAACGATGGGAGTTGTTCATTGAATCTCTGCCCGATGGCCGGCGCGTCTATCAGCCGCTGCAGGCATCCAGTTTTGCGCGCCTGGCGGAGCGCGAATTACCCGACTGGCGCGCAATCCATGCGCAATTGGGACGATATTATGCTGCGCACGGCGACGATCACGGCGCGGCACACCATTTCCTCGCCGCTGAACGATGGGATGACGCTGCTGCTGCGTTGGGTCGCATGGCGCTCTCCGGCATTTCCGGCTCGCAGGCGGCGGCGCTTCTCGACTGGATTGAGCAGATCCCGCCAGCGCATCGCAGCAGCGCCGTGCTGCTCGAGGCGCGCGCCGTTGCAGAACGCCGCCTCGGTCGCTATCCTCAGGCGGTCGATCTGTACCGCATGGCAGAAGAACAGTATCGGCGTCAGGGCGATACCGAAGGACAGGTGCGCGCGCTACGCGGTCAGGCGGAGGTGTATATCGATACGGTGCAACCGGCGCCCGCCGCGACGCTGTTGAAGCGTGCCATGAAACTCTTACCGCGTCATCGTCGAGCCGAACGGGCAGCTATCCTCAGCTTGCAGGCGGAAAACTGGATCAATCGCGGTCGCGCCGACCTGGCGATCCTGATCATTGCAGCAGCGCATCGCGAAGCATATGGCAAAACGTCGCACACTGACGCTGCTGGGGGTTACCGCCGTTCCGCTATCCTGTCGCCCCGCCTGTTGCTGCGCAGCGGCAGGCTGATTGAGGCGCGTCGTCTGCTCGAAGAAGAACTCGGTCTTGAAGCGGGCAGCGCGCGTCCGGAGCGTTCGCTGCACCGCGATCCGCTTTTGTTGCTGGCATTGATGGAGTGTATGCTGGGCAACAGTGCACGCGCGCTGGCGCTCGCACAACGCGGGTTGCTTGAAGCGCAACGCGGTGACTCGCCGTTGACTGAAGCGATTGCTCATATGCGCATGGGTCATGCCTGTCTCGTAACGTCACTGAGCGATGAGATGGCGTACCACCACTACCGCACTGCGCTCGAGATTCTCGAGGCTGTCGGCATTCCACGCGCACGCGCTGAGGTGATGCTGGGGCTGACTCTGCTGGAGGGACACGCTGGCAATCTTGTGGCTGCCGAGTCGTATGCCCGCGAGGGACTTGATCGCGCATTAGAGGCGGGTGATGAGTGGACGGCGGCGCTCATCTGGCTGGCGCTCGGCAGTGTTGCTGCTGCTGCTGGCGATCCGCGCGCGCTGGAGTGGATTGGCGAAGCGCATCAGCGGTTTGTGCGCGGCGACGATCAGTACGGTCAGACGGTCGCGCTGCTGTGGGAAGCGTATGTTCATGTGCAATCCGGCAACGAGTCCGAAGCCGATCAAAAACTGGCGCGCCTCTTCGAATTGGTTGGTACACAAGGGTTC
>JBEPYG010000162.1:0-9797 GCA_041641515.1 Roseiflexus sp.
ATCGGTCGCTCATTGTTGCTGAAATCTGCCAGGGTCAACGATTCCGCCTGCGCCGCCAGTTCGCGCCAGCGCAGATAAGGACGCGGAAAGGCGGCAGGCAATTCGCCAGCATCGATCTGCTGGCGGCGGCGCGTCTCCGCCTGATGATCGAGTTCTGCAGCGTGCTGCGCCAGCAGTAACGCATCGTTGAATGCCACAATTGCACCCGGCGGCAGATGGCGCAGCAACGTGGACGGATCGTCCGCGTCGTTGCGGAAGAATGGCGCGAACATTGCGCGCCCCTCGAAACGCTCACCGTGCCTGATGTGCTCGAATGCCTGCAACCATTCATCGAGCGCCTCGCGACGCAGCGCCGATGTATCGATGTCGCGCATACGCGCCAGCGCCGCGTCGCGCCGCCACAGCGGAAACTCGTGCGGCGGACCGATGATCGCCGCGCCGATCTGCGCCTCGCTGCGCTGCGTCCGCGGGTCGAAACGTCGCAGACTATCGATTTCATCGCCAAAGAACTCGATCCGCAGCGGCAGATCGTCTCCCGGCGAAAACACATCGACAATGCCGCCGCGCCGGTTGACCTCACCCGGCTCTTCGACGATTGGCGCGGAGCGATACCCGTGATCGATCAAACGTGCTACCAGATCGTCCAATGCGCATTGCATGCCGCGCTCCAGACGAATGCTGCCAGCTTGCAGTTCGGCGGGCGCCAGCGTGGGCTGCATCAACGCCCTAACCGACGCCACTACGACCAGCGGCGCACCATCGCCGGCTTCGTGCATCGCCAGGCGACGCACAACCCGCATGCGCGCGGCAAGAATGTCGCTGCCGGTGGACATATGCTCATACGGCAGCGCATCACTCGCCGGAAAGATCAACACGTGATCGTCGCCGATCCATTGGCGAAGATCATCACAGGCGCGCAGCGCTGCATCGGTTGTGCTCACCACATACACCACCGGCGCTGTCGTATTCGCGGCGATTGCGGCGACCAGCGGTGCGCGTACCGCTCCCGGCACAGGCGCAATATGCACACGCGCGCCGGTGTGTGCGCGCAGCGTCGCCAGCAGTTCCCGAACCGGAGCAAGCGCTGTTATTTCATCGAGAAGAGCCGTCAGTGACAAAAACGTCGTTGCTGCCATACACCAACACCGAAAGGGAGCCTGGTCTCTGACCGGCTCCTCATGAAACCTTTTCACTTTCACCTTACCAGAGTACCATGAAGCGCAGCTCGGCGCAAAACCGAAGACGACGCACATACACAGCAACGTTGCGCGCACGCCCCTTCGTGCTATAATACACAAGAATTGCTTTACTTTTTTCTAGCTCTCTGGAGTGGTGTCGGTGAAGGTCACAACCGAAAAAAAGCCTCGCAGTATTCTCGAACTAACCGTCGAACTCGATAAAGAACAGATCGAGAAGGCGCTGGATCGCGCAGCGCGCCGGATGTCGCAGAAGTACAACATCCCTGGATTTCGCAAAGGAAAGGCGCCTCGTTTCATTGTCGAAAACTATTTTGGGCGTGAAGCGCTGCTCGAAGAAGCTTCCGACGATCTGATCCAAAAGGCGTTCCAGGATGCCCTCAAGCAGGAAGGGATCGAACCGTATGCGCAATCGCACGTGACTGCCATCAATCTCGATGAGCCACCCTTCAACTTTACGGTCGAAGTGCCGGTAGCGCCAACGGTCGAATTGCCTGACTATCGCGCCATCCACGTGCCATTCGAGCCGGGCGAAGTGACGGACGACATGGTCAGGCGCGCCATGGAGATGCGCCGCGATCGGCATGTTGTGCTGCGGTCGCTCGAGGAGCCGCGCCCGGCGCAACACGGCGATCAATTGACGGTGCAGCTTGAAACATACGTCGATGGAAAATTGATCGATCAGCGCGCTGAAGGCGAGGAGATCCCACAATCGACGTTGGTGCTCGACCCCGAGCGCATCGTAGCTGGACTGTATGAGGCGTTGCTCGGCGTGTCGCCGAATACCATGGTCGATGTGACCGTCCGCATGGCGGATGATCACGAGAATGAGCAGGTGCGCGGCAAGGATGTGCGCTTCGTCGTCAACGTCCTGGAGATCCAGGAGCGTCTTCTGCCGGAATGGGACGAACTGCCGGCGCTGGAGAACTTCGAGGGGACGCTCGACGAACTGCGCGAGCAGACCCGCAAGGAACTCATCGAAGCAGCGCGCAAGAATGAAGAGGACAAGGTCTTTAGCGAATATGTGAGCCAGGTTGTTGCAGCGACAACCTTCGATATCCCCGACGCGCTGATTGAACGAGAGGCGGACAGCATCCTGCACGAGCGCGAGCACGAGTACGAACGGTACGGCGTTCGCCCGGAACAGGTCTACGAAGCGATGGGCAAGAAGCGCGAAGACCTGATCGAAGAGTTGAAACCGGTTGCGGAAGAGCGCGCCAAACGCGGTCTGGTGCTACGTGAGATCGCCAGAGCCGAAGGACTGGCGCCGGATGCGGCGGAAATTGCGCAGGAGATCGAAGACGTCGTGGCGAGTATCAAAGAAGAGGATCGTGCAAACGCTCGCGCAATCCTAGGGTCCGACCTGCGCTCCTTCATCACCGCCGGGATTGTGGAACGCAAACTGCGCCGCCGTATTCTCGCGATTGCAACCGGTGATCCATCGTTTGAACAGAGCGCCATGCCTGTCGCCGCCGATGAAGCGCAGGAAGCCGCAGACACAGCGTCACCTGTTGAACAGAGCGCCGCGCCTGTCGCCATCGATGAAGCGCAGGAAGCTACCAATGAAGCGTCGCCTGCCGATGCTGACAACCTGCCTGCGGATGAAACGGATGCCATCCCTGACGCAGCGCCTGCCGTATCAGAGGAACAAAAGCATGTCGCATCCGCAGAAGGCAGTGTTGCTGTCGAAGCGGCGACCCAAGAATCAAGAACGGAGTAAATAGGTATGGGCAAGTGGCAATCAAACCATCGGATCGATTGGACCGCGCCGCGCATTGAGTCGCTCATTCCCATGGTGGTCGAGAGCACCAATCGTGGCGAGCGCGCCTACGATATCTATTCGCGTCTGTTGAAAGAGCGCGTCATCCTCCTGGGCACCCCGATCGAGGATCAGATCGCCAATCTGATCGTCGCTCAGCTCCTGTTCCTCGAACACGAAGACCCAGACCGCGACATCTGGCTCTATATCAACAGCCCTGGCGGTTCGATCACAGCAGGACTGGCGATCTACGACACCATGCAGGTCATTCGCCCCGATGTGGCGACGGTCTGCGTCGGTATGGCCGGCAGCATGGCGACGCCGATCCTGGCCGGCGGCGCGAAGGGCAAGCGCTACAGTCTGCCGCACTCAACCATTCACATGCATCCGGCTGGCGGCGGTGCACGCGGCTACGCGCCCGATGTCGAAATCATGGCGCGAGAACTGCTGCGCGAACAGCAACTGATCCGTGAACTGCTGGCAAAGGATACCGGCCAACCGCTCGAGCGGATTGCACGCGACTTCGACCGCGACCTGTTCATGGATCCGCAGCAGGCCAAAGAGTACGGCATCATTGACGAAATCCTGACCCGTGAAGATTTGCAAGCGGCTGGCGAACGCCGCTGAGTGGACACAGGAGCGCCTATGTCTCGCACACGCGGCGGCAACCCCAATTCGCCTAATAGTCGTGGCGCATATCTCTGTTCCTTTTGTGGACGAGGACAGGAAGAGGTGCAGCGCCTGATCGCCGGTCCTGGAACCGTCTTTATCTGTGACGAGTGTGTGGCGCTCTGCAGCGCGATCATTGCGGAAGAAACCGGTGCGCGTCCGTCAACGCGACGCGCATCTGCCAGCTTGCCAACGCGCCTGCCAACGCCGCGCCGGTTGCGTGAATGGCTCGATCAGTATGTTATCGGGCAGGATCGCGCAAAAGTGGTACTCTCGGTTGCGGTCTACAACCATTACAAGCGGCTGCGCGCCGGGCAGAACACCGATGATATCGAGATCGGCAAGAGCAACATTTTGCTGATCGGTCCAACCGGCAGCGGGAAGACCCTCCTGGCGCAAACGCTGGCGCGTGTGCTCGATGTGCCCTTTGCGATTGCCGACGCCACAGCGCTGACCGAAGCAGGGTACGTCGGCGAGGATGTCGAAAACATTCTGCTGCGCCTGATCCAAGCGGCCGATGGGGATATCGAACGCGCACAGACGGGGATCATCTACATCGACGAGATCGACAAGATCGCGCGTAAGAGTGATAATCCGTCGATCACCCGCGATGTGTCGGGTGAAGGGGTGCAGCAGGCATTGCTCAAGATTCTGGAAGGGTGTGTGGCACACGTTCCGCCGGTACCCGGGCGTAAACATCCGCAACAGGAGTACATCTCGTTCGACACCTCGCACGTACTGTTCATCTGTGGCGGCGCCTTCGAAGGGCTCGACAAAATTATCAGCCAGCGCATCGGCGGCAAACGCAGTATCGGTTTCCACGCCAGCGAACCATCCGATACTTCAGCATCGCTGCTCTCGCAGGTCACACCAGACGACCTGCTGCGCGACGGTTTCATTCCCGAATTTATCGGGCGGCTGCCGGTCGTCGCAGCACTTGATCCGCTCGATAGGCAGGCGATGATGCGGATACTGACCGAGCCGCGCAATGCGATCATCAAACAGTATCAGAAGATGCTCGCCCTCGATCATGTCGAACTGGAAGTGACAACCGATGCACTCCAGGCAATTGCCGATCGGGCGCTCCTGTCGAAGACTGGGGCGCGCGCGTTGCGCACGATCGTCGAAGAGATCCTGCTCGATGTGATGTATGAGGTGCCATCACAGGAACACATTGGGCGCTGCATCATCAACGCCGAAGTGGTTGAAGGGCGTGGGCACCCCATCCTGGTGCCGCGCTCCGCTGATCGCCAGGAGTACCGCCGCCGCATGGACGAAGCGGTGTAATGTTCGCTGGAGTACCATATGACCGCACCTCAACCGACGGAACCGCGTGCAACGATAGGCGTCATTGGCGGAAGCGGTCTGTACGCGATGGAAGGTCTCGCCGACGTCGAGCGTGTCACGTTGCAGACCCCCTTCGGCGCGCCGAGTGACGCCTATGTGATCGGCACAATTGCCGGGTATCGCGTCGCCTTCCTGCCGCGCCATGGCGTCGGTCACCGTCTCTCACCGAGCGAAGTGCCGGGCCGCGCCAATATCTACGGCTTCCGCATGCTTGGCGTGCGCTATCTGATCGCTGTGAGCGCCGTGGGCAGTCTGCGCGAAGAGTACGCTCCCGGGCACATCGTCATCCCCGATCAGTTGTACGACCGCACAAAAGGGCATCGTCCCGACACCTTCTTCGGCGGCGGGCTGGTTGTCCATGTGCAGTTCGATAAACCGTTCGACGCCGAGCTATCCGATCGTTTGGAACAGGCGGCGCGCGCAGCGGGGGCAACAGTGCATCGCGGCGGCACACTGGTGGTCATGGAAGGTCCGCAGTTCAGCACCCTTGCGGAAAGCGAAGAAAATCGGCGGCGCGGTCATCATCTGATTGGCATGACGGCGCTTCCCGAAGCTAAACTGGCGCGCGAAGCGGAGATCGCCTACGCGATGCTGGCAATGGTGACCGACTACGACTGCTGGTATCCTGGGCACGACGCCGTCACCGTGGAAATGGTCGTGCAGGTGCTTCAGGCAAATGTGCGTCTTGCGCAGGATGTCGTGCGACGCGTCGTTCCCCTGATCGGCGACGGTTTCGACAGTCCGGCGCACCACGCACTGGCGAACGCCATTATCACCGATCCCGCCGTCATCCCCCCCGAAAAACTGGCGCAGGTTGAATTGCTGGTGGGACAACGCCTGCGCAGGAATGGGTAAATCTGCGGGCAACGCCAGGCGTGCCAGCGACCTTAACAATGTTCTAACGAACATTCCTTTACACTCCTCTGCCGATCTGCTACAATACTATGTGCCTGGGGATGACTGGTCTCGACAGGGGAGGATGTCTCAGGTTGCAAGCCGAGCCGCCCAGTCTCGTTAAAGGGGCAACGGCATAACTGCCAACAACAACAAAGTCGTCGCCTTCAAGCCGGCGATGGCTCTGGCTGCCTAAGAAAACAGCAGCCCGCTCCCTTGCTCTCACCCCGATGGAGTAAGTTCGAGCGTCAGACAGTCGGGGCGCTCCCGGTAAACGCCTGCGATACCGGGCTAAGATAAGCAGGATGGCTCAAAAATCGCTCTGTTCGTCGTGCGATTGCGAGCGACAGCAAACGACGGACTAAGCTTGTAGACGCCTGAGTCTAACTTTTCTGGACGGGGGTTCGACTCCCCCCATCTCCACCAATACCATTCGCTTCCTGATGGTCTACGTCGTCAGGAAGCGTTTTTTATCCTGCCGACATATGTTTCGCCGCTGCTCCCAGGCGCGCTTTTACCTCCAGGTGTGAACATTCACAGGACTCCTCACGCCTGATAGCGGCGATACTACCCCGGCATACACAACCTCACGCAGGATCACCGAGCGCAGCCGAATGTATCTTCAGAGACGTGCCGTAGAGACGTTGCAGTACAAGTCTCTACGGTGCAACATTGCACCGTAGCACAGCATCTGGCACACGGAGCACAAGGGACGCACGACGTGTCCGGGATGCTCCCCGAAAACACACATCGGTGGCGGTACAGTCTTCGCAGGCGCTAGGAAACGTTGCCCACCGACGCCAAAACACCACGGTTACGATACATCTGAACACGTACACCAGTGCGCGGAGGATCTGCCGGTGATTCGCCCGTGTTATAATTGCAGTTATCCTCATCGATGTTGAACTGTTAGCGAGGCAACAATGCGGTTGCTGAAACGCCTTCTCCTCTGGCTGATTGTAGGACTGGTCATCGTGCTGGCGCTCGGCGCTGGCGGCAGCTACCTCTGGCTGCGCCGCTCGCTGCCACAAACGAGCGGTGAGATTCGGGTGAGCGGGATCAGCGGGCCGGTGACGATTGTGCGCGATAGCGATGGAGTGGCGCATATTACCGGCGCAACCGAGACCGATGCTGCGTTCGGGTTAGGGTTCGTCCACGCGCAGGAACGGCTCTGGCAGATGGAAGTGCAGCGCCGCATCGGCCACGGCCGGCTCTCCGAGATCTTCGGCGCAACGACGCTCGACACCGACCGCTTTCTGCGCACGCTCGGCGTAGCTCGTGCGGCGCGCAGCGCCTATGAACGGCTCGATGCCGATACAATCGCAATCCTCGAAGCCTATGCAGCGGGTGTGAACGCCGGTATATCCACCATCCCGGTTCTGCCGCCGGAGTTCCTCATCCTCGGCGTCCAACCCGAACCGTGGCAACCAATCGACTCGCTCGTTTGGGCGAAGATGATGGCGTGGGACCTCGGCGGCAACTGGAACGATGAGGTGATGCGTTCGCTGTTGATTGCACAGATTGGACCAGAGGACGCCGATGCCCTGATGCCGGTCTATCCATCCGATGGACCGCTGATTCTGCCGGAAGATGCGCTGGTCCAGCCCGCTGCATCAGCAGCCGCGCCAGAAGCCGCGATCCAGCCTGCTACGGCGCACGCGCTGCTCGACCTCTGGGAGACGGTGCATCTGACCACAGGATTGGGCGACCGGCTGGCGGGATCGAACAACTGGGTGATCGGCGGCGAGCGCACGGCGAGCGGCAAGCCGCTGCTGGTCAACGATCCGCACCTCAGCAACCGCATCCCTTCGATCTGGTATCTGGCGCATATGCAGGGCGGCGCGATCAATGCCATCGGCGCCACCTTCCCTGGACTGCCAGCGGTCGTTATTGGCCATAATGAGCGTATTGCCTGGGGCGTAACCAATACCGGTCCCGATGTGCAGGATCTCTACATCGAACAGATCGACGCTCAGAATTATGTCCGGTACAACGGCAGACGCGAACCGGTGACGCTGATCAGCGAGACGATCAACGTCAAAGACGCAGAGCCGGTGACGCTGACGGTGCGTATCACTCGCCACGGTCCGATCATCAGCGATGTGACATCCGGCACGGGCGAAACGCTGGCGTTCCGCTGGACAGCACTCGACGAGGAGGACCTAACGATCCGCGCCTTTCTCAACGTGAACCGGGCGCGCAACTGGGACGAGTTCACGGCGGCGCTGCGCGATTACAAGGCTCCAATGCAGAACTTCGTCTATGCCGATGTCGAGGGGAACATCGGTTACTACGCGCCGGGCGCGCTGCCGATCCGTCGCAATGGCGACGGGAGGCTGCCTGTGCCGGGCTGGACCGATGAGTACGAATGGGTCGGGTATGTGCCGTTTGAGGAGTTGCCTCACGTCTATAACCCGTCGCAGGGGTACATCGCCACTGCCAATAACCGGGTGGTCGGCGATGACTACCCCTATCTGCTGGGAACGTCGTGGGCAGCGCCGTATCGGGCGCAGCGCATCGTCGAGATGATCGAACAGGGGAATCGGCTTACGGTTGACGATATGCGACGAATGCTGGGTGACGTGGTCTCGGTGCAGGCGCGCGAGTTGTTGCCCGTGTTGCTCGCCGTTCAACCAGCCGAACCACGCGAAGCTGCTGCACTCGAACTGTTGCGCGGCTGGGATGGCGCAATGCATGGCGATAGCGCCGCTGCTGCAGTCTATCAGGCCTACTACTATGCCGCCATCGAGACGATCTTCGCCGATGAACTTCGCGATCTCTTCTCCAGACAGTACCGGTCCAGGCGCAACTTTTCGGCAATGGCGCTGCGTGCTGTCCTGCTCGAGGGTCGCAGTGCGTGGTGCGATGACGTAACAACACTCGCGATCACAGAAGACTGTGCAACCACCCTGGCAAAGGCGCTGACAAAGGGAGTGGCGGCAATGGCAGACGCACAGGGCGAGAGCGATCCGGTGCGCTGGCGCTGGGATCGCGTCCATCACGCCGTCTTCCCGCACAATCCGTTCAGCCAGGTCGAGGCGCTGCGTGGCGTCTTCGAGCGACGCATTCCCAACGGAGGCGACAGTTTCACCGTCAATGTTGCACCGGTGCATATCACCGAGCCGTACCTTCAGTACAACGGACCATCATACCGCCAGATTATCGACCTTGGCGACCTGAATGCGTCGCGGTTCATGCACACCACCGGACAGTCGGGCAACGTGCTGAGCAGCCGCTACAGTGATTACCTCGAACGCTGGCAAAAGGTGGAAGATATCCCCATGCGGTTCAGCGGCGCTATCGAAGGTGAACGGCTGGTACTGGTTGGGAAGTGATGAGCGGCGTGCGTTCGTGCAGACGGGTCTCGACGAAAGCGTACAGGTTGGGCTGGTCGCCGAAACATAGCTCTCAGGCGGCTGAGGAAGGCCGGCATGCCGGAACATGTCGCTCTGGCGGAAGGGAGTGCGAGATTATCTGACCGTTCCCTTGTCAGGGGTGCCGGTTCGGATTCTCGGCGGTCAGCTCCTCGGCGCGAGCAGCTACGACCAGGTCATCATTGGCAGCGACGAAGGTCACGGCAGACAGATCGGCAGCGATCAGCAGATCGTTGGCCGGCAGGGACGCCGCAAGCTGCATGGCGTCATAGCCGCGCAGTCGATGGCGCTGGATGAGCAGCATCGCCCATCAACGACAGCAACGCTGATTGGCGCCGTGCGACACTCTTCGGTGCTATGCCGTACTAGCAGATTGAACAGCCGATCGTGATCTTCCAGCAAAATGCCTTTACTTGCCCGTTGGCGGGAGGCAAGTGCGGCCGCCGTCTCCACGCGCGTGATCTCGGCGACAAGCACAGTATATCCACCAGACGGATCAAGCAGGTCGGTGATCCAGGCGCTGCCAGTCTCACGCAGATAGCGCTTCACAAGGGAGCT
>JBEPYG010000163.1:0-9767 GCA_041641515.1 Roseiflexus sp.
GCGGCACGCGCAGTATCGCCGCCGACGATATGTTCGTAGCGATGCTGACCACGGCGCTCTCGACCGATGAAGTCATCACCTCGGTCACCTTCCCGATCCTGGGTAAGGGCGAAGGTGCGGCATATGCCAAACTGCGCCATCCGGCATCGCGCTATGCCATCGTCGGGGTGGCGGCGTATGTCAAACTCGATGGCGGAACGGTCGCCGCCTGCCGCATTGGGGTTACCGGCGCCGGTTCGGTTGCCGTGCGTCAGCCGGCTGCTGAAGCTGCGCTCGTCGGCACATCCGGCGATGATGCAGCGGTAGCAGCTGCAGCCAACGCCGCTGGCGACGGGGTCGATTACCTGGGTGACATCCACGCCTCTGCAGAGTACCGCCAGGCCATGGTCAAGGTCTACACCCGCCGCGCACTGACCGAAGCGCTGCGCCGCAGCAGAGGTTAGAAAGCTCGCTGCGCGTCTTGACGCACAGGTACAGCAACACTCTCCTCTGTGCCTGTGCGTCCATCTCGGATGCACCATACCTCCAAACGATCTTCGTATTTCCCATCACCTGTATCGGATGATGGTCGAAGCCTCTTTGTACTCCGGTTGCAGTTTGCGTCGCCCGGCGGTCGGCATGCGCGCCGTAAGCATGAGATTAATCATGCACGATATCCTGGTGACCTTCGACGCACCGCTGCGCGCAGCATGTTCACGTGAAACCGGTCTGAGAGGAATGGAGGGAAGAGAACTCCCTGTTTTAGGTTCAAAATCAGGGAATTGCGTTCCCTGATTTTTGACAAAACCCCGCCAGCGGATTATACTGTTAGCATGTTCCAACGCGCTTACGAACCCCTGGATGTCTTCTTGAAGCCCAACAAGGTGTTGGTGATTTACGGACCGCGACGGGTCGGTAAAACCACTCTATTGCACAAGTTCTTGAGTCAAACGTCGCTAAAGTACAAACTGGATTCGGGGGACAACATCCGCACGCAACAGGTGCTGAGTTCGCAGGATTTCACTCAAATTCTGGCTTATGTCGAAGGATACCAGTTGCTCGCCATTGATGAAGCGCAGAACATCCCCAATATCGGCATGGGTCTCAAGATCATCGTGGACCAGGCGCCCGGCATTCATGTCATTGCCACCGGGTCTTCGTCGTTTGAACTGGCCGGACAAGTTGGCGAACCATTGACCGGCCGCAAGGCCACCCTGAGTCTCTTCCCGCTGGCGCAGATGGAGTTGCTCCCCACGTATAATCGCTTTGAACTGCGCGAAAAACTGGAGGAGTTTCTGATCTTCGGCGCCTATCCTGAAGTCCTGCTTGCGCCCACCCGACGGGAGCGCATCGACATCCTGACCGAAATTGCCGACGCTTACCTGCTCAAAGACATTCTCGCCCTTGACCGCATCAAGCGCTCTCGCACACTGTTCGATTTGTTGAAGTTGCTGGCGCTGCAGGTCGGGAGCGAGGTGTCCATCAGCGAGCTGGCAACGCAATTAGGGATCGATGTCAAAACGGTCAGGCGTTATCTCGACCTGCTCGAAAAGGCCTTCGTCATCCGGCGTCTAAGCGGGTTTAGCCGCAACCTGCGCCAGGAAGTAGTGAACAAGTCCAAATATTACTTTCTGGACAACGGCATCCGCAACGCCATTCTGGCGCAGTTCAACCATCTCAGCCAGCGTAACGACGTCGGAGCATTGTGGGAAAATTTCATAATGATGGAACGCCTGAAGTATCGCACCTATGCCTTCCTGCCCGCGAACATGTACTTCTGGCGCACGTATCAGCAGCAGGAAATTGATCTGATCGAAGAGCGCGATGGGAAATTGTACGGTTATGAGTTCAAATGGCAGTTGAAGAAGCCCATCCATCCCCCAAAGGCATGGAGCGAGACCTACGAAAATTCGGAATTCAGTGTGGTTCACTTCGAGAATTACCTGGATTTCGTCCTGCCGTAGAACGTGCAGCGTGCCAGATAGAACCTGACGGTACGTCCGTAGTGGCGTGATTCGCGAGGCGTGAGTTGTCCATAGTCTGAACAACCCTTGCCTCTCTCTCCATCCCATGCTATGCTACAAGAAAGATTACTTAACAAAGTCACTCGACTATGCGTATCTCCAGCAAAGGCGAATACGGTTTGCGTGCGCTGCTCGACCTTGCGCAGCGCGTCGGTGAAGGGCCCATTCAGAGCCACGAGATTCATCTCCGTCAGGGGATCGATGAGAACTACCTCAACCAGATCCTGATCCTGCTGCGGCGCGCCGGCTTGATCGAAAGCGTTCGAGGACCACAGGGCGGGCACCGGCTGGCGCGTCCCCCGTCGCAGATCACGGTGCTCGATGCGCTACTGGCGCTCGAAGGTCCACTCCTGGCATTTGATAGCGGAAGGGACACCCCAACCCCCACCGAGCCGCTGGATCGGGAACTGGTGCGCGAGGTGTGGGATGGGGCGCGTGAGATTCTGGAGCGTTACCTGGCGGGGATCACGCTGGAAGACCTCTGCCAGCGTAAAGCGCAGCGCTCTGGAAATGTCATGTACTACATCTGATGGTCACGAGACCATCAGTCCCTGCGCTTCGAGCCAGAAACGCCCCCACGACATCAGCCCCAGCATGATGGCGGTCAACACCAGCGCGACGGTTGCCGGTCGCGCCAGTTCGGCGACACGCACCACCCGGCCTTCGTAGTTCATCGCCAGCGCGACGATCAGCAGATTGACTGCGAACAAAATGCCGACAATGCCGGTCCAGGCGACGATAGCGATGGGCCAGTAGGTGATAGCGACATTGCCGTAGATTGCGGCATGCACCAGCAACCCAAGCAGGAGCGCGCCGCCAAGTTCACGCCAGTTGCCGATCACCCGCTGTTCCATGTCGGGGTCGCGTCGCAGCGAGAGGTTCAGGATCAACAGCATGGCGACCGCTATCGCCGTGCCCATGCCAATGCCGGTGAGGGTGCGCAATTCATTGCGCGGCGTGTAGAGGTGCGGCAGAAAGAGATCAACGAACAACGAGTTGAAGCCATCCACAGCCATCATCACAACCAGCGCAACCAGCGCAACCACGATCGCGGGAGGCGGCAGTTTTGCGGCACGTTCGCGACCGAGCAGCCAGAGGTAGATGAACGTCAGTAGAAAGCCGCTGTAGATACCGGTGTTGCGCGCGCAGAGCGGGAGTTGTTCACCCCCTAACGAAACGTTGTGCACCTGTGCACAGACGCCGTGCACCGCAGCGTACATCTTCCAGTTCAGCGACGTTCCGGGCCAGAAGAGCATCCCCGCCAAGATCGCGCCGAGCAGGCCGATAAAGGCGAAGCGCCAGGGAATGTCGCGTCCGCTGCGCTCCCGTTCCCTACGCGCGGCGATCTCACGGCGCGCCAGTTCGATGATTTCTTCGCTCGATCGTTCCATATCGCCTCGCATCAGCGCAGCCGATCAACCTGCTCCTGCATCATATCGAAGGTCATAATGCCAAGTTGCCGGTAGCCAATCGTGCCGTCGCTGTTGATGAAATAGCTGATCGGAATGTTTTTCGCGCCATACCGTTCGGCAATATCGCCGTCGGGATTGGCGATGAGCGTAAACGTCAGATTGCGTTCCTGCGCGAACGGAATGATGACCTCGGGCAACTCGAGACGGTTCACGCCGAGCACCACGACATCGCTCCGTTCGTCGAGACGTTGCAGATCGGGCATTTCTTCCTCGCACGGCGCGCACCACGTCGCCCAGAAATTGACCACAACCTTCGAGCCGCGCAGATCGCTGAGACGGCGCGTCTCACCGTCGGCGAAGGTGAACGCAAAATCGGGCGCAACTTCGCCTGCAACAGGCACACCGCCGCCACGATCCACCATCCGCGACTCGACCGCCACGCCTGGCGGAATATCGATCGGTGCGGCGCTGTCAGACAGTGACCCGGTGCGTTGCCCGGCGCACCCTGCCAGTACCGCCGCCAGCGCCAGCAGCGCAATGACAGCTAGCTGCCGCATCGATTGTACTCCAGGGTTTTCCAACATCTCACGATGCCTCGTATCTTCCCGACGCTCCGATATGCTGCACATGCGCCGGGAGTTCGCGGTCGAGCCGCGGGTAGACGACCAGCAGCAGCGTGAGCGCCGCCAGCGCCCCTGTGATCATCCGCAGCCAGAAGTTGAGCGACCCGACATCATCGCCGCCGCCACGCCAGCCGAGGTTCAGAAGGTCGTTGATCATGTGCGATCCTGCATCGAGCGTGATCGGCAACAGCAGGAATGCACTAGAGCGCAGCGATATGGGGCGAACCCGGCGCCGCACGAAGGAAAACAGCACACCGGCGATGAACAACCCACCGTAGAGCGACGTACAGCGATGACAGAACGCCACCTGATAGCCGCAGAAACAGAACGAACGCTCAGGCCGCTGATGGCACAACGGAGTATAGATGCGAAAGATGATCTCACCAGCTAGTGGATGACCGTTTGCCTTCAGCCAGGGCGACAACCATGGCAACCCTGCATAGATGCCGAGAAGACCATTCGTGATCAGAAGCCAGCGGCGAAACATCCAGGCGACTGCCCGATCGATCCAAGGTATAGCACGGAATGAAGCGTCAGTGGTCATAGTAAGTATCATTATACCAGACCAGGTGCAGGGAGGGAGTGAACTGTTTGTAACTTACTCATCACCGCGTAACTTTTCCAGCGAAGATGTTGTTCATATTGTAGAGAGCGATGCAGACAGCGATACGACCAATGGCGCGCGAGGGCAACGGCGGGAACGACTCTACCCACATCCCCCCGTTCTGCAGGTGTTATGAATGGAGAGAGGAACAGACATATGTATATTCTTGTTGCCGATGATGATCTGCCAAATGTCAAACTGACTGCATTTCTTCTCGAAGAGGCAGGTTACAAAGTCATCAAAGCCTACGACGGACCCTCGATCCTGCAATCGGTCGAACAGTACAACCCGGACCTCATCCTGCTCGATGTAATGATGCCGAAGACGAACGGCTTCGATGTGTGCCGGCAGATCCGTCGCACATCTGATGTCCCCATCATTTTCCTCTCCGCTCGTTCGCAACTCCAGGATCGAGTGACAGGTTTACAGATCGGCGGCGATGATTACCTGGTCAAGCCGTTCGAGCCATCGGAGTTGCTGGCGCGCGTGGAAGCGGTGTTGCGGCGGCGCAACAGCGACATGCTCAACCCCTCGACGCGCCTGAGCCAGGGAGACATGACACTCGACCCGGTCGAGCACAAAGTGTTGTTCGCCGATGGCCGGATCATCGAACTGACGCCGCTGGAGTTTCGCCTGCTCTATTACCTGATGAAGAATTCCGGGCGCGTGTTGAATACCAGCCAGATCCTGAACAAAGTCTGGGGGTACGATTACGAAGGCGAAAGCAATCTGGTAGCAGTCTACATCCGTCGCCTGCGCACCAAGATCGAGCGCGACCCCGAACACCCGCGGCACGTATTAACGGTGCGTAATCTGGGATACAAGTTCGAGGCATAAGGTCATTGCACCACGCAGCGTGCATGTTCACCCGTATTGTGAGGAAGCAGCTATGATCGCTGGAGATGCTCTGACCCGACAGTTGCCCTACTGGCTGGTTGAACGCCGCGAACATCTCATGCATCTGTTTGCGCCCGTTCCCGCGCTGGCGCTGGTCTTGTGGCTGTCGCTTGCTGCGCTTCCCGGCATGCTCTGGATGGCGCTGATCGGGTATGCATCGATCCATCTGCTGTTGTTCTGGATGATGTATGACCGATCCGCCAGAGCTGCTGCACGATCGCCGCACATCGATCGTGCAGCAATCCTGGTCGATGCATTGCTGAGCATCTTCGTGATCGGGATCGCCACCTCGCTGCTGCATTTTCTGCCGTTGTATGCGCTCATTGCGTGGCGCGCCGTCGCCGGGTATCGTCGCAACCAGGCGACAACGATAACCCTGTTCGTGCTGGGACCGATCTTCCTGTTTCAGTTGCTGCTGAACCGCGCGGGCAACGCGGCGCTGTCGCCAGATGAGCAATGGGGTGCTGTCGGTATTCTGACGGGGAGTCTGGGATGTGGCATCGTTGCGATCATGGCGAGTGCGCGGCAGAAGGCGTCGATCCATCAGTTGCGGAGTGAATTGCAACGTGAGCGAAATACGCGCGAAGCGCGCGTCGAGGAACTCGAACACCTGGCGAATGAACTGCGCATGCGTATGCGAGAGCGCCACGCGCTCGAAGAAGGGCTGCGCGCCATTACCAGCACCCTCAGTCTCAACGATGTGCTGGAGCAGATCCTGGACAGCACCGTACAGACGTTTGGCGGCGAACGCACTCATGCGGTCGTCCTGACGCTGCAAATCGACGGTTCGCCGGACATGGACAACCGCATGTATGCGCGCGATAGGCAGATTCAGGCACAGTGGGTCGAACCGCTCATCCGCCGTGTCATGCGTGATCAGACGCCGGCCGTGATCGCCGACTCGGCGCTCGACCCCGACCTCGGCGAGATCAGCAGGACTGGGCTGCATTCGATCATCTGCGTGCCACTCTTCGTGGGCGACGGTCCGCCGCGTGGCGCGCTCACTGTAGTGAGCGCGACGTTCGCAGCATTCTCCAGCAGTGATGCGCGCCACCTCTCGGCATTCGCCGCTCAAGCCGGCATTGCAATTGGGAACGCTGAGCTGCACAGTCGGCTGCGACGCCAGCAGCACCTGCTCCAGGCCGTGATCCGCGACATCAACGATGGTCTGGTCGTGCTCGATACCGAGAATAATGTCGTGCTTGCCAATCCAATTGGGAAGGCGCTCCTCGAGGACACATCGGCGCCGCAGCCCTGGCTGGAACGCATGCGCGAACTGGCGAGCCGCCTCTCCGACGATGGTCGTCCCGTCGCATCCCCCGAATGGATCGTCGGCGATCCGGAGGGTGAGGAGGGATACACCGTCTACCAGGCGGTCGCCTCGCGGGTGCGCACCAACGATGACCTGCCCGATCTGACTGCGATCGTACTGCACGATATCACCGATCACAAAGCGGAAGAACGCGCACGCATGGACTTCATTTCGATGGTGTCGCACGAATTGCGTAATCCGCTCCATACGCTCAATGGTTTCGTCAAACTGGTGCTGCAGGGACGCGCAGGCCCGTTGACGCCGCTACAGCAGGATTTCCTGTCCATGGCGGATGATCAGATTGAACAGCTGAGCGGGCGCGTGTCCGAATTGCTGGAATATAACCGCTTCAAAGCCGGGCGCCTGACGCTGCGCCCTGATGTCGGCGATCTTTCGCTGCTCATTGCAGGAACGCTAAACCGTTTGAGTCTGCAGGCTGAACAGCAACAACTGTCACTCATCAATGAGACGCCGAGTCTGCCATTGTGCCGGTTCGATAATCAGCGCATTGGTCAGGTGTTGACCAATCTGATCGAAAATGCGATCAAGGCGACGCCGGCTGGCGGCGTCATCAGGGTATCCGCCGACGTGCACGATCAGGAAGTGCGCGTGCGCGTCTCCGATACCGGCGTAGGCATTCCATCCAGCGAACTGGGCAAGATCTTCCAACGCTTTTATCAGGTTGCCAAACATCGCCGCTCCCACGGCACCAATATGGGGCTGGGGCTGGCAATCTGCCAGCAGATCGTCGAAGGTCACGGCGGACGGATCTGGGTCGAGAGCGAAGAAGGCGTCGGGACGACATTTACGTTCACGCTGCCGCTAGCGGTCGAGGAGGAATGTACTGTCGGGTAAGTTACATTTCTTTTACCGGTAAAAGCCGGGTTTTCATTCACTCCTTAGCAACTCCGACTATACTGTGATCAATCTGACAAGCATATGGTCATCGTCAGAGCTCTGTGGTTGAGGGAGTCGTGAAGATCGCGCTGGTTGCCCTTCCTCCTTTAGATGAGTCCCGCACAACGCCCCCTCTGCCGTTGTGCTATCTGGCAGCGTTTTTCGAGCAGCAACGCCATATTGTTCGAGTCTACGATCTGGCGCTCCATCTCAACGACTCGCAGTTGAGCCAACTGGAAGCCATACGCACATTTCGGCCGCAGATCACCATTGTCGCCGCCGATGACGCCGCAGATGCGGCGGTTCTTGCCGAACGATTGAAAACCACCGGTCAGGTGTTGCCGCTGACGCTGGGAGTGCGTGATCACCTCCCTCCATGGCTTGCGTCACGTGCGCTCGCTGAACTCAACCGATTACTGCCCTCTGCGGCATCCGATGTCAAGCATCTGATTGCGTGCGGGCTGCTGGCGCTCGACGAATCGCTTGACAATCTGCCCTTCCCTGCCCGTCATCTGCTGCCGCTCGAACAGTATCCGCTGGTTACGCCAGAGGATGAATTGCGCACACCGGTCCTGATTGGGCGAGTGTCTCAAGATGGCACTCGCGTGTTTCGCCAACCCGCGCTGCTGGGCGCTGAACTGCGATCCATCGTCCAGGAACACGGCGTGCGTCACGTGATTCTGGACGGTCTGACATTGACCGATGATCACGACTGGCTGTACGCCTTTCTATCGCAGATCTATCGCATGCACCTGGGCGTCAGGTGGGAAGGCCGCGTTTCGCATACACACCTGACCCCCAACCTGATCGAAGCAATGCACCGCTCCGGCTGTGAGGCGCTGACATTCGAGTTTGCAGCGCTTGCGGTCCTCGACACAAAACGCGAGCGTGATGCACTGAGCGAAGCTGTGCGACAGGCGCGCGAGTTGGGGATGCGCGTCAATGGATATATCGCCCTCGATCCGCAGTATCCGTCGATCCCGGCGGTCGTCGATCTCTCGGCAACTTTTGCGCTGGATGAAGTGCGCTTTTTTGTGGCAAAAGACCCAGAAGCGCTGATCGATAGCGAAGAGTCGGAGGAAATCACTGCACTGATCGCGCGCGCCCGCGCGCATTATCAGATCAGCCGCAACCGGCAGTATTTCATTGATCGGTTTGGCACTCACCTCGGCACAATGATCTGGTATGTTAGACGGACAGGGTTGCTGGGCAAATACTGGCGACACAACACGCAGCACAATGAGACTCCATCCGAAATCGCCCTCGATCATGGACGGGGTTAAGGGATGATCTTTTATCGCATTTTTATGATGTGTCGCTGGTGACTATCTGGGCTCCGTGAGCCAGCATAGACAGGTAATTCCATCCTCGCCCAATCGTGCGCCAACCGGTTTGTCCATCCGATTTTCGCCACAAGAAACCGCCTGGTCGGGCGACTTCAACCCAGGGGTCAAACTGTTGGATCGCCGGTCCTGATTCGTCTTGATGAGCAGCCTGGCGCAATTGTCAGAGTCGTACAGCGCCATTGTTCCTTGGCCCACGGGCAGGATGTTCCACTTGCCTGCTTCCCTACCGGCAACCTTCAACGGGTCACACTTGCTCATCTCAGGACCGCGAGGTGCGAGAACGGGTGGACACCATTGTCCGGGTTCTTACACCTGAAGCTGCACTGGCTGAATTGGGAATGGCGTGACAATACGCATTTGAGGAAGGTCAAGGATGACCTGATAGCTTGACGTTTCGCCCGGCAGCGCGAGCTACGGGTCATTGACACGCCCGGCATGCTTCTGGAAGCGATAAAGCGGGTAATCTCCGTGCCGCTGTGATCGCCGCCGCTCCTAACGACGCCGCAGCATGAGATCGGTCGCTGACGTTGAAGAGGGTGACAATGGCGCCACCAGAGACGCCCCGTCGAGACGCCCACCTCCGGATGTGGACTCGTGCCGCCTCACACCACATCGGCGGTGGTGTGTTATAATCATACACACCCCAAAATCACACAATACCTTCAGGAGGAAG
>JBEPYG010000164.1:0-9723 GCA_041641515.1 Roseiflexus sp.
GGCGCACGTGACACGCCAGCAGCTACCGACTGCCCCTGCGCTCCTCTGCCTGCTCTGGATCAGTTATGCAATTGCGACCATGTTGCTCACACACGGCGAAGCGCGCTATCGGCACTTTCTGTTTCCGGTGCTGATTCCATACGCGGCGTGGACCTTCGCAGCGCTTGCGAGGCGCACACTTCATGTCGACCGGCAACGTTTGCTGCTGATCACACCACTCATCGGCATCTTCCTCTGGAGCGTCACGACCGCATATCCGTGGCGTTGGGCGGATGAGAACCTGAGGCGGGGCAGCTATACCTTGGCCGGAGATGTCTGGATGGCGCTCAACAGGCCTGATCGGGCAATCGACGCCTACATGAGCGCGCTGGGAGCAAAAGCGACCCCCGATGGGTGGTTGCGGTTATGTGCAGCTCACCTGGCGCGCGGCGACATCGAGCGAGCTCGTGTTGCCTGCCGCGCCGCCTGGAACAGCTCGCGCGCCTATTACATCGCCAGTGCGCGCCTTGGTGATCTGGAGCGCTCCATCGGGAATCTGGAAGAGGCGCGGCGTGCGTTTGTAGGGGCATATGCCGATGAACAGCGCGTTCTGGACTGGTCGTGGCGGATGCTGGGACAGAACCCTCCCGCATCACTGGACATCGGTGATGGTCTCGACTTCGGTTACGCTGGCGGAGTCTACCCTGCAGAAGAATTGCTGGGACAGCAAGCGCGCTGGAGCGCAGGGCGCGCACTATTGCGATTGGGTGGCGTCAGTCCGTCAGATGCGGCACTGTTGACGCTCAGGCTGGCAGCTCCTCACCCGGATCGATCAGAGGTTCCGGCACGCATCTGTGTCGAGGGAGCCTGCCGACAGATTGAACTCAACGCTGCCTGGCGCACATACGCTTTTATCGTCGAGCCGCACAGTGCGACGATCCTTGTTGAAGTACAAAGCTCGACATTCATCGGCGCCGATGGGCGGCGGTTGGGAGTGGTGATCGATCGGGCGGCGCTGACGCCGCTTTTGTCGCGAACCGACCGATAGTACTGTTCGCGTCTCGATTGCCACAAATGGGGCGCAATCCAACGGCGCCTCATTCTTCCCGTCCATATCAGCCGATGGTCGCTTCGTGGCGTTCGAGTCATTGGCTACGAATCTGGTACCAGAGGACACGAACGGACATCGAGACATCTTTGTGCACGATCGGCAGACAGGACGAACGATTACTGTGTTTGTACCGCTGATAACACGGTGAAACGCTGCAAGAGACGTTCACGAGCGGACAGCGTCTTTTTGCCAGAACGAATTGCCGGGACCGATGTGATCAGAGACAGATCGTGAGTAACCCGGATGCCGCAGCGTGCCCGATGTACAAGCCAAGTCGGAGTCGTGACCATTCCTGCATTGCATTCAGATCATTCACAGCCGGTGCGTCCAGTAGCAGTATACATAGTGAAGGGACACGAGCCGTAGTATCTGCTCGCGTCCCTTCACTTCACCGCGTCTGACGAGGCATGGGTCGCGTCCTCTGTCCTCATTTCACATCAACCCGGTGCCGCCGCGCTTCGACAGCCGCTGATCGAGGGAGATTGCAAATGCCTGGAGGCTGGTGCTATCGAGTTTCTCGAGCGCATCGAGTTCATCTTCGGTCAGGTCATATTCCTTACAGGCCTCACGCGCATTTTCGATCAGCGCCTTACGAAACTCCGGATCGGTCACCGCACGTCCAATAACCCGCTCGACTTCCGACTGAGACATGGCATTGCTCCTTTCCGAAGGCAGAACACGCTATGCGGTGAGCATGTCCCCATACATAACGCGCATCCGGTATGCTTCTCCACCTGCGTCCAACAGAGTAAACGTATTGTATGCTTGTTTTAGGTACGCAGATCCGTCACTATGGTTTCCTGCCTTCAGCAATGCTGCGCCATACGCCTGCCAGGTGCGCGCCAGCTCAAAACGATCCTGCACGGTCTCGCACAATGCCGCGCTGGCATCGAAGTCTTCCCGCCAGGAACGTTCCCGTCCCACCGTTGCCATACCACGCAGCCGGAGCGCAACTGCCATCAGATCATCGGCGCCGAGGGAGCGGCTCAATTCAACTGCCTGCTCCGCATACACTACTGCATCATCCATCTGTTCCTGCCCGATCATCGCCTCGACCAGCGCATTGAGCGCCTCGATCTGAAGCGATGGCGCCTGAAGCGCCTCAGCCGTCGCCAGCGCATGGCGGGCAAGTTTTGCCGCCTGCAGAACGTCACCCTGGGCACTGCAGGTCTGTGCAAGATGAACCAGAGTATTCGCCTCCTGATCCGTACTGCCGAGTGCGCGATGCAGACTCAGCGCCTCCTCGTACACCTGTTGCGCCTGTGTATAGCCGCCGCGACGATAGTGGATGATACCAAGGGTATTGAGCAACTGTGCCGTTTCCAGTTGTGCATTCAACCGGCGCGACAGTTCCAGCGCTTCCTTGCAGCGCGCTTCAGCTTCGGCGTACTGTCCGAGCACAGTGAGCGAATACGCGATATTCCCGAGTGCGTAAGTAATCGCGTATCGCAATTCAATCTTGCGCGCCAGCGTCTCAGCCACGCGATAGTGTTCAAGTGCGCGCTGGTGATCATTCTGCAACTGCCAGAGATAACCGATATTGTTGTGCGACGCGATCATGCCCGGCAGGTCATCGATCGCCGCGCGCACCCGCAGACTGCGCTCGAAAAACTCGCGGGCACGAGCATATTCGCCGCGCAAGGTCAACACCGACCCGCTCTCGGCATGCAGCCGCGCTTCGATCTGTTCGTCCTCAGCACTGTGAGGATCAGCGTGAAGCATCGCCAGTCCCTCTTCACACGCCGCCAGCGCCAGATCGTACTCACCACGTCGCCGTCGGACGAGAGCAATATCCGCACTGATGCGCGCAGCAGATGTTGGCGTTACGTCTGCCGGATGCACACGTACAATTTCCATCGCCTGCTCCAGCGCCGCGAGCGCTGCGGCGTACATCCCCTGTTTTTCAAGGACAGCGCCGCGCCGATGGTACGCCTGTTGCGCTACTTCCGGCGAAATGCCGGGGGTGTTGAGAACATGCGCAACATGGTCCAGCGCTTGGGAGTAGCGACCGAGCGTCGTTTCGACATCGGCGATAGACAGACGTGTTTCCCAGCTACGTGGGTCCTGCTCATCTCCTGAGAGTGCTTCGAGCGCCCATGTGTAGTACTGCAATGCTTCTTCGTTGGCAAAGACGGCGCGCGCCGCATGACCAGCTTTCAGCAGATAATGGATCGCCTTGTCGCGCCGGTTGCTAAGGCGGTAATGATGCGCCAGCAAACCGTAGTAATCGTCCAGATCGTCGCCATGGCGTTGTTCCAGGTACTCGCCGATGCGACCATGCAACTCGCGCCGCCGTGCATAGAGCATGCTCTGGTACGCCACTTCCTGGAGCAGGGCGTGGCGGAACATATGCACCCGTTCCGGCTCGAGCCGTTCCAGAATCGTCAGTTCCTGCTCGTCCAGATGGATCAGCTGGCGCAGCAGCGCGACTCGGTCGATGCTCTGAATCGCCTGCAAAACGCCGAACGGGATGCGTTGCCCGATCACCGATGCCACGCGCAACACATTGCGCGCATGCTCGTCAAGACGGTCAATGCGCGCCAGGAGTAAACCGTTAAGACTGTCGGGCAGGCTGTCGATGCTGTTGAGAAACGCCTGATTCGACTGCGCCAGCACAGCGCGTAGAAGTTCCGCAAGAAAGAGCGGATTGCCTGCCGCTCGCGCCGCAATCTGGCGGCGCAACGTTTTGGGGATCTGGACATCGCCTGCCAGGATTTCGACGAGGCGATCACTGTCCTCTGCCGGAAGTTCCCGTAGCGCGATCACCGTTGCCTGGTCATCGTTCGAAAGTGCGGCGGCTGGCCGGTGCGCGCCAAGGATCAGCGCCGGTGAGGAGCGGATCGTCTGCGTGACACGACGCCAGAGGTCGAGCGACACCGAGTCCACCCAGTGCAGATCCTCGAACACGACCAGCAATGGATTCTGAGCAGCGGCGTGCAGCAGGAGCCGTTCAAGCAGATCAAAGCGTCGTTCCTGGCGCAACTGCGGATCAAGCCCGCGGGTCAGGCGATTTTCGGGAATATCGAGCCGCACCAGATCACCTAGCAGCGGCAGCCATTCTTCCATTCCGGCGCCAAGCGCAGCCAGATGTGCAGCGATCTTGCTGGCGCGCACCTCATCGCTCTCACCGGGAACCATACCACAGAGCGATTTCAGCAACTCCCCCCAGGCGGCATACGGAATGCTCGAGGTGTAGGACAGGCATGCCGCCGAAACGATACGCATACCTCGTTCACGCGCAATGGCAACCAGCGCTGCCACCAGCCGGCTTTTACCGACACCCGCTTCGCCGACCAATCGCACCGCCCGACCTGAGCCGGCAAGCGCCGCATCGAGTTCTTCTTTCAGCGCAGCGAGCTCCTGCTCCCGACCAACCAGGGGGAGCAGGGTCTCGTGCGACCACAGCGCCGTATCGCTGCTGTCACGCTCACCGACAATGCGATAGATATCGAGCGGCTCCGCTTTGCCCTTGACCGTAATCACACCCTGTGGTTCACAGATAATGCGCGCTGTTGAATGGGCAAGCGCCTGGCTGCACCAGATCTCCCCCCAGGGTGCAGCACTCATCACTCGTGCAGCAATATTGACGGCATCGCCCATCACAGTGTACTCTTTGCGCGTAGCGCTCCCAACATTCCCGGCAAAGACGACGCCGGGGTTGAGCCCGATCCGCTGGCGCAGCAGCGGGATGGTTATCGGCAGCGATTGGGCGTCGGCATCATCGGCGCCACGCAGAAGGGCGATCATGTCCTCATTCACCGATTGCAGTGCAGCTTGCATCGCCAGCGCAGCGCGCGCACCGCGCTCGGGATGATCTTCATACGCCGTCGGCGCGCCAAAGATAGCCAGAAGTTTGATCCCCTCTTCGGCGACATCGACCTTGTTGATCACCCCGCCGTATCGTGCAATTGCAGACTTCACCGTCGTCATATAGCGCTCGAACATCTGCGCCGATTGTGCCGACGGCAGCATCTCCGCCAGTGTCTCGAGCCCGACGATTTGCGCAAATAATGCGGTTACCGGGCGTAAATCAGCTTCGACCTGCGGCTTCTCTGGAACAGCGATGATGCGACTTAGCAACGCTGACGGAATGTACGAACTGATACGATCAAGATCTTCCAACACATCAGACAGCGCTTCACCGGACACCGAACCTTCAAATGCGAGGGACCTACCTCTCGACAATGGCGCAACCGGATAAGTGAGCGCGTGCAGACGAAAGAATCCTCCTTCGAGCGGTTCTCCTGCTGCATCGACCAGCAGTTCTCGAGCGCGTCGACCCAGGACGATCTCACCAGGCCCGGCGAGCACCTCGGCGCGCGTCACGCCGTTCACCACAGCGCCCAGCGCTGCATAATGCCACATGTCGGCGTGTCCGGCGCTCACCAGCGCCACCTGACCGCTTTCGACGCCAACATGAAGATGCATTGGAAAATCGCCCACTCCAACGACACTGCGCACATACCCGTTGAGGGCCTGTTGCAATCCAAGCGCTGCACATGCAGCTGTTCGAGGGTGATCGGCATCATCGAATAACACGAGCAGCGCATCGCCACCGAACGAAATCAGATCGCCGCCATACGCCGAAATGACATCGATCATGCGGGCAAAGATGCTGTTGAGGAATTCGGTAACCAGTTCGGTTCCTTCACGCCCAAGGACGCTGAGGCGCTCCGCCAGCGCTGTCGAGCCGGAAAGGTCGGCGAACAGCAGCGATCCCTCTACCCATTCCAGCCAGGGAGGCGAACGACGTTCGTGCAGAGCCCACTGCACAATGCGGCGTGGAAGATAGGTGACAATCGCAGAACGCACTGCCATAAGATGGCGGTACGACCCCTGAATATCAGCCTGATGGTCGGCGCGGTTCAAACGACCGGAGAGATCACCCGGCAGGTAACGCGCCAGTTGTTCGGGCGCCAGTCTGTTCATATCAGCCGGGTCTGGTACGTTATCCGCCTCTTGATGCAGAACCATACGCGTTGGGCTGGAAATAGCGCTCTCTGATCACTCTTTGCATTATACCGTATGACCGGTGTTGCCTGTTGGCATAACCGATCGGCGATAGTGGTGCGTGTGATCAGCACTCGCCTATCGATTCGCGGGTTTTGCCCGGTCGGGGCGCGGCGGCGCCGTACACCGACGGGACTCCTCCCCGGCGCGCGGATGTGCTCTCCCAGGTGCGACGGGCGCACCACGGGCCCGGTCCTGCCGTGCCCCAACAGGATCACGAGGATGTTCGCGTCAACAGGTGTGGAAAACCGCCATCGAACACGACGACCAGCGTATTCGGGCGCAATTCGCGCTCGACATCGCCCATCCCAACGACCATCGTATGAGGGCTGGCGCCACAACTCAGGCGGATAATCGCCTCGACGTGGGGCGCTGCGATTGGCGGCTCGACAACCAGCATACGATCAAGGCGTCCGTCAGCGCACTGCGCTGCTGCAAACAGGCGCAACTCTTCGCCGGGGCGCGTGCCAGCGGCAAAACGAACTTCCCGCCCCCGGGTCTCATTGATTGCCAACAAACCAAACGCCAGCGCAACCACGATTGCAACGCCCCCGATCGACAGACGTGCAATGCGCGTATGCTTGCGCGGTTCGGCTGACACGACCCAATCCACAAGCATGGCAGACCAGCGGCCTGCCATCAGTGCAACAACCATCACCGGCAGATAGAGATACCGCGAATCCGGCGCCGAAGCGAATGGCGCTGTCGGCGCAAGCGTGATGATCAGCGCGAGTACACCAGCCAGCAACGAAGCAACGCCTTTCCCGTACCGCCACACAATCGCCAGCGCCATGATCCCGGCCAGCGCCGCTCCCGCACCTGCTATCGGCAGCCATGCCGCCCTGCCATACTCCGCGCCCGGCAACGGCGCAACGATCAATCCGAGACTCCGCAGCGGATTGAGCACAAGCTGGGCGCCGACGCCATAACCGCTCTCGCGCACCAGATAGTTGCGCGACGCAACATCGAGTGCAGCTGTAAGATACACTGCGGTCACCAGAAGCGGAAGAATGAGCGGCATGAGCGCCATGCGTCGCCGGGTCATGCGCGCTGCTTCCCATTCGAGCAAAACGATCAACGGCAAGCCAATAATCGCACTCTCTTTGGTCAGCAACGCCAGCATCAGCAGCACAGCGGCAACGACAGACCAGATCAGGCGAGAGAGCGACCGTTCATCGGAAAGACTGGCGCTCCACCAGCAATGCAGGGTTAGCAAGAGGAAGAGTGCAGCTAGCAGTTCACTCTGCGCCGACACCCATACCACAGCCTCGAACGGCGCGGGATGCAGCGCCGCCACCAGCATTGTTGCAGTAAACCCAACAACCAGTGCAATGGACGTGCGTGATCTGACGATACGGTACGCCAGCCAGCCCACGAGCGCTGCGTTGATCACGTGGAGCGCCAGCGACACACGATGAAAGGCGCTGGCATCGAAACTGAACAATTGCCACTGACCCCACAACAGCAACCAGACGAGAGGACGATAAAAGTGCGACTCGGCGCTGGCATCGAATGCGCGCGCAATAATCATCTGCAACGACCGATCGCGCACATTCACGAGCCACTGAAAATCATCAGCGGCAAACGCGCGATCGGGCAGCGCCTCGTAAGCAACAAAGACCGTCGCCAACGCCACGACCGTTGTGGCGATAATCAGAAGCGCATAGCGTTGAGCATTGGACATAGAAGCAGGAAGCGACTCAGCGCCGGCAGCTATCATTCAATCGCGCAATGTCCCTATCTGCTGGCAGAGCCAGTCCAGCTGCGCCTGATCGATTACATAGCAGGTTGCCGGTCCTTCGGACTCAGCACGGAGCACGCCAGAGGCGCACAGGATTTTCAAATGTTGCGACAGCGTCGACTGCGCGCGCGCCAGTGGTGCAGGCAGATGCAACTGAATCTGGTTGCCAATGCAGCGCGGGTGACGTTGAACATAGCGCACAATCGCCAGGCGAACAGGATGCGCAAGCGCCCGGCACACGCTGATCAACCGGTCATCATCTGATGCAGACGCCGAAACCACGGCAGACCTCTCTGCCACACGGTACACCCACACATAAGCAATGTTGTTCTTTCTGTCGCAGAACAATTATACCGCACTTGGCACATCACTGCCTAGACCGAAAAGATGATTTCCCGTTTCGCAAACGAGTACACGGCGAACGCCAACAACCCGATCACCAGAAATAACTGCGTCACAGGCACGACTGCCGACGCGCCACTGTAATCTCGACTGACCGAGATAGCAAAACCGGTAAACGCGGGTAACAATGGTGCGCTCAGCACAGTGCGCATCACATCCAGCGCAAGTGCGACTGACTGAGGCAATACTGACAGCGTTGAGCCGCCGATCAGGCTTCCAGAGAACGCCAGCGCCACCAGCGCCAGCACCGCCAGGCGCCACGGCGCCGGCAGCACGATTGGCGTCAGCAGCGTCAGAAACGCCGCCAGCAGCGCCAGGTTCAGCAAGAGCGGGATCGTTCCTAACACCCAGCCGGTAAAACTGAGACTACCTATCGGGTTGGTGAACGCAACCAGCAGGCAGATCGCGCCGTACACGCCCCAAGAGACCGCCAGCACTGCCAGGTACAGACCCAGCAGATAGGGACCACGACCCAGACGCCGCGCCAGCGTCACGTATCCTGATGCTCGGTCACCAAGTGCAAGGATGGTCGAGCCAGTATACACTGTCAGTCCCAGCGTCAATAATCCGGCGGTCGAAAAGAAGTATTCCGGCGTCATAGGTATCGTCCAGCGGCGAAAGAACAGATAGTACATCGCCGCAATTGACAGCAACTCGACGACCACCCGCCCGGAGCGCAGATACTCGTTCAGCGTAAACAATGCAAACCAGTATGTACGAATCAGCGCATTCATGGACTCTTGCGCTCCTCGCTTTCGTGGGTCCGCTGGTCCTCGCGACGCAGCAGCTCACGCAACAGCGTATCTCCCATTCCCGAAGGACCAGGAGGAGGCGTATCAGATGAACTGTCACGCTTCGTTTCGCCCCGCACCGCCTCGAAATAGAACTCCTCGATCGGATGATGTCGCGGCGCCAGGGTGACGATGGAGACACCGTGATCGAGGAGCACACGCAACACCTGCGCCTGCAATTCCGGTGTACTCGGCGTCAGGATGATCTCGCGCCGGTTACACTGCACCGCAAACGACAGCGCAGTCAGGGCAGATTCTGTTGCTGGAGGAAGGTCTGCCACTGTAATCACGATGCTGCTCGATGGTCGGTGGAGCGTATGCGTTTCCGCCTCAGCGACAATGCGCCCGCCGTGCAGAATGCCGATCCGATCACACAACAGGTCTGCTTCATCAAGGAAGTGCGTCGTCATCAGAATCGTGCACCCACGCTGGCGGACTGCAGCAAGCAGATCGATGATGTCGCGTTGTCCTTCGGGATCGAGCCCTGCCGTCGGTTCATCGATAAGCACAATCTCCGGTTCGCTCAACAACGCCTGTGCAAGCCCGACGCGCTGCACCATGCCACGCGAGAGGGCGCTTAACAGACGATCGGCGACGCCGGTCAGACCAAATGCGTCGATCTCGGCAGCAACTCGCCGGCGTAGCGTCGCGCCGGAAAGACCGCTAAACCGACCCAGGTAGAAGAGATA
>JBEPYG010000165.1:0-9683 GCA_041641515.1 Roseiflexus sp.
CTACTTCGACGGTCTGGGGGACCGCGCGGATCGCCTGACGCTCGATGATGTGCGCGTTCAATGGCAGCGGGCGCAGGAAGCGCCGGATCGAGTGCTGTTCGGCGTGTATCATCCGGTCACCGGTCTACTGATCGGCGCAATGGAAGTCCAGATCGGTGCGCCACGACCGGACTCAGCGGCGATCTGGCTGTTGATCTGGGGCGGCTTCCAGCGCCAGGGGTATGGACAGGAGTGTATGGCGCTCATCGAGTCCTGGCTTATTCCAGAAAAAGCTAGTACCCTGTGCGCCATTGCTGCCAGCAATGAAGAGGGGATTTCCTTCCTTGAACTGCAAGGCTTCCGCCGGACGGATCTTCCCGCCCAACCGCCTGTCGGTCGCGGTGAGGCGTTCTGGATGTGCTGGTGACCAAAGGCGTTGAACGTTCAACATTCAACGTTATCCCACGTGCCATCTTCCGCATTCGCCTCACAACACATGCACCGGATCGATATCGATCACCCATCCTGGCGACAGGCGCAGCGCGTTGAGGAGCGGCGTCGGGTCGGCGGCGCGCAGGATGAGGTGCCAGCGGTAACGGTTGCGCTGAATGCGGAAGAAGGCCGGCGCCGGTCCAATGAGGCTCCAGTCGTCAGTGAGGCGTTTTGTTGCCAGTGCGCGAATCTCGTCCGCCAGCGACTCGGCGGCGCGTCGTGCGCGCGCGTCGCTGCCGGCGCTGTACACGAAGCGCACCAGGCGATTGAAGGGCGGGTAACCGGTCTGGCGACGAAAGGCGATTTCCTCCTCGTAGAAGGTGTGGTAATCGTGCTCCTGTGCGGCGCGAAGAGCATAGTGTTCGGGCGCGTAGGTCTGAATGATTACTTGTGCTCCTTCTGCGCGCCGTCCCGCCCGTCCGGCAACCTGCGTCAACAGTTGAAAGGTGCGTTCGCCAGCGCGAAAATCGGGGAGGTACAGCCCGGTGTCGGCGGCGACCACGCCAACCATGCCGACCATCGGCAAATCGAGACCTTTGGCGATCATCTGTGTGCCGACCAGTATATCCGCTTCGTGTCGAAGAAATTGATCGAGCAGGCGGTCGTGATCGCCTTTTCGCCCGACGCTGTCGCGGTCCCAGCGCAATGCGCGCGCGCCGGGAAAGAGTGATGCAATCTCGTCAACCACCCGCTGCGTACCGATGCCGAACGATTTGACGCGCGAACTCCAGCATTGCGGGCAGATAGCCGGCGGCAGTTCACGATGGTTGCAGGTATGACAGACGAGCAGGCTGACGGATGCGGGAGTGCGAGCATCGCTCTGCTGCCCGGTTGACTCCTGGTGCAGCGTCAGCGGCGATGAACAGTGTGGGCATGCAATCACGTGACCGCAATCGCGGCACATGAAGAACGAGGCTGAGCCACGCCGGTTGAGAAACAGTATTGCCTGTTCGCCGCGTTCGAGCGCCACTGCCAGCGCCTCTTGCAGTGGACGGCTGAAGATCGAACGGTTCTGCTCCGCAAGTTCGCGCCGCATGTCCACAATAGTCACTCGTGGCAGGGGCAACGTGCGCGTGTGCGGCAATCCATCGGGACCGAGGGTCATCGCAACACGATCCGGCAATTCCAGTAACCGCAGTTGTCGAGCGCGTGCAGCGGCATAACTCTCGACCGATGGCGTCGCGCTGCCAAGGATGAGGACGCTGCCCGTAATAACTGCCAGGCGCTGCGCGACATCGCGAGCGTGGTAGCGCGGTGCGGCATCATGCTTGTATGATGGCTCGTGTTCCTCATCGACAATGATCAGTCCCAGGCGGGGAAGGGGCGCAAAGACGGCAGAGCGTGATCCAATGGCAATGTCGGCATCGCCGCGGCGCAACCGCCGCCACTGATCGTACCGCTCGCCAGTCGCGAGTTCACTGTGAAGCACCGCCAGGCGACCAGGAAAGCGCGCAGCAAAACGGCGCACCAGTTGGGTCGTCAGTGCGATTTCAGGTGTCAGCACAAGCGCCTGTCGCCCCAGACGCAGCGCGCGTGCGATAGCGCGCAGGTAGAGTTCGGTCTTGCCGCTGCCGGTTACTCCGTGCAACAGAAAGTGCGCCGGCGCAGCATCAGTGTGGCGAGCTGGCAGCTGTGCAGCTAGGCGGTCGAGAGCGCCGGCGATCTCGTCCCACGCCTTCTGCTGCGCCGGACTCAACACCGGCGGCGTATCGGGCGCAGCAACGATGTTCGCGAGTGGGTCGCGCCATACCTCTTGCGTGATTATTTCCACCAGTCCCCGACGCTCGAGGGCGCGCAGTGCGCCAGTATCGGCGGCAGCAGCAGCAAGCGCGTCGGAAACCGACACAGATTCGGGTTGGTCGATCAGATAAGCTGCCAGGGCGCGTTGCCGGGGCGCGCGCGCAAGGGTTGCCAGTGCCGCACGCGCTTCGTCTGGTGAAACAGCGAGACGCACCAGACGTTCAGTACGTGGTCGCGCGCGCGCCCGGCTGAGGACCATGCCACGCTCAATGAATCCGCGTTCGCGCAATGCCGCGTAGATGGTCTGGAGTTCGGCATCGCTGCCGCGTAGACGCCTGCGGAGGTCGCGTTCGGTCATCTCGCCGCTGCGACGCAACAGGTAGAGTACATCACGCTCGCCGGGAGGCAATGCGCCCAGCGTCGCACTATGTCCTTCTACCGTTGCGCGCCAGGATGTCTCGGATTCGCGGGTGACGCCAGGCGGAAGCATGAGCGTCAACGCTTCGTACAACGATACCCGATAGTAGCCAGAAATCCAGCGTGCCAGCCGGATCTGCGCTGGCGTCAGTGACGCTTCCGGGTCGGCAATATCGATCAGGTCGCGCAATGTTGGCGTTTGCCGATCAGGAAGATCGGAAGGGTGGGGCCGGAGTGCAGGCGAGCTGAAGAGCTCGTCGGCGTCGTTCAGGTGATCGCCCCATGCATACAGATCAAGAACAATGCCCTGGACGAGCCGCTGACGCAGCGGCGCCCACACAAGCTGCCCAGACCGTATGGCCGTGTGCAATGGTAGCGGCACACGATAGGTGAAGATCGCATCGGCGCCAACCGCGACATCGGCAAGCAATTCAGCAGTCATGCCACCAGTGTAACACACGTGTTTTGGTGTTGTGCAAAGCACAGGGGACCTCGCATGAATCGTCGGTCGGCGGCATTCGCGCTGTCGCGAGCGCTGTACAGTCATTATCAGGCGCATAAACGCCGAAGCAATCTCCTCTTGGTCGAGAAGATTGCTTCGCCTGCAATCATGTCGGGATGTCTGGTCGTTGAACAGGCGCTACGTCGTGCCTGACGGAGAAGGTGTCGGCGTCACCGGGGCGATCCATGCGCCACGGCCATGGAAACCGCGCCCACGTGGAGTGAACAGCTGGGGACCCTTCTGCTGCAGGCCGGTATAGATGGCGTCAGCCTGCGCCTGGGTCAGGCTCCCATTCGCCACCGCCTGATCCAGCTGAGTCCTGGCAGCTGCCAGAGCGGCGTTAATCACGTCCTGCTCGGCAATTCCTGTCGACTGCGCGATCTGCGCCAGCGTCTGCCCACTGCGCAGCCGGGAGATCAGATCGGCAGTAGTCATGCCCAGTTTTTGCGCGGCGGCGTCGAACATTGCCTGATGAACACCCACCAGCGCCTGCACACCTGGTCCTCTGCCGCGCCCACGACCCCACAGCACACCGACATCTCCGGCCTGCAGGCGCGCCTTGAGCGCATCGCCCTGCGCCTGGGTCAGCGTCCCCTGTTGCACGGCATTGTCAATCGTCTTTGCGCCCGCCGTCTGAATTGCGCTATCGAGCGTGGCGCGCTGAATATTCAGCGCCGCGGCCAGCTGGTTGAGAAACTCATTCCACAGCGACGTTCCAGGCGGGACGGACTGAGTCGTTGGTAAGGACTGCGCACTGGCGGTCGCTGCAGAAAAGAGCGGACCGATGGCAATGCCGAGCGCGAGTCCCAGAGCTACTGCACCAAACACGAGTAAGCGGGAATGTTTCATACCCTCATCTCCTTGTATATCGAGCGTTGTGCGGTAACGTTCACCGCTGCTCCTATAGTAGAGAAAGATTGTTAGGAAGATGTTCAGAACATTTGAGAGAGGAATGAAGGATGAAGAAGCCTCCCGCAGAGGGTCTGCGGGAGGCTTTGGTGGCGGGGAGGGAGGGATTCGAACCCTCGAGGGGATTGCTCCCCTAGCGGTTTAGCAAACCGCCGCACTAGGCCAACTATGCGACCTCCCCGTGCGGAGCGAGTCAGATTATTCCGGTGGCGGAGGGGGTGGGATTCGAACCCACGGGCCTTGTTGAAGGGCCGGTCGTTTTCAAGACGACTGCATTACAACCACTCTGCCACCCCTCCTGTCGAACGAAGCGCCTAACAACAAGTTCACTAGGGGTGGCAGGCGGGACAGGAATCGAACCTGCAACCTGCGGATTTGGAGGCCGCTGCTCTGCCAATTGAGCTACCCGCCTGCATCGCCTCTCATAATAGCATATCAATGCTATTTTCGCAAGATCGGGCCAATGCGCTGACGTTTGTCACAATGCAAAGCCAGGACTGTTCTGATGCCCATTTCCGCCAAATGCATCAATCGTCGTTTGCGCGATGCTGTGAACGATCCGAACAATGGCTGCCTCGAGCTGCGCGAAGGGCTTACGGTCTCCCCGCTCTAGCGGAGCGAATTTCCGCGCTGCCTCGAAGTACCAGTGAATGTGGGAAATCAAATGGATTCGTTCCACACGGTATCGTTGCAGGATGGGCCACCCCCAGCGATACTCGCGTTCGATCACAGCGATGGATTGCAGTCGCAAGACGACCTGTATCAGGCGGTGAAAGCGGCGAGGAGTGCGTTCGTATGCCAGTTGCTGAAACTCGGTTGCATCGGGACGGACCGGATCGTAACAGAGCGTCGGAAACGTATGCATAAGGCGCTCGGTTACGGTGCGACAGATATGCTCACGCCGCATGTCGAGCAATGCCGCGTACTGCTCTCCTCGAATCGCAAGCCATTCATCCAGTGGGACCATGACCTGCTCCTTTTCGGTCGTGAAAGCCCACACTGCCGGAAATAGCCAGATGATCGCATCGGCTATCTGTCGATTGCCAGACGTATGAAATTGTGCTCCTTCTAGCGTACCACAAATGGTGGCGAAAGAAAAGACCGAACCTGCGCGTACGTGTTCAGATTTGGGGTCAAAGCATTCGCGTAGCGACGTTGCAATGCAACATCGCTGCGACCGCACCCTCGATCCCAGGAGAAGTGTGAACAGTTACACTTGAGCTTGTTCTGGCTCATGTTTGCGTGCACGCCAGCAACCCGGAACAGACGGGCCGAATCTGAGCCGGCCGCAGGTATGGCGCTCGCATCAGCCAGGGTCAATACGGTGTTTGTGCGTCGGCGGGGCAGCGTCGTATGGCGTTTGCAAAAGCCATCCCGCCGCCGATTCTTGATCTCGGGAGACTTCCCCAACCCTCTGAGTCGTGAACAGTTACTGTTTTTCGGTGATCAGGCGCGGCAGGGTCAGCAGCGCGTGCGGCACGTCCAGAAACTCGATCGGCGCATCGGGCGCCAGCCGGAACGCTTCGCGCGCCAGACGATCCGCCAGTGCAATGCCTGCCGCCATGTCGGGGACGGCGTGCATGTGGCAGGCGCGCACAATGTCCGGGTGCTGTGCGCCGACAACGATGACCGGATGACGCACCAGCACCTGCGCCAGGATGTAGGCGCGCTGTGCGCCGGCCGGGAATCCGGTGCGCCGCAGATCATCGAGCAGGTGTTGCACTGATGCAGCTTTCGAGAGTACATCGAAGAAGCGGCGTTCGCCAGCGCCTTCGCCGGCGCCTTCGGGGATCGGGGCAGGCAAAAGAATGGGTGCGCCGGGGAGGAGCGGAGTGCGTTCCGCCAGCGCCAGATAGGTCGCTGCACGGCTCGCCTGATACAGGTTGACCGCCTTGGGTCCGTCGACGCCGGCGCGCGCAACGTGGACCGGCTGCGCGACCGGCGCTTCGTAGATGGTACGCGCCTGTGCCACCAGATAATCGTGAACGCGCGCCGGCGGACCGGCGGCGATGATCAGGGGTTCGCCATGTTCGTCCAGAATGGTGTTCATGACATAGCGTAACCCGGCGCGTTCACCACCCGCGCGTACAAACGTCTGGAATGGATTTCCGTCGATTGCTCCCAATCGTGTTCCCGGATGATCGAGCATGGCAGGACCGTGGGTGGCGCTGATGGTTGCTTCACCGCCGCAGCCGATGACGACCGTTTTGGCGCCGCCGGAATAGCCGGCGTACTGGTGTGGCTCGACGACGCCGGTCGCCAGCAGCAGGTCGGTGTCGATACAGCGCTGATGAACAACCAGGGGAATGCCGTTGATAGTTCCAAGATCGACGAGGTTGCCAGGGTCAAGGGCGTTGTGGTCGATAATGCGGTAGCGAGAAACGATTGCCGGTCCAAGTTTGGCAAGACGTTCGGCAGGGGTCGAGGGACGGTGCAGTCCGGTGGCGCAGATCAGGGTGATGTCGTCGGGTGCAACGCCGCTCTGTTCGAGTTCGCCAAGCAGAGCGCCGACGAGCCGTTCGTCTGGGCAGGCGCGAGTTGCATCGGTGAATGCAATGGTCACGCGCATACCAGGGCGCGCAAGGTCAGCGAGACGCTGATCGCCAATGATCTGCACGGCGGTTTGCGGCGCTGCGAGCTCGCGGCTGACGGCGCGCGTGACGCGCCAGGATGGTGGTAGTTCTCCCAGGTCGTCCATGGCGGTCTCTGTCAATCGGACCAGTCAACAATGACGAATATGCTATCGCCGTCGATCCGTGTTTCGTAGGTTGGAATGCGGATGCCAACCGGCGGAACAATCGCTTTCCCGGTGCGAACATTGTAGGTCCAGCCGTGCCACGGGCAGGTGACCGTCTCATCAATCAGCACGCCAGACGAAAGCGATCCTCCCTCGTGACGGCATGAGTCACCAAAGGCGTAGATCGTACCACCGACGTTCGCCAGCGCAATCGGCAACCCATCGATGTCGACGTAGATCATGCGACCAGGTGGGAGATCGCCGGATGCGGCGACGCGAACGATTTCACGAGCCATACAACTCACTGTTCACGATCGGGGGCTCATACAACCATGCCACAGGTATTGTAGCATGAGGCCGGTGATGGTGTATAATAAAAGGCGAGAGCGCCGTTGTACGCAACGGCGCCGCACGATACACATCACTGCTGCAAACATGGGGAGGTCGCATAGTGGCCTAGTGCGCGGCACTGGAAATGCCGTAGGGGGTAACCCCCCCTCGCGGGTTCAAATCCCGCCCTCCCCGCCAGTCTATCGGTGACGGTCACGTCGGGGCGTTTTCCTTCGCCCCGACGTTTTGCATTCCACGTTACCGCCGCATTCACGTTTCAAGGCTGACCAATCGCGACCGAGGCGGTCATATTCCAACGCAGGCGCGCATCGTGCTGCGAGGGAATGATAATCACGCGATAGGTGATGTCTCCCTGGCGATTCTCGCCGAGTTCACGGATGCGCGTCACGCGCCCCTGCATCTCGACGCCGGGCAGCGCATCGAAGGTGATGGTAGCTAGCGCGTCGGGCTGCACCTTGACGATGCTCAGTTCGGTCAGGTCAGTCGTTTCGATCTGCCAGGCGGACGGATCGCCGATGGTGACCAGCGCTGTGCCAGGGGTCACATATTCGCCCGGTCTGATGTTGACCGCAGCGACCAGTCCGCCGAACGGCGCGCGCAGGGTCATTTCGTCGAGTTGTGTCTGCGCGGCGAGGAGCGCAGCAGTGGCGCGGCGCACCTCGGCTTCCGCCTCGGCGATCTGAGCGGCGGTTGGTCCAGATTTTAGGCGCGCCAGGTTGGCCTGTGCTTCCGCCAGCGCGGCCTCGGCGCTGGCGATGGCGCCGGCGCGCTCTTCGCCGCCGAGTCGATCAAGGCGCGCCTGTGCATCGGCGACCTCAGCGCGCGCCGCAGCAAGTTCGTCGTTGTTCGTGCTGCGCAGCACGCGGTCGTATGCCGCCTGGGCTTCAACGACGCGCTGCTCAGCGACGCTGACGCCAACCACCTCCGCCTGGCGTGCTGCATCATACGCCACACGCGCCTGTTCGACGCTGCTCTCAGCGCTGCGCAGCGCCGTTTCCGCCTGCACAAACGCATCGTAGAACTTGCGCTTCTCGGCTTCGTTCAATCCATACCCCAGTGTTGGGTGATTACCGTTCTCCTGGACGGCGTCCCACTCATTTTTGGCGACCACCCAGGCCGATTGGGCGCGTGTGAGCGCGTCAACCGCCTGGTCCATCCGCAGGCGGGCATCGGTCTTGGCAGCCGAGAGGCGCGCTCTTTCAGCTTCGAGAGTTGCGCGCGCTTCGTCGAGACGAGCTTTCGCCTGGATCACTTCAGGACGATTGTCGGCGCGCTCGAGTTCTGCCAGGCGTGCGCGCGCCTGCTGGAGACGCGCTTCGGCAGCCAGGATGTCGCGGCTGGTTACACTGCCGCGCACCTGTTGCACCTGCGCCTCGGCGCGCCGAACCTGCGCTTCGGCAGCCATGATTTCTTCTTCGGTCGATCCCGCCTTCAGACGCGCCAGCGCCGCCTCGGCACGCGCCTTGTCGGCTTCCGCCTGCGCCACCAGCGCCTCCTGCCGCCGGGTGTCGAGCCGGAGCAGCGCCTGTTGCGCCTGCACCATATCGCCTTCTGCAACGAACACTTCCGCCACGACGCCGTTGCTGTTCATTGCCAGTGCAGCACTGCGCACCGGCGTTACACGTCCTTCAGCGACCACGCGCTCATCGGCGCGCACCGGCGGAATGGGGGTGGGTTGAGCAGTGGTCGCCTGCCCGCCGCAGGCGGTCAGCGCCAGCAGCGCCGCCGCCATAACCGTTTGTTTGATGGAAAACCGGACCATGCGCCTGCCTCACTCTCTTTGAGACGCATCACAAGACATCTACGACACGTTGGCTTCAGTTGCACGGGTGTGTGCGTCGCGTTCACTCGCGACCTGATTGATAGCGTGGCGAGTCGTTTCCGACTCTGCCAGCAAGGTGTGAAACTCCTGGCGGTCGAGTATGGCGACATCGCAACCGGTGGCGAAACTGGCGCGCACACTGGCAGTGCGACGTCCTTCGCGCAGCAGACCGATTTCACCAAAGTAGGCGCCGCTGCTCAGATGGTTGACAATGATTTCGCCGCCGTCGGGATGTTCGATGAAGACCTCAACCTCACCTTTGGTGATGATGTAGAAATTGTCGGCAGCATCGCCCCGTTCGAGAATGATTGCGCCGGGGGCATAGGTGCGAGTCTCGGCGTGACGCATCACCCAGCCCAGCTGATCGAGCGTTAGGGAAGAGAGCGCCTGCGCAACATACTCATTGACGATCCGCCCGTCGGCGATAATGACCGCCCGGCTGACTCGCCGCGCCATATCGCTGTCGTGGGTGACCATCAAAATGGTTTTGCCCTGATCGACCAGACGCTCAAACAGCGCAAACACCTGCTGCGCTGTTTTCGAGTCAAGGTTGCCGGTTGGCTCGTCTGCCAGGACGATCGGCGGGTCGTTGGCGAGGGCGCGGGCGATGGCAACGCGCTGCTGCTGACCGCCGGAAATAGCGGAGGGAAGTTTGTGCGCCTGATCGGCCATGCCGACCTGATCGAGCAGCATCATCGCCCGTTCGCGCCGTTCGCGCGGTGTGAACATGTTGC